>CALLZN010000333.1 GCA_937858895.1 uncultured bacterium | reverse complement strand
ACAGGACGATCGCGCTGGCCGTCAAATGTCCCGGTTCATAAGTCGTGCGAGCGGTCGGGGACTCGACATCTCGGAGGAGGGCGAGGATGGCCGCTTTGGCCTGCTCGTAGCTCGCGACGCCAGCTGGATCGAAGCGCTCGATGGTCTCTCGAGCGGCGTGGATGTCGAAAGACGTCATTCGGGGCCTCGATGAGCATCTTGCGGTCGGCAAGGCGCGCTCGCAAGGCTGGCTCTGGGCGGCCGCAGCACGCGCAGGCTCGAAGCGGCGATGCAGGACCTGCGCTGCGTCAGCCGACGACGGAGCGACGACCGTGGGGTAGACTGCATGGGGATCCTCCATGCTCGACGACCGAAGACCGCGGCCACGCCAGCGCGCTCGCCTTGCCCGCTTGGGCAGCGCGGCGTTCGTCATGGCTCTGCTCGCTTCGTGCGGCAGCGGCGTCATCGGTGGGATCTTCGCGAGCCGAAGCGGCGGGGCGGCGCCCCACACGTGCGAGCTGCGGCCGCCGCCGCCCCCCCTCCACCGGCCATCCGCGCCGCCCGCCCCCGCCTTGCTCCTGCCCCCCTCGGTCCTCGTGACCGTGCGCATCCCGAACTACGTCCTGCCGCAGGAAGCCGAGGCGACGATCAGTCTCGCTGCTCTCGACATCGGCTTGGCCCGCAGCGCGAGTCGGGTTCCGGCCGCGTCGACGAGCGTCGATCCAGTCACGCGCACAACGACGATGTTGGCCTTTCTGGACGTCAACTTGGTGCGTTCGCTCTTGACGATCCCGGACCGCAGCGTCGACGCGCAACTCTTCGCCGAGTCCGACGGCCGCGACATCGCTGCGCCTGCGACACTCCGCTTCGTGGAGCCGGGCGAAGTCATCAAGAAGGACGGCAACCTCCTCAACGGAGCCATCGTCGTGTCCGTCGATGGGACGAGCCGCTTCCGCCTCGAGGCCAACAAGATCCTCGCAGCGAGCAGTGAAGCGGCCAATGTCGAGCTCGCGGTCTTGCAACGAAACTACCAAGCGCCAAGCCTCGTCAACGGTGAGCCGAATCTCGACGCCCAGCGCCGTGTCGCGGCCATCGCCAAATCCTACGCGCGTGACGCGATCACGGGAATCTCGACGATCGAGGGCGTGGCACCGGCGGCGAGCTATCCCGGGCTAGCGCGTGTATTGCTGCGCGGTCCCGAGTCCGGCGTGGCACTCGATACGAGCGCCGGCCGCAAGGCCCTCGACCTGCCGCGTCTGCTCTATGTCCCTTCGCCGCGCGGGGTCGGCCCAGCGTCGCTACCGGTCGAAGGTGGCGTCCAGGCTCGGCTCTTTGGTCGAGGGCTCGTGCCGGCAGAAAACGAGGTCGGATTTCGCTACCTCTTCGATCGGGTGTCCCTCTCCATCGAGAAAGGCGGCGCCAAGACCGACGTCAAGTCGGAGGCCATCTTCAGGGACGACTCGACCGAACAGGGAATCGTGTTTCGCATGCCCGAGTCGCCGGACGGACTTCCGGGCGGTGGGGCGATCTTGCTGAGCCTCGAGCTGGGCGACAACGGAGAGATCCACTACGAGTCGCGTCTCGAAGAGGATGCGACAGGCGTGCGCTTCGCGCGCTCGGATCCGCAGCTCGGTGCCTTCGTGAGCGATCTCTCGGCATCGACGACGCATCTGGCAGCCGGCGACTTTCGTGAGTCGAGCCCCTTCGGTCGCGACGCCGTCGCGTTGCGAAGCGACCAACAGGGCTTCGGCCGCGTGACCCTCCTGCGCAACCAGGGCATGGGCATCTTCCGCGAGGTGGGTTCGAGCATCTCGACCGGCGTTCGTGACCCGCGTCTCCTTCTCCCGGGGCGATTCAACACGTCAGGGCAGCCGGAAGATCTCTTCACGGTTGCGGGCAACAGCGTCAACGGCTTCGCCGAGCACGCGCTGCTGCTGTCCAACGTGGCGAGCGCATCGATCCTCGAGCCCTTCTTGAAGCAGAATCACGCGCCGCGTTCCTTGGCGACCGATGGGGACGTCGCTGATGCTGCGCGTGGCGACCTCGATGGAGACGGCGTTCTCGACGTGATTGTTTTGCGTCTCGATCCGATCAAGGCGCCGATCGAAGTCTGGACCAAGGTCACTTCCAACGTGCCGCTACGCTCGGATCACGGGCTTCCTGGTTCCAAGCGCAGTCGCCTCCATGTCGCCGACCTCGATGGCGATGGAAAGCTCGATGTCGCCTATGACGAGGACACGATTTATCGCGACGTTGTCATTCTCTATGGGAATGGCAGCGGCGGATTTGCGCGCAGCGAGCGGGTGCGCTGGGGAACGGATGCCGGACTGACGCAGACGGCTCCGACGATCTTGACTTCGGTGTTGCTGCGCGACGCGTCGAACGTCATGCGTCGCCACCTCGTCGTTGGAGCTGAAGTGCTCGCGGTGAACTCCACTACGATCGCTTGGCTCGGCTTGCTCGTGAACCGCGGCGACGGCTTCGAAGCCGTGAAGCTCAGCTCAGCGGTGGCTGTGGGGTCTTCGCCGCGCTTCGCGTTCCATGAGCGGATCGACATCGATGCCGATGGTCAGGAAGAGCTCGTCTGTGCGAGCTCCAACTCGGGCGTCGGGAGTCCGCTCTATGCCTTCGACTTCAAGGCTGGGCGGCCGACTCTGTTGACGAACGGCGAGACCGACGGCGAGCTCTTGCGTGGCATCAATGCCGTTACCTGCACCGAGGTGAATGTCGGGTCGGTCAAGAAGCAGGCCCTCCTCGTCCAGCACGACGACTACTTCGACAACATCCGACAACCTGTAGCCTCCACCTTCGTGGTTACAGGTGGTCGCTTGCACTCGCGTGTGCCCCGACTGCCGACCGCGGCCGACCCGCTGCGGAGTGTCGTAGGCGATTTGGACGGCGACAACCGTTCGGACGATGTCGCGTGGTTCGATGACCGCGGCTTGTCGGCGGCCTACTTTTCGGCTCCCGGTGCGTTCGAACCGTCCTTCGGTTTCGACCAGCCGATGGACGTTGCGGCCCTCCTCCCAACGACTCTCGTCGCGCTCGAGCGCAACGGTGTCGCCAAGTACGCATGGCTCACGCGGGACGGGCGGCTGCAGGTCTTCGATCCGACCACGAAGCAGCTTCGATCGAGCAGTGATCTTCGACGGCTCCTTGGGGCGGGCGCCGCGGGTGTCGAGCTCGAGGATCGCAGCGAGATCCTCGTCGTCGACCCGAACGGCGACGCGATCGGTGACTTGGTCATTCTGCTGCGATCCAAGCCGATCGGCGAACGTAGCGAGGTGAGGCTCGTCTTTTTGCGCGGCCGGGCCGACGCAGATGCCCTGGCCTTGTTCGAACCCGCTAGCGCCCGCGCGATCGACGCGGCAGCCTTGGCGTTCGCCGCGGGCAACATGCTCCCGCCCGACATCACGCGTCCCGCCATCGAAGTCGCCTACGACACGGGTGACCGGGTCCACTTTGCGTCGCTGACCCTTGCGGCAACGCCTGGACAAGACCTCTTCGTCGACGAGCCGTCGCTGACGCGCGCGTCGACAACCTTCTCGCAGTCGCCACTCCTGGTCGATCTCGACGAAGATGGCCGCGACGATGTCGCTGTCCTCGCACCCGATGCCCGCGGCGTGCGCGTGTGGTTCAACCGTCTGCGGTGGACCGGTTCCAGCTTCGAGGGTCAACTCGTGGAGCTAGGCGGGTCGCTCTTGAGTTTTCCGGGCGATGCGATCGGTCTCGAGGCCGTCGACATGAATGGCGATGGCTTGCGGGACCTCTTCGTCGTGAGTCAGATCGCCGAGGGCAGTCAGATCCGACCGATGCTGACCCTCTTCCGCAATCAGGATCGCGGCGCGCTCGGGCTCGCCTACGTTTTCAGCGGTCGCTGGATCGGATCGAAGGTGCCGCGTAGCTTCACGACTGCGGATCTCGATGGGAACGGCATGACGGATGTCGTCTTCGGGAATCGTATTTTGCTCTGTCGTTGAGCGCTGCCGATGAACGCCCTGCACTTGGGGACAGCTGGATGGTCCTACCCGGATTGGGTCGGCCCCTTCTACCCCGAGGGCACGAAGCGCAATGACATGTTCGGGCGCTACGTGCAGCGCTACTCAGCAGTCGAGCTCGACAGCAGCTTCTACGGTGTGCCGAGCGAGGCCTCGATCGATTCTTGGGCAGCGCGGGCAGGGACGCAGTTCTTGATCTGCCCGAAGTTCCCGCAAGCGATCAGCCACGAAGCCTTCCTCGTCGACTGTTACGACACGCATCGCGTCTTCGTCGAGCGCTTCGAGCGTCTCGGTTCGCGGCTCGGTCCCATGCTCTTGCAGTTCCCGTATTTTCGTCGGGATAGCGGCGTCGACGTGCAGACCATCGTGCAGCGGCTCGATCCCTTCCTCGCGCGCCACCGCGAGCTGACGACTTCGTCCGCACGGATCGCAGTCGAGGTGCGCAACAAGGCCTTCTTGAAGGACGAACTCTACGCCGTGCTCGAGCGGCATGGCGCTGCACTCGCCACCATCGACCACCCGTGGATGCCCGACCCCGAGGACATGCTGCGGCGCATGGAAGACCACGCGCAGCGCCCCGGCGGCTTCGCGTACTTGCGTTTGCTCGGGGACCGGAAGGGGATCGAGCGCATCACCAAGAAATGGGGCCGCGAGGTCATCGACCAGAGCTGGCGCATCGCTGTTTGGGTGCGTTGGATGCTCGCGATGCGCCAGCATGGTGATGTCTTCGTCTTCGCGAACAATCACTACGCGGGACATGCCCCGCAGACGATCTCGCAGATCGAAGCACGCATCGCTGCCCAGTGAGGGGGAAGCAGGCGTTCAAGCCCGTGCACTCTGCAGGACGAAACAGCGACATGAGCAGATTCGTCGCCACCTTCGTTCTTTTGACCGCGTTCGCTGGGTGCACGCGTGAAAATTTCGGGATCGCGGGCCAGGGCTCACTCGGTGACGCGACGCGCCTCGACGCCATCTTCGTCGAGAAGCAACTCGTCAAGGCCAGCAAGGACGTCGATCTGCGCGAACTCGATCTCGACGCCGGAAGCGAAGATGTCGCGAGGCCTGGGCGCTGCGTCAGCTACACCGACGGTGCTCGCGCGAACGACACCCAGACCGCGAAGCTCTACTACGACGCGAGCGGTGCCTTCGTCGGCATGAAGGTCCACTACCGCTCCGACGAGCGGAGCTACGACAAGGGCTTCTACAAGATCAGTCGCGTTCTCTTCGACTACTGGAACGAAGTCGGAGGCAAGGGCGCGAGCTTCGAGATCGCCGGTGGTGACATCCCGATCCTCGGCAAGGAGGCCCTCGTGGCTCGCTTCGAGAACGGCGCCGTGCGTGGTCGATGGGTCAAGCAAGTCTTCGATGGCAACATGCGTGATCGCGTCGAGGACGAGGTCACGATTCAGAAGCGCTGATCGGCCCGAGCGCCTCGCGTAGCTCGGTCGGTATCGCGATCTTCTCGCGGGCGTCGTCGACGATGACCCAGACGCGCTCGCCGGTCGCCGCGACCGCGTCGTCGCGCAGCCTCAGGATGCGGTAGCCGAGCCGCACGCTCGTGCGGCCGTAGCCGAGCACGTGGCCTTCGACGAGGGCTTCGTCACCGGCGCGGAGCTCCTTGCGAAAGTCGAGGCTCGCGTGCACCACGATCGGGATCCACCGTCGCTGCGCAAACGACGCGAAGTCGAGCCCCTTGTGGGCGAGGGCGGCGAAGGTCGCCTCTTCGAGCCACGAGAACCACACCGCATTGTTGAGGTGGCCGAGCGAGTCGAGTTCGTAGGAACGCACGCGGAAGCGTTCGGCGATCGGAGGTTTCGGGAGGTCCACTGGACGCGCACGATAGTACCGCGTCACTCCTGCGCAAGCCCTTTGCGAAACGTGTGCTGCGGCGTCACGATTCGAAAACGTGCGCGGGCCTGCGCGAACCGTATCATCGCGCCGCCTTGCAAGAACCTCTATACATCCTCGCGGGCATCGTGGCCGTCGGCGTCACGGCACAGTGGGTGGCGTCGCGTCTGCGATTCCCGGCCCTGCTGCTGCTC
This sequence comes from uncultured bacterium, assembly GCA_937858895.1. Taxonomy (GTDB): domain Bacteria; phylum Planctomycetota; class UBA1135; order UBA1135; genus JACKHW01. The sequence continues at coordinate 5,254 of CALLZN010000333.1, read as the reverse complement.
CTCATGACGGGCCTCTTCGCCGGACCCGTGGCTCGAACCTTCGGTTTGCCGTTCGCGCTCGATCCGCGCGCGATGTTCGGCGACTTGCTGCAGCCGCTCATTCGTCTTTCGGTCGCCGTCGTCCTCTTCGAGGGCGGGATGACGCTCAAGCTCACGGAAGCGCGACGCCACGGCCGCGCGCTCGGGCGTCTCATCGCTTCGGGGCTCGTCGTCGGCTTCGCGCTCACGACCTTGGCTGGTGTCTTCATCGCCGGGTTGACCCTTGCGACGTCGGCGACGCTCGGTGCCATCCTCGTCGTCACGGGTCCGACGGTCATCTTGCCTATGCTGCGGGCCGCTCGCATAGCGATGCGACCAGCGACGCTCCTCAAGTGGGAGGGCATCGTCAACGACCCCTTTGGCGCCATCCTCGCTCTCCTCGTCCTCGAGTTGTCGATCGGCTTGGCCGCGCACGGCGATGCCTCGTCATCGGGCATCCTGTGGACATTCGCTTGGACAGGCGCCGTCAGCGCGATCGTCGGCTACTTGGCAGCCGTCGGACTCGGCAAGGCGCTCGACCGCGGGTCGATCGCCGAGAACTTGAAGTCGCCGGTGATCTTGGCCTCGGTCCTCGTTGTGTTTGCTGGCTGTGAGGCCTTGCACCACGAGATGGGCTTGCTCGCCGTGACCGCCATGGGGCTCGTTCTTGCGAACGTCGAGAACCACAGCGTCGATGACATCCGTCACTTCAAGGAGCAGGTCACGACGTTGCTCGTGTCGACGCTCTTCATCGTTCTAGCGGCAGACTTGCGCATCGAGGTGCTCGAGCAGCTCTTCGGCGCCAAGCTCATCCTGATCGCGGTCATCCTCTTCGTCATCCGACCGATCGTCGCCTGGGTCGCCTTCGCGGGCAGCGACGTGCCGAAGAACGAGGTCTTGTTCATCGCGTGGATCGCGCCGCGCGGGGTCGTTGCTGCGGCCGTCGCCGCGAGCTTCGGGCCGCGACTCGCGAGCGCCGGCTATGCCGACGGTCCGATCCTCGTGCCCATCGTCTTCGGGGTCATTCTCTTCACGGTCCTGCTCCATGGGCTGACGATTCGCCCCTTCGCGCGCAAACTCGGGCTCGCTGCCAAATCCGGACGTGGCATTCTGATCGTCGGTGCTTCGATGTGGGCCGTTTCGCTGGCGCGTGCGCTCGAGAAGGCTGGCGCCCGCGTCGTCGTTGCCGACACGCGCTATCGTCGCGTCTCACGTGCACGACAGGAGGGCATCGAGGTCCATTTCGCCGATGTCCTCTCGGAAGAGGCGACGATGGATCTGCCCCTCGAACGTGTTTCGTGGATCCTCGGCGCGACCGAGGACGAGAGCTACAACGCGCTCGCTTGCCTGCGCTTCGCGCGTGAGTTCGGCCGTGAAGCCGTCCTCCAGTTGACGCCGACCGAGCTCGAGTCAGCCAAGTCCGACATGAGCGGGCGCGCCCCGTGGGGCGAAGCAGGGACCTACCGCGCGATCACGAGCCGCTACTGGAAGGGGCATGACTTCAAGGTCACGCAGCTGACCGAGGCGTTTGGCTTCGAGGCCTTCCGCGAGAAGAACGCCGAGGCGCTTCCGCTCTTCTTCGTCAAGGACGATCACCTGCGCCTCATCGAGGCCGGGACGCTTCCGCCCGTCGGTGCGCAGGTCGTCTACCTGAGCTGAGGCTCAGCGACGCGGCTGCATCGGGTGGACGACGACTCGATTGGTCGTCGCGAACACGACCTGCTGGACATCGAGGACGATGGCTTGGAAGAAGAGGTCGGCGCCTTGAAGCGTCGGGTCGGGCGGCAGCGGCAACTGCAAGCCCATGCTGCCGTTCTGCGGCAACGGCAGCGGCAGGAAGAGGCTCGCGAAGGGGTCGACGAAGAGCCATGCGTCGGGACCGAAGGCCGGGATCGGCAGCTCGAAGCGCTGCCCGCCCAGAAAGAGACCGCCGATCACGTTGGGAGGTCCGACTTCGACGAAGAGCTGCAGCGGCTGGCCGAGGAAGGGGTCGCTGCCGTAGAACCAGGGCATGCGGGGCATGCTGCCGCGACCTTCGTCGGTCAAACCGAGGATCGGCGTGGTCCCGCCCCAGGACTCGACTTCGAAGATGAACTCGGGTGGAAGCTCCGCTTCGAAGCGCAGGCTATGGACGGGGTCGCCAGTCGCGCTGCGGTCGATGCCGACACAGCGCTTCATCGTCTTACCGTCGAGGTTCGATGGCACGGTTACGTCGCGCGGCTGGAGGCCGCTCTTCTCGAGGGTGGCGCGAGCGCGCTTCTCGATGTCCGCGGCGCTGTCGCCGACTTCGACCGGCACGACGACTTGCACGACGGTGCGGACCGGCTTGCCGTTCTCGATGCGCTCGACCTCGACATCGACTTGAATGCGGCCGGCCTTGCTGGCGACGGCGTTCGCTTGCTTGGGCGCTGGCAGCGGCACTTGTCCGCCGTTCTGTTTGGCCCCGGCCTTGGCGCCCTTCTCGATCGACGACTTGACGCTCTTGATGCCGCTGTCGTCGCTGCCGATGCCGCCGCCCTTGTCGACCTTTTGACCCTTGGGTCCCTCGTCGATGAAAAAGCCGTGGTCGCCGTCGCGCGTGACCTTGTAGCCGTCCTTCGACATTCTGTCGACCAAGGCATCGACGACGTCCTTGGACGACGCGCCCTTGGGTACTGGAACGACGGTGGTGCCGATGCCACCGACCGTCACGCCGACTTTCGAAGTCGCGTTGTCGCTCGTCGTGCCGGTCGTGGTCTGTCCGCTTGGGATCTCGACGCGCAGGCGTTGCGCGGCGATCGAGCTGCTGAGGCCGAGCACGAGGGCCAGGCCGAAGGTGGTGAACATTGTGGTCTTCATGAGCGACTCCTTGGTGCTTTGCAGGGAACGTGTCCTCAAGCGGAGAAGCCGCGGGCGTTGTGACCACTGGCTCTAGAAAAATGTCGTTGCGCCGTGGTCAGCGGGACAGGCGTCGGATCGCGCGGGTGACACGCCCGAGGTCTTCATCGCTCAACTGTGCCCGCTGCTGGATGCGCTCGAGCGCCGCGAGCAGACCCGTCCGCCGATCGATGCGCAGGACGGATTGCAGCACGGTGTTGAGGACCTTCGGGTCGATGCTCGCCTCGACGGCAGCGATGGCCTTGGCTTCGGCGAGGTCCGGGTCGAAGAGCCGAGGGTTCGCCTCGAAGGCGGCTTTGCAAGTTTCGCAGCTGTCGCGTCCACTGCCCGAGTGCAGCCAGGCGAGCGACGCGAGCGCTTGGGCGTGACCAGGGTCGAGCGCGACGACGGCCTCATAGGCCTCGCGCGCTTCTTCGAGGCGACAGTCCTTGTCGAAGTGGTGGGCCTCGTTGAAGCGCCCGACGACGTAGTTCGGGTCGCGTCGATGGATGAGCGCGTAGTGAGCAGCGGCACCCTGCCGGTCGCCAGCGCCAGCGTGAAGGATGGCTGCCGTGTTGAGCATGGCAAGCGAGGGCGGACCTTCGCACGCAGCGATGGCAGCTTGGATCGCACGAAGGCCGAAGCGTGCGTCGCGGGCCACGAAGGCGACGCGAGCGATCTCGTGCCAGGTCTCGGCGTCGAGCGCGCCTTCGCTCCGCTGGATCAGCTCGTCAGCGCGCACCCTGGCTTCGGCGGGCGAGCCTGCTAGCCGAAGCGCGCGCAAGTAGAGGCGCTGGCAGCTCTCGATGTCATCGAAGGCGCGCGCAGCGTTGCCGAGCGCTTGCTTCGCTTCGGTGAAGCGTCGCGTCCCGAGCGCCATCACGCCCGTCACGAAGGCTGCGTAGCCGTTCTCTGGCTCTTCGGTCGCGAGCCGCTGCGCTGTTTCGAAAGCGAGGGCTTTGTCGTCGTTGGCCCACGCGACGATGGCGCTGCGAGCACGCGCGCCGACATCGAGGTCCTCGGCGAGGCTGCGGCGACCCGTGATGGCCGCCTCGATAGCGTGCAGAGTTTGCGTGGTCCGCGTTCGAACGCGACTTCGTTCAGCGGTCCACAGCAAGAGTCCGACAGCCACGAGGAAGAGGGCCGCAACGCTCGGCAGCAGCCACGGTCGCAGAGCCTGGACCTCGAACAGCCTGCGTCCGATCGCGGTCGCCTGGCGCGGCGGTCGACCCGCAGCCACGGCCTCGAGGTCGAGGGCCATGTCGAGAGCGCGGACGTAGCGATGTCGCGGAAAGGTCGCCGTGGCGCGGTCATGGATGGCGACCAAGGCTTCGTCGATTTCAGCCTCGAGCATGCGTTCGTGCCGTTGTCGCTGCTGTCGGATCTCGTCGCGCGGTGCCCCAGTTCCGCGCTGGCCCCGCGGGAGCTCGAGCGTCAGGACTTCGAAGAGCATGAGCCCCAAGGCGTGAATGTCGGTGCGCGCATCGCACGGTGCACCGCTCGCCTGCTCTGGTGCCATGTAGGCTGGCGTGCCGACAATGTCGCCTTCTTGCGTCAATGTCGTCGCGGCGGATGAGCGCGCAGACTCGCCGCCGACGAGCCCAAAGTCGATGAGACACGGTTGCCCGTCGCCGGCCGCGATGACGACATTGCCGGGCTTGACGTCGCGGTGGAAGAGGCCGCAGCGGTGGAGCTCATCGAGCGCGCGGGCGAGCTTGGCGATGATGCCTACCGCGCGCTCACGCGCCAGGCTGCGCGGCCCGGCGTTGCTGCGGCGCGCTTCTTCGATCAAGGCTTCGAGAGTCGGGCCTTCGACGAGGTCCAGCACGAGGTAGGGACAACCCTCGAAGACGCCAAAGGCATGGCAGCGCACGATTCCCTCGATCTCGAGCCGGCTGAGAGCCTCGCCTTCGCGTCGGAAACGCTCGAGAGCTCGCGGCCGCAGCACGGAGTCGCAGTGGAGAATCTTGAGGGCGAGGTCCTGCGTTGCGGCGTCGCTCGCTTCGGCCCGCACACGAAAGACCTTGCCGAAGCTCCCTTGGCCTACGAAGCCGAACACGCGCCATCCATCGATCGTGTCTGGCAGTATCGAGCGCAGGTCGGGCAGCTCGCGTTCCGTCGCTTCGAAGGCTCGGATCAAGGAGAGCAGGCGCTGCTCGAAGTCGGGTTCGGCCTTCGTCCTCGCGGCCATGCGCGCGGCGACGAAGGCTGCCGCCGACTGCGTGTCGCCAGCTTGCTGCTGCGCGATGTAGTCGGCGAGCGCATCCTCGATCTCGCGGGCATCGGTCATGGAGCTTCTCCCAGCCTGACGCGGGATCAGACTACACCTCACTGTTGCATAAGATCCGCCCGAAGTCGTGCGGCGTGGGCCTCTGGGCCC
>CALLZN010000332.1 GCA_937858895.1 uncultured bacterium | reverse complement strand
CGTGACCTCGAACGGCCTTTCGTGCCACATCGGTCTCTGATGCCGGGATCATGAACCGCCCGGTGACGACGCCGCCGTGGACGCACCTCGTCGACGAAGCGATTCTCAAGGTGTAGCGTGCATAGCTTCTGCCCTCGGTTGCACGAGATCCGCCTGAAGCACGCAGCGCTTTGCACTCGCTGCATGCGAGCCGGCCAGGCGCGCGGGGACCACCTTCCAGGTGGGTGGCTAACGCTTGAACTCGACCCCTTCGAGGAAGCGATCGAAGACCGGGCCGAGCTTCTCCTTCCACGCGCCTTGGAAGAGGCTCGCATCGGGTCCGTCGCAGCGCACGATTGCGATGATCAGGAGCGCCGTCGAGCCCGAGCGTGCTCGAACCTCTTGTTGCAGCATGACCTCCGTGCCGCTGCCGTCCGTGAAGGGCCGACTCAACAAGAACTGCCGGCGCTCGGCTCGCTGACCACCGGCGAGGGTCGCGTCAGGCGTCGCTCCCGGCCAGGGTCGGCGGGCCCAGAGCGGCCAAATGTGGCGCGTGCTGCGTTCGTGGAAGTGCTCGGCGCGCTCGCCCGAGTCGAGCTTGTCGCCGAGGACGAGGATGGACAAGCCGGCGTTCTGGCTCCGGCCGGTCGCGACATTGCGCAGGACGGTGGCGTCGCGGTAGTCGAAGCGCAGCTGCAGGCGCGTCGCATGTTGCACGAGGCGACGATGGTGGAAGTCGCCGGGGATCGCGATGCGCAGGCCGAGTTCGTCCGAGACGAAGTCCGTCGGCGTCTGGCGACACGTGTCCATCTTGGTCGGCGGCCGCAAGTCGTAGAGCTTCCACGTCCTCGCCCCCTCTTGCACGTGCTGCACCCAGCGCGCGCGCAGGGTCTCGGGTCGCTCGCTGCCTTCGATCTGCACCTCGTAGTCACACTGGACGATGTCGGCGATGCCTGCGACGCTGAGGACGCGAGGCTTGCCGAAGCTCGAGCGCGCGAGGCGAGCGTCCTCGCGTTCGAACGCGTCGTTCGACTGCGCGAGGCGCGCACAGTTTCGCATCGCGATGCGCAGCTCCGCCGCTCGAAGCGCGTCCGGCCCGTAGCAAAAGCTCGGGTCGAGGATGGCAGCCAGGCTGTCGAGCCCGGCGGCGCTGACCTGAGCTTCGTTGAAGGCATCGAGGCAGTCGCCCATGCGCTCCTCGAGCTCGCGCGCGTCGGGCAGCGGCGGGCCTTGCTCGTCCATGACGAACTCGACTTCGACCGGCTCGATCGCAGCATGCTTCGACTCCGTGGCATCGACCTCGAAGGTCACGACCCGCCGCCCATCGTGGAGGCTGCTCTCGTAGTCGGGGAGGGAAGCGCGCACGACGCGGCTGCTCCCAGGCAGGACGACGCGGTGCTGCGAAACCAAGCCAGGACGATGCAGGATCGGGAAGCGATGCAAGTAGCGCCCGCCGCCGATCGCAGTGACGAGCGAGCGCGGGTAGGCCGCTGTTTGCAACGTCAAGTCGAAGATGCCCTTCTGGGTCCGCACGACCTCTTCGAAGTTGACACCATAGGTGCGCACGTCGACCATCGCGTCGATCGGCGTGAGCGCGAGCTCGACCGTCCCGACGCGCTGCCACTCGCCATCACCGAAGAAGCCGCGCCCGCCGGGCATCTGCAGCTTGATCCCGTCGAGCTGGCCATTGAGACGCAGGACGTTGCCCGCCAAGCGCAGCGCGACGCGTGGCCTGCCGCCACTCACATAGTCGACGCTCGTCTGCGTCTGCAGGGCGCCGAGCTCGCGGCGCTGCTCCCAGCGCGCTTCGTAGCCAAAGCCCGTCCGGTCGTAGGCCTTCGTCGGCACGTTGTAGGCAACGCGGAAGCCGACGTCCCGATGCCGCTCGAGCGGCGGCCGCAGCGCGGCGCGGTCGAGGTTGAGGTCGGCAGCCGTCGACTCGTAGCTCCCGCCAGCGACGAGCCAATGACCATCGGCCCCGAGCACCCACTCGGCGACATTGCCGAGGAGGTCGTGGACGCCGCAGCGTGAAGCGCCGTTGCCGCGTTCGCCGACCGGCAGCGGTCGACTGAGCTTCCTCGGGTTGGCGACGACCTTGGTCTCGTCGAGCTTCGCCCCCCACGGATAGGGCCAGCTACCGCCGAGGCGACCCGCCGCTTGGAACTCCTCGAGACTCGGAATGTGTCCGCCCTTCCAGCGCGCGTAGTTGACCGCATCCGAAAGTCGAATCGAGCGCACGGGCACGTCGACCTCGTCGGGCAAGGGCCGGCCATCACGCCAACCGTCACGCGGCACGAAGTCGGCGCGCTGGTCAGGACTCAGCGCTTCCAAGAACTCGGCATACTCGCGGTTGGTCACCTCGCAGCGATCGATCCAGAAGGGTCCGAGGCTGCGCTTGGGGTCGCCCGCGACGAAGACGACGCCGCTCGGACGCGCGCCCTTGGCAACGGTCGTGAGGCGCAGGTCCAGCGTTTCGCCGCGACCGACCTCGACGATGAACTCGGCGAGCTCGTGGTCCTCGCCGGCATCGAGTTCGAAGAGATAGGAACCGGCGGCGAGGCGCTCGCCGCTGATCGCGGTCTTCTCTCCGAGCGACCCGTCAGCGTCGAAGGGACGGACGGAGAGGCGCGCGTCCGGTGGGTCGAGGCGCAGCCTCACGATGCCCCGGCCCTTGGCGCGTTCGAACCAAGTCGACACGCGCTCGTCTTTCGAGTACGGCAATGCGAACTTGTTGAGCAGGCGCTCGACCTCGTCGCCGAGCAGGTCGCGGGCCTTCGAGAACGAAGTGATGGCCTCGGTCTCCTGCTTTTGGTCGAAGGCGGCGACGGCGCGGCTGAACTCTTCTTCGCCGCTGCGAACGTCGAGGCCGCCGCGCAGCGCCGTGAAGCCCGCCGCGAGGACTGCGAGCGAGGCTGCCGTCACGCCGGCGGCGACGATGGTCTTGCGTCGCTTGACGATGCCGCGCCGGATCTTGGACCGCGTGCTCGGCGGCTGCGCCTGAATGGTCTCTCCGCGCAGGAAGTTGCGCAGGTCGACAGCGAGCTCTCGCGTCGAGCGGTAGCGATCGTCGCGGCGCTTCTGCAGGCACGTCATCACGATCGTCGCGAGGTCGCGCGGGCAGGCGGCGTTCACCTTGCAGGGATCGACGACGTCTTCGTCGAGGATCTTCTGCATGATCGCGGGCGCGTTGGCCCCGGTGAAGGGCGGTCGCAACGTGATCAACTCGTAGAGCGTCGCACCGAGTCCATAGACATCGACCCGCTCGTCGAGGTCCTTGGCGCCGGTCGCTTGTTCGGGCGACATGTAGGCCGGCGTGCCGACCGCATCGCCAGTCCGCGTGAGCCCGGACTCCATGCCGTCCTGCGATAGGCCGAAGTCGACGAGGACGGGTGACCCATCGCGGCGCACGATGATGTTCGACGGCTTGAGGTCGCGGTGGAGGACGCGCGCGTTGTGCGCCGCGGTCAAGGCCTCGGCAATCTCTGCGATCCACGCGGCCGAAGCCGCGAAGAAGGGCTCGTGCGGGCTCGGCGGTATCCATGATCCGCGCTCGTAGCCGGCCTCTTCGAGCAAGGACTGGCGGAGCTTCGAGGGATCCCGCCCGCGCATGGCCTCGATGGTCTTCTCGAGCGACGGCCCGTCGACGTGCTCCATCGCGAAGTAATGGAGGTCCTGGTCCTTGCCGACGGCGTAGACCTGGGCGATGGCCGGGTGGACGAGCCGGCTCGCGCTCATCGCCTCGCGCTTGAAGCGCTCGAGGGCGCCACGGTTCAGGGAGACGTGACTCGGCAGGACCTTGAGCGCGACCTTGCGGCCGAGCCCCTCCTGCACCGCCTCGAAGACGACGCCCATGCCACCCCGCCCGAGTTCTCGGACGATGCGGAACTCACCCAGTCTGCGTTCACGCCCGCCGCCAGCCATCATGTTTCTCGTATCGGAGAAGCTGGCCGGACGACTTGTCCGAAAGAAGGCGCTGGGACGGCTCCTTGCGCGGGCTCGGGTCCGGGGCTAGTCTCGTGCGGCATTTTCCGGCAGAAGCGCCCGGCGCGCCCATGGCAGCCGGTCCCGTAGCTGGGGCCGGCAACGAGCCCGCAGCGCCCTTCTGCCCAACCGCAGCGACTCGAGACCGCCGTTCATGAGCGAAGTTATCGGAAAGTCCCTTCCCGTGCGCCTTATGGAAGAAGTCGGCGCGTCGTACCGCAAGACAGCTCTCATCCAGAAGCGCGTCCGCGAACTCGTCCGTGGTCAGCGGCCCCTCTACGAAACCCGCGAGAGCAACCCGATCGCCATCGCCCTCGAAGAGGGGAAGCGTGGTTTGATCGAGCTCGCCGCCGACGACAGCGCCGGGTTCTGAACCCGCTCCCACGGTGCGCCGCATGAGCAGAGCGAGCCGTTATGCGGCAGCCTTGCTGTTGGCAGTCGCGGCCCTACCCGGCCAAGCGGTCGACCAAGCTACGACGGCGGCGGGACAAGTCGCGAGGTCGCCGGCTTCCTTCGCTTGGAGCGATGCGCCGATCGTCCTCGACATGGACGGGGTGGCGGACAGCTTGGAGCGCTTCCGCGATCTGCCGGGGATTCGCTTCTTGGTCTCGGACGAGATCAAAGCCTTTTGCGATGCCCTCCTCGAAACGGCTCACGCCGACGAGGCTGCGACCATCCGCAAGGTCGGCCGGACCCTGGTCGAGACCCGCGGCCGTGTCTGCGCGGCCTGGCGCATGGACCCGGCACCGTGCCTCGTCCTCGCCTGGCAGGCAACCGAAGCCCCCGAGTCCCAGCGCGCGTTGGCGGCGAGCGTCGCGGAGTTCATCGAGGCTGCCCAGGCCGAGGATGGCGCGAAGCGCGAAGTCCGTGTCGGCGACGCAGTGTTCCAGGTGCGCTCCCTCGAGTCCATCGAGGCGAGCCTTCCTCAGCTCATCGACGGTGTCCACGTCTGCTGGTTCGGCGAGGACCTCGAGGCGAACATCGCCGCGAGCCTCGCAAAGCGTCACGAGCACGCGCTCTTCGTTGTCGAAGAGCGACCGCCCTTCGCGCTTCGCTTCGATGTCCCACGCGTCCGTGCCTTGGTCGGTCGAGAATTCGATGCGAGATTCGGCGACGGCAAGTGGGCGCGCTTCGAAGGCCCGTGTGGGCTCGCGGCCGCGCAGGTCTTCGAGCTGACTTTCCGTGCGGCAGGCAAGCACTTGGCGCAGGACTTCACCGTAACGCTGGCAAACGACGCGGACCCGGGCGTCTTCGCGCGTGCCATGCTGCCCCTCGACACACCGACCCCCACTGTCATCGGACAAGTCGCGCCGGACGACGTTGCGGAGGTCGTCATTTTCCGCATCGATTGGGCGGCGATCTGGGACGGCGTGAGGCAGATCGTGCCGCTGGTCGCCGATCAAGACCAGGACGTCG
>CALLZN010000331.1 GCA_937858895.1 uncultured bacterium | reverse complement strand
TGGTTGCTGTTCCAACGTGCTCGCGCGGAGTGACGGCAGCCGAGTCGAGGTCGTGGCGCGGACGGGCAACGGTATCGACAACACGTTCGCGAACCTCGTACCGTTCGGCACCCGTATCGCGTGCATCGAGCGCTTCAAGTCCACCGAGGGCTTCGACGTCCACAATTTGATCGTCCAAGGCGTGCCGGTGGCGCAGCTCTGTTCGGCCACGAAGGCCGACCCATCCCTCCCGCGCGCCGAGTTCGGCAGCTTGACGGTCGTCGGCTCGACCATCTATGCCAGAGTCATCGAACGAAGCGGTAGCAGGCTCGTCGCCTGGACGCCGCGCGGCTTCGTCGCCTTCCCTCAGGTCGACGTCGGGATCATCGCCCCGATCGGTGATACCAAGCTGCTCTTCCGGGCGACGGACGCGCGCGGCGCAGAGCTCTGGGTCACCGATGGCACGTTAGCCGGCACGACCTTCGTCGCCGACATTCAGAGTGGTCCGTCCTCGTCTCTGCCCAGGAATTACTCGACGCAAGCCGCGATCTCATCGCGCTACGCGATCTTCCAAGCCGACGACGGAGTCCACGGCAACGAACCGTGGATCAGCGATGGGACCGCCAGCGGCACGCGCATGATCAAGGACCTCGAGCCGGGCGCCGCGGGCTCGTCGCTTGCTTCTAACGTCGTGTTCGCCGGGGGACAGGCCTTCGCTGCCTTCTCAACTACGGCCACGGGACCCGAGCTCTACGCCATCGACTTCGGCGCCAGCAGCGAATACATCCCAGGAGGCTGCGGCCGAGCGACGGATCCGATCCTGTCCGCCAGCGATCCGGCCCTCGGCACGACGTTGCGCTTCGGCGGCCAGAACGCGCCCAGCGGTATCGGCGTCCTGGTCCTCGGCGCGCCGGTCGTGCCCGGCCGAGAGTATCTGCCGCACTGCTGGCTCGTGGTGGATCCGACACGTCCGCTCGTCACCTTCGGCGTCGGCGTGCTCGGTGGCAGCTTCGGGCTCGACCTGGCCGTGCCGAACGACCCGAGCCTCAGCGGTGTCCACCTCGCGGCGCAAGGCGTCTTCCTGGACGCGACGGCACCCGAGGCCTTCCGCTGGTCGAACGGTGTCAGCTTGCGGCTCGGGCGCTGAGTAGGCGCGCCCTCCGAACGATCTCGATGCCGACGAGTGTGGCTTCGTTGAGCGCGACGCACTCACGCTGCTACGATCGTGGGCATGCACGGCATCGCTTCCCTCGCTCTGGTCGCGTGTTTCGCCGCGACCGTTCACGTACCGATCCCCGGGGCTCTCGATGGAAAGGTCATGCCCCCTCGCAACTACGAGGGTTCGCTCGAGGAGAAGGCGCAGGAGGCAATCGTCGTGTTCCACGGCGGCGACAAGGAGGGCACAGGTGTCGAGGACCTCGTCATCAAGATTTCGGTGCAGGGCAGCGCAAAGTCCTTCGGATGGGTCGTGCCCTTCCCGTCGAGACCCGAGGTGCATCGGGAGGATCCAAGGCTCTTCGAAGAACTCTTCGACTACGTCGAGCGTCGACGCGCTCGAGCACGCACGACCAAGGGCAAATGGGGAGAGCTCGAGGCGGCCGCCGAGGGGAAGGCCGTAGACGTCCTGTCGCGTAAGGTCGTCGGCGAGTTCGATGTCGCGGTCGTGCGTGAGAACGAAGCCGGCGCTCTCAATCAGTGGCTCGAAAAGGAAGGGTTCAAGCCGCTCGCAGACGCCGAGGATGTCGTCGGCTTCTACCGCCAGAAGCGTTACGTTTTCGCGTGTATCAAGGTCAGCGCTGCCGCGCTCGAGAACGATCGCGCGATCGACGTCCATCCTCTGCGCTTCACGTTCCGGACGGGTGGTCGCGACGGCATTTACTTTCCGATGAAGATGACGGGTCTCCAGACGGAGCCGTTCGACGTGAATCTCTATGTCTTCTCATCGGCTTGGCTGAACGACAGCCTCAACAAGTACGGATACGTGCATCGCGGCTTCCGCCTGCGCTTCCGTGACTACGATTCACCCAAGTGCGAGGCCAACGTAGGCAAGACCTGGTCGTCGCCAGGTGACGACGCGTATCTTTCTCCTCTGGCCTCACGACTGCCGACCGTCACGAGCTTCTTCCAGAAGCTCCATCCCGGCGAGCGCTACTATCTCACCAATCTCTACGCGCGTGCCATGCGGCCGCAGGACGTGCGTCAGTGGCGTGACGATCTCTGGCTCTTTCCCTACTACACCGACAAAGAACACGTGCCGTACGACGCTCGACCCGGCGCTTGCGCCGCGGAAACGTGGACGAAGACCGACAAGTAGAGCACCGGAAGCCGCGACTGTGAGCGAGGACGACCTGACTTTCGGTCTCGCCGCGATCGACTAAGTTTCCTCCTCGCGAAGGACACGGCTCTTCGCGTCATCGGGCGGCGGTGGAACCGGCTCGGCATGCTCACGTCGACAGTCGTCGCTGCGCACGTATCCTGCGGTTGGGGACTGCGCTTCGACCGGTCGCTGAGTTACGCTTGGAACAAGAGCCCAGCGGTGCCCGCCCCGTTTCGGTACGAGGAGATCTCGCTGCTGGCGTTACCGATGATCGCCGCTTTTCTCGCCGTTGCTGGCGTCGTCGTCGCGACGATCCGAGGCGCCACCGCGGCGAAGCTGCGAAGAAACGATACGCAGCGAACGCCCCAGCTTACGCAGACCAATGCTCGCGTAAGGCAGCAACAAACCACGACCGAGCATCTTGCCGCGCACGAAACGGTCTACGTAAAGCGCCTCGAGTGACGTGCAGGAGAGGCGCCGCGTGAGGGAGTGCACGAGCAACTTCGACACGGCGCCGACCCGCAGTCGTTCATGCAGGTGTTCGGGCAAGACGCAGCCATGGGTCACGTGCGCGGCGACGAGGGCCGCGTAGACGATGCCGCCGCAACCCTCCTGCACAGCCCGGTCCAAGAAGGCATCCCAGTCGAGCGGATGGTTCGCACCTTCACCGAAACGCTCGATGAGCTCGGCGACCTCGACGATGGACTTGAGTCGAAAGTAGCGCTTGCGGAAGCTCTGGATGCAGGCACAGAGCAACTCGTCTTCGGTCCGCATCAACAAGGCCGGATGACCCTGGACCTGGCAGCGCCGGGCCGTAGCGATGATGCGACCGAAGTCGAGCGGCAAGAGTCCGTTCATGACGAGGTCGGCGTGCCGGTGACAGTGGACGTCGATGAGCGGCCTCGCGACATTCATCTCGAGGATGCGCTTCTGCGTCGCCCCGTCGAAGCTGTCCCAGTCGGCATCGAGGACGAGGTCGAGGTCCTGAGACACGGTGAACCACGCTTCCTCGTAGAGAACGACGTCGAGCGAGGTCCCTTTGACGAGGAGGACGTCGACGCCGAGGCTCTCGAACCAAGCCAGACTGTCGCGCAGGGCCGTCGCGAGAGCCTTCTTGTTGTCGATGTTGAGCAGCAAAGCCTGTCGAAAACGCAAGAGAGTAGCACCTGGAACGCGTCGCACGAGTTCCGCCTTCGCCTGCAAGTTGCGATAGATCAGCGGCGCTACCTGGTGCAGGACCGAGATCGCGAGCACCTTGTCCCAGTCGATGGGCTCAGCTTCGATGATGTCGCACGCGCGGGCCTGCCAGACCTCGTCGAAGTCCTGACGCGCACAGCAGAAGAGCAAGCGCTCTTCGGCCGAGCGCTCGCGCCAGAACGCGACCCGCAACTTTTCGAAGGCCAGCATCAATAGTGCAACAAGCTGCCCTCGCGCAGTGCTCGGCGCACGGCGTACTGGAACGTGACGAGACTCATCGGCAGCAAGACCACGGCGAAGCCCAAGAGGACCCAGAGCTGCGGCAAGACATCCGCGAGCCCCATGCCTTGAAGGAGGAGGCCGCGAATCGCGTCGAGCGCATGGGTGATCGGCAAGAGGTAGGCGAGGTCCTGCATCCAGGTCGGCATGGCCGAGACCGGGTAATAGACGCCGCCCAAGAGGGTCGACACACCACCGACGAGCATGCCAACCGGATCGCCGCGCTTGAAGACCATGACGAAGCTCGCGGAGACGATGCCGAGGCTACTGAAGACGAGGGTCGTGAGGAGCAAGAAGCCGAGGGCGAGCACGGGATCGCCGTAGATTTCGATGTCGTAGAGCACGACGGCGGCGACAACGTAGACGAGCGACGTCATTGCCTTCCAGAGAAAGGGCCAGGCCGACGTGGCAACGAGGAAGGACGGCAGGCGAAGCGGCGACATCAACAGCGCTTCCAGCGTGCCTTGCATCTGCTCGCGCTGGATGGCCTTTGAAAAACTGTCGAAGCCAGTCTGGAAGTAACTGCCAACCGCGAGGCCGATGGCGGCAAAAGGCAGGTAGCCACCGTAGGGATCGAGCTTCGCGTTGGCGCCGATGATCGTCGACAGGAAGTAGAGCCCCGTGACATAGAAGAGTACTTGCAGCAGCTGCAGCGCGAAGTCGAGCCGGTAGCTCACCGCGTGCATGCAATCGCGTACCAAGAAAGCACTGACCGTGCGCAAGAAGTCACTCATCCCCGGGCCTCCCTGCGATGGCCTCGTCGAAGATGGCGCGCAGCCCCTTTTGCGTCGACTCGCAGCTCATGACCCGGTGGCCCGCCTGGACGAGGGCGACCAGAATGCCATGCAGACTCGGATGCTCGTCGTCTTCCTCGAAGACCAAGGCGCTGGTATCGCCCGCGGACTCGTCGACTCGCAGGTCCTTGGCGAGCTCGGCCAGTCGGTCGACGGTCGCATTCGCGACACGCGAAGCCAAGACCAGCCGCACTTGCCGGGACCTCGAGTAACGAGCTTGCAGCGTCACCATGTCGGCGACTTCGAGGATGCGACCACGCACGAGGATGGCGACGCGCGAAGACAGGTCCTCGACTTCTTCGAGGTTGTGCGAGGTGATGACGATGGCGCGCTCGGCCTGCGCGGCCACGCGGTCGCGTAAGAACTCACGCAGGCGCGACGCCGCCATCGGATCGAGGCTGTTCGTCGGTTCGTCGAGCAGCAGGAGAGGCGGGTCCAGGAGCAGGGCGCGGGCGATGGACAGACGCTGGCGGTTGCCTGTCGACAGCGTCCGATAAGGACGATCCATGAGCGCGTAGAGGTCGAGCAGGTCGCTGAGCTCGTCGACGCGTTGGCGCGCACCCTGGCGGCCGAGACCCGTGAGCTTGGCGAAGAACATCAGGTTTTGCCGACTCGTCAAACGCCAGTAGAAGCTGCGCTCGTCGCACGTCGCCAGGCCGACGCGGCGGCGGATTTCGCGCCCCGCGTGAGCGACATCATGGCCGAAGACACGCACGCTGCCCTGCGTTGCGACGCTGAGCGTCGCAATCAGCTTCAACAGCACGGTCTTGCCAGCGCCATTGGGTCCGACGATGCCGAGGATCTCGCCTGGGAAGACCTCGAGACGAAGCTCCCGCAGGGCGACGACCTCGGCCGGCGGCTGGCGACGCAGCAAGCGACACCAAGGCGCGGGCGCGGGGCGAAACGTCTTGGTGACGTCATCGATCTCTACGAGCGGAGCTTGGATGTCGGCCCCCTCGGGTCTCCAGACCCAGATGGTCCCACTTCGCTCTGCTCTCGGAGGCTCGCCAGCACCTGCTTGGCCGCCACGTGTGGATCGCTCCAGGCGAGGCGATGACCACGCACGGCCGCGGCGATGTCGACGAGGTGGTCGATGCTCTGCTCGCGATGCGTCCCGAAATTGAGCGCGGACTTCGTGAGTTCGAGGACGGCGCCACCGAGAGTCAGCGCCTCGACCTCGTTGTCAGCCTCGGGATCCCAGTGCGGGGCGACGAGGAGTGCTGGATAGGCGGGTCCCACGGAATGGACAGAGGCCATGGGCAAGCAGCGCATCTCACCCGTGCCGACGAAGCTCGGCGCGAGACCAGAAAAGTAGCGCAAGCATGCATCGCGAATCTTGATCGCTCGCGGGACGGGCAACACGGAGCGAGTTCTCGGGTCGTAGGCGAGTACCTCGTCGCTCAATAGGCGAGCTCCCGCCTCGACGAGTGCCAGCACGAGCGTCGACTTCCCCGCCCGAGAGAGCCCGGGAAGGATGACGGCCGCCTCGGCGACCGCAACGACGCCGGCGTGGACGAAGAAGAGGTCCGGCCGCCGCAGCATGAGCCCATGCAGGACTTCGTGATTCAGGCGACGAATGGCCTCCTGCACACCCCGATGTCCATCGACGACGAGCGACGCGCGCGCATCGACATCGATGCCCCAACCCTGCGGCGTGGCTCGCAGGTGTGCCGTGAGGATGGGACCGGCCTCGTCGGCATCGTCGGCCAAATCAAAGGCCGGGCAGCCTCCATACCAGCGCGCGACTTCCCCCAACACTTCCTGATCCGGACACTCGATCGATATCGGTACGTCGAGGAGGACGAAACGAAGCACGGGCACGGTCGCACCCTCAGACGAGGAGGCCCTTGCGACGAAACATCGACAGCGTTTCGACCAAGTCCTTCCTCAACGTCTCGATCGGTGCAGCGTAGCGAAGAGCCATGTCCGCAACGATGTCCTCGACGCTGCGGCTTCCGTCGCACTGGTCGAAGATCCAGGCCGCGGTCGCGTTGAGGAAGACAACCTCGTGCACCGTGGGTTCGTAGACAACGCACTCGACGCCGACATCACGGACATGGCAGGTCGCTTTGGTCTTCGGCTTCTCGTTGCTGTCGATCTCGGCTCCGTCCGTTGCCATGTTCCTTTCGTCCTCGTTACTCAACGGGCCCTCGCAGCGCGCCACGGACCGAGTCGTGATCTTGCCCGCGGCGACCAGGCGCCCCCAGGTACTCAGGGTACGGCCCATACCGTGACGCAGGATTTCACAAGTCACCGGATTGGGATCGCCGAGGCGGCCGGTAGTCACGAGATTCTCATGGTGACAGCCGCCGCCGCAGAAGTGGCGGGCCCAGCACTGCGAACACGCAGTGCGCTGATCGAGTGGAACGAGGACTTGGTCGACGGCCTCGCTGCGCGTGATGCCGTCAAAGACATTCCCCATCGCGTAGTCGCCGTTCTGATAGAAGCGGTAGCAAAGTGAGACCTCGCCATCGGCGGCGACACCGAGGTAGTCACGCCCCCCACCGCAGAACTGCGTCTGGCGCTTGCCCGACAAGAGGCGCGTCCACAAGGTGTCGAACCAGACGACGCTCGTCGACCGGCCTTCGAGTCGCGCCGCTTCGCTGCGTTCCGCCAAGACATCGTAGGCAGCGAGAATGACCGGAAGGTCCTCGACGCGCAGGCCGTGACTCTTGCCCGTGAGGTCGGTCGCCGGCGTCAAGAGGATGCGCTCGAAGCCCAACCCCTCGAGGTGGTCGACGATCTTGGCGAGGTCGAGTTCGCGCCGCGTTACGACGACACTGCAGTGCGTCTTCGTTGCGAGTTCGGTGCCGGCACGCGAAGCGAGGAAGCGCCGAATCCCCGGCTCGGCGGCGGCGTGCGAGCTGCCCTGCCGCGCCGGGCGAGCGACGTCCTGGACCTCGGGCGGGCCGTCGAAACTCACGCCGACGCGGATCGCGTGCTGGTTGAGGAAGTCGATGACGG
>CALLZN010000330.1 GCA_937858895.1 uncultured bacterium | reverse complement strand
GCCGTCCGGGCCCGGGTCGGCGACCGTCAGGTCCTGGTGGCGGTGAAGGCGGACGGGTACGGGCACGGCGCCGTCGAGGTCAGTCGCCAGCTGCAGCGCACCGGCCTGGCCGACCAGTTCGGGGTGGCCACGGTCGGCGAGGGCGTGGAGCTGCGGCAGGCCGGCATCACCCTGCCGATCCTGAAGCTCTCGGTCTCCCGCGGGCCCGAGGTCGCGGCAGCGGTCGCGCACGACCTCGTAGTGGAAGGGCGGCTGGGCGCCGCGCGCGGTCCGCGCGAGCACACGACCGAGCAGCGCGCCATAGGACTTCCACGAAGACCAAGCCGCCGTTCCCGGACCAAGAGGCTCGGTCATGAGCGCGGTCACGCGTCCGAGGCCGTAGAGGCGCGTCGCCAAGATCGGCAGCTTTTGGTCCTTCGTGCCCCCCACCGTGCTCATCAGCAGGTCGGCGCCGGGTCGTAGGTCGGACTCGACGAAGCCATCGAGGGGCGGCACTTCGCTGACGTCGACGTCGCCCCACCAACCGCGACCTGGAGTTGCTTCGACGCTGATGCGCTCGGGTCGGTAGGCCGGCAAGAGCGAGGTGCTCGGCTTCTTGAGCAAGAGCTCCGGCAAGTTGAAGCGATCAGCCGCGTTGTAGTAGCGCCCGCCGCCCCAGTCGGCCAAGTCGACCAAGAAGTCGCCATGGCGGCCTGGCCCGACGAGGATGGTCGACACCGTGATGCCGTCCGTCGCCATGCGCCGCAGCAAGGACTCGTAGTCACCGGTCTCGACGCCCGCGTCCGTCAGGATGAGGACGTGCTTGTAGCGCGTCTCGACGTTCTTGAGAGCGTAGTAGGCCTCTTCGATCGCCGGCATGAGGACGGTGCCGCCGCCCGCATCGAGGCGGTTCAAGGCGCGCTGCAGGTCGATCTGGTTGGCGGCCGATTGGATCGGCGCGGCCCAGGACTTCGTGCCGTAGAACTCGACGATGCCGACCTTGTCGTGCGGTTGCAGGCGACGCATCGCGAGGCGCGCGACTTGCTTCGCGAGCGTCATGCGATTGCCGACCATGGACCCCGAGCTGTCGATGA
Source organism: uncultured bacterium (assembly GCA_937858895.1). Classification (GTDB taxonomy): domain Bacteria; phylum Planctomycetota; class UBA1135; order UBA1135; genus JACKHW01. Next base: position 1,775 of record CALLZN010000330.1, on the reverse strand, counting down.
TGATGGCGAGCGTCGTGCTCGGGTCCTTCTTCTCTTCTTTCTGGATGAAGTCGACCGGGAGCATCTCTTCGATCTCGGTGCGGTGGTAGCCGCCGGCGCCAAAGGCCGCCTTGCCGCCGCTCGCGAAGAGCCCGACGCCGCGGGTCTCGACGAGTTCACGCAGGTGCTCGCGCAGCTCAGGCGCGAAGTCCGCCGCCGGACGGTCGTCGAGGACGACGATGTCCGCGCGCTCGAGGGCGGCCTTGGTGCCCCCGCCGCTAGCACTCGTAGCTCCCGAGACTGGACTTGGCTGCGCCGGCACGTCGAGGACGTCGAAGCCCTTGCCGAGGAGGTCGGCGAGGCGGGCCGCACCGTCTTGCATGCGGCCGCCGAGATAGAGAACGCGCAGCGGGTCTTGGATGGCCAAGCGACGCACGAGGACGTTGGTCGACGGCTGCGCGTCACCCGCGGCCTCGAGGCTCACGCGGACGTCGAAGAAGCCGGCCTCGCGCGCTTCCCACGCGAAGTCGACATCGCGCACGCCATCGAAGTCGAGGCCTTCGAGGACGCGCAAGTCCGTGCCGCCGACACTCAGCGTGAGCCTTGCCGCCTCGGCCCGACCGGCGAGGCGGACCCGCGTCTTCGTCGTGTGACCGACGCGCACGAGGTCTTCGAAGTCGAGGCCAACGACGCGAGGATCGTCCTCGTCGCTCGCGAGCGGCACAGCGAAGATCGGCACACCGCGCTCGCCGAGGTCTTCCAAAACGGCAGCGTAGCGGCCGTCCGTGCAGAGCCCATCGCTCGCGATCGTGATGCTGCCAGCGACGCCGACTGGCAAGGCCATGGCAGCGACCTCGAGGGCGGCGGCCAAAGACGATGTCAAGGTCGATGTCGATGTCGCTACCTCCTCAGCTGAGGTCCACGTGTCGACCCGCGACACGACAGCAGCATCGATCTCGCGCGCCCCGCCGCCGAAGGCCACCACGGTCGTCGCGACTGGCGCCACGAGGCGTCGCTCTTCGACGCCGCTCAGCCAGGCGCCGACGACGCTGTCTACGCTGTCAACGCTGTCAACAGCGACGAGCGACGAAGCCGCGCGCACGCTTGCGCTCGTGTCGAGGACGAGGACGTGCTGCTCGAGCTTCGAGTCGACGACCCTCACTGGCTGTGCGAGTGCCAGGATCAGGGCAGCGAAGACGAGGCTGCGCAGCAAAGCATGGCGCCCATCGCGCGCGCGGCGCGGCAAGAACCACAGGAGCCAGAGCCCGGCAAAGGCCCAGAGATAATCGGGAGCGAGGAAGATCATCGACCCATCAGGGAATGCGACCGTGTTGGAAGAGGATCCACTCGACGACGAGCAGGACGGTGGCCAGCAAGAGGAGCCAGGGCACGAGGTCGAAGCTCGCTGCCGCCGCATCATGTTCCTCGACGTGCTCGAGGGTCGTGCCCGCCGTGACCAGGGGATCGAGCAAGGTCGCGGCGAAGCGCGTTCCTCGCTCGGACACGTAGGTTCCGCCGGCGGCCGGCCTGAACTTCGCGCCGCCGCTGTCGATCCAGCGCCCCGTGGCGTCCTGGACCTTAACGCTGCCCGTCGTCACGCTTCCACCGGCCTGGTCCGCGAAGGCGAGCTCGCTGCCGATCGGAGCCGTCGCCGGTACATCCTCGAGGCCCGCGATCCAGCGCAGGCCGAGCGAGACGAAGAGCGGCAAGGCGCGCGACGTTGCGACTTCGTGGTCCTTGCTGAAGAGCTCGCTCCACCCCTCGATGCCGCGGCGCTCGGCCTGCGCGGCGCCGGC
>CALLZN010000329.1 GCA_937858895.1 uncultured bacterium | reverse complement strand
ACAAGGAGCGAGGGGGGGGCGAGAGGCCTCGGCCCAAGGGCCCCCCGCGGGGGTTGGGGAAGCCTGCGCGGGCGCTGGAAAGGGAGCAAGACACCCCCCGAGGCGACCCGCCTCGAACTCGGCAAGAGCCTCGCCGAACTGCGCGCGACGGCCGTCGGTCCCCGCGCCTCCGAGAAGGCACAGATCGACCTCCTGGCCCGCCTCGACGCCCTCGACAGTCGTCTCGCTGAGAAGGACGACCGCGTCTCGACCGACTTCGCCAAGTTTGCGGCCACGCTCGCCGAGCGCGAAACAGCCGCCAAGAAGCTCTTCGAAGACAACCAGCGCGCCGTGCTCGCGCGCGTCGACGAACTGCGCACGGAGGTCTTCGCGAAGCTCGAAGCGCGCCACAGTGAGCTCACCAAGCTCCTCAGCGACGACACGCGCGCGGCGGACCTCTCGAAGCGCATCGACGACTTGCGCAAGGACGCCTCGACCTTGAAGGACGTGCGCGCCGAGTTCGCGGCCTTCGGCGCCAAGGCCGAAGACCGGTCCAAGGCCGTCGCGACGCAGGTCGACAAGCTGCGCGCCGAGTTGGTCACCAAGATCGACGAGCGGCAGAAGGAGCTCGTCACCAAAATCGCGAACGACGCCAAGACAGCGCAGATCAGCGAGAGCGTCGCCGCCTTACGCAGCGACCTCGACAAGCGCTTGCAAGACCAAGCCAAGCTGCTCGTCGACCGCCTCGATGGCCTCGAGACCAAGCGGCGCGAAGACTTCGAGAAGCGCCTCGCCGCCTTCGAAGCCGGCGCGGTGAAGAGCGAGCAGAAGAGCGAGGAGCGCTTCGCCAAGCTCCAGTCCGAGGTCACGAAGAACCTCGACGGACAGCGCAGCGTCTTCGAGCAGCTCTGGAAGGAGCGCAGCACGCAGATGGCCGAAGAGAAGGAGCGCGAGCTCGCGCGCGAAGACGCGCTCGCCCGGCGTCTCGGCGAGATCGAGAAGGCGATGAAGGAGCGCTTCGACCTCCAGCAACGTAGCATCAGCGCCAAGCTCGAAGAGGTCAGCGATCCAGGACCCATCCTCATCGACCGCTTCACCAAGTTGCAGGACCAGGGAACCGTGCTCGCCAAGGCCCTCGAATCCATGCACATGGAGGTCAAAGACCTCAAGGTCACGAACCCGAGTGCGGCCGTCGCGAGCCTCGATGCGCGGGTCGCCGCCGTGCAGACCGAGCTCGCGACGCGCTTCGAGGCGCAGCGCAGCGACTTCGCGCGACGCCTCGCCGAAGCCGTCAAGCCGAGCGATGACATGCGCACGCGCGTCGACGCGCTCATCGAACAGAGCGTGGGGCTGACGCGCCGCATCGATTCGATGAACGCGCGCATCGCCGAGCTCCAGGTGACCAAGCTCACGGGAGCGGGCGGCGCAGCCGGTGCGGACGCCGTCAAGTCCGCCCTCGCGCCGCTAACGACCAGCCTGCGCGACGACGTCGTCGCCCGCTTCGAGGAGCAGAACCGCGCCTTCCGCAAGGAACTCGCCGACCAGAAGCAAGCCTTCGAGGCCAAGATCGACGCCGAACGCGAGGCCCTGCTCGGCGCCATCTCGAAGCGCGACACGGGCGGCACGAGCGACAGCGCGCTCGTGAAGCAGTTGAACGAGCTCGAAACGCGGCTCCGTCAAGAGCGGAAGGCCTTCACTGACGCTCTCGATCAAAAGCACGACGAGGTCAGCAAGAGTCTCGAGCAGCGCCTCGAGACCCTGGTCGCCAAGGCTTCACCTGGCGGCGTGCCCGGCGTGGCGCGGGAGATCGAAGACCTGCGCAAGCAGCTCGAGCGCGCCGAACTGGAGCGCGCGCGCAACCGCAAGGACATGATCCTGCGCCTCGACGCGCTCGGTTCTTCACTCAGTGTGCTGCGATCGAACCTCTCGATGGCGACGCCGCTCTTCGGCGACGCCGCGAAGCGCGACGACAACACGAAGGCGAGCGACAAGGGACCGGCGAGCGCCGGCAACGAAGCGCAGCCCGCCGTCGACACGACGCGATCACCGTCGGTCGAGCGCCCGACCTCCGGGAACAAGGCGGACACGTCACCGCGCGAAGTCAAAGGCGGGACGCGCATCGACGCCGCCGCCTCGCGGGCGCGACCGCCCGAGCAGCGCATGCCACCCGAGTTGGGGGGCAGCGCGACAGAAGTCCCTGCCTGGCAGCGTTGGTTGCCGTGGGGGCTCGGCACACTCGCGCTCTTCTTGTTGATGTTCTTGCTCTTCCGCAGCGAGAAGCCCGAGGCCGTGCCCGCTCACTCCGCCCGCTCGGACATGGCCACGGCCTCGCCGCGCGTCGTCGAGCCCGCTGGTAGCGCCAAGGCCGAGCGCCCCAAGCTCGAGGTCGTACAGCGCGACGAGGCGCCGCGGCGCGCTGCACGAGAACCCAACGCGGACGCAGCGCCCCCGAGCGCTGACGCGAGGCTAGCGGCCGTGATCGACGAGGCCTTCGGTGACGACGACGCCTTCGTCATCGACCCCGAGGACTTCGACCCCCTGGCCCTCGATCCGACCGCCTTCGGGGCACCGCAGCCGAGCAACGTCTCGAGCGAGGCTCCGCCGGCGAGCCTCAGCGTCTCGGTTCTAGCAGGAGGCATCCTCGGAAGTCCGCGTTTGCAGAGCCTGCGCTTGCGGGAGAACGAGTTCTCGAAGGGTGCGGTTGCTGCCGTGCAGCGTTACCTGTCGAAGGATCGGCGCGTGCTCGTCGAGCCGAAGGCCCAGGTCGAAGAGCGCGCCGACGGCAGCCTGTCGATCCGCTTCTACGTGACCGGCGACCTCGGTGACAAGGACATCGCCGACCTCATCGAAGGCTGCCGCAAGCACGCGCGCTGACCCTGGAAGCGAAGCGGGAGTCATGCTCCGCGCTTGCGTGGGCGTGTTTCCCGTCTAGATTCTGCGCCCTTCGTTCCCGGAGCAAGCGCCATGAAGACCGTCGGTGTCCCGAAAGAGATCAAGCCTCAAGAAGGTCGGGTCGGCATGACGCCGGCTGGTGTCATGTCCCTCGTGGCGGCAGGCCACAAAGTCCTCGTGCAACGCAGCGCGGGCGACTTGTCTGGGATCGAGGACTCCAAGTTCGCTGACGTCGGGGCGACCCTCGTGGCGACGGCCGAAGAGGTCTGGGCCAAGGCCGACATGATCGTCAAGGTCAAGGAGCCGATCGCCCCCGAGTGGCCGCTCGTGCGCGACGGGCAGACGGTCTTCACCTACTTTCACTTCGCAGCGAGCCGCGAGCTGACCGATGCGATGCTCACGAGCGGCGCCTACTGCTTCGCCTACGAGACCCTCGAGGTCCCGGGCGAAGGCCTGCCGCTCTTGACGCCGATGAGCGAGGTCGCTGGACGCATGGCCGTGCAGGAGGGCGCGTATCACCTGGAGCTGCCCTTCGGCGGCAACGGTGTGCTGCTCGGCGGTGTGCCCGGAGTCGAACCCGGCAAGGTCGTCATCCTCGGCGGCGGCGTCGTCGGGACCGAAGCCGCGCGCATGGCCGCTGGCCTCGGCGCGCAGGTCCTCGTCTTCGACATCAACCTCGACCGCTTGCGCGACCTCTCGCTCGTGCTGCCGCCCAACGTCCAGCTGGTCTACAGCAACCCGTACTCGATCCGCCAGCACTTGCCGAGCACCGACCTCTTGATCGGCGCGGTCCTCCTCAAGGGCAAGCGCGCGCCGACGCTCATCCGCCGTGACGACCTGAGCCTCATGAAGAAGGGTGCGGTCATCGTCGACGTGGCGGTCGACCAAGGTGGTTGCATCGAGACTGTGCGGCCGACGACGCACCAGGATCCGACCTTCGTCGTCGACGGCGTCGTCCACTACTGCGTCGCGAACATGCCGGGGGCCGTGCCGCGGACCTCGACCTTCGCGCTCACGAACGCGACCCTGCCGTGGGTCCTGCGCCTCGCGCGCAGCGGGCCGGTCGAGGCGATCCGCAGCGGCGACGAGTTCGCTTCTTCGGCGAGCATCGTGCGCGGCAAGCTCACCGACGCCAACGTCGGCGAGTCGTTTGGCCTGGATGCCATCGACCCCCGCGCCGCGGTCTGACTTCGATGACGATGCAGGCGAAGATCGGCATCGTGACGATCTCGGACCGCGCGAGCCGAGGTGCCTACGAAGATCGTGGCGGCCCGGCGATCGAAGCTGAACTCACGACCATTCTCACGAGCCCGTGGGAAGCCCTGCGGCGCGTCATCCCCGATGAGCGCTCGACCATCGAGCGGACCCTCATCGAACTCGTCGACGACGAAGGCTGCTGCCTCGTGATCACGACGGGGGGGACGGGACCCGCGGAGCGCGACGTCACGCCGGAGGCGACCGAGGCTGTCTGCGATCGCATTCTGCCTGGCTTCGGCGAGCTCATGCGGCAGAAGTCGCTCGAGGTCGTGCCGACGGCCATCCTCAGTCGCCAGCTCGCAGGCACGCGTCGCAAGACCTTGATCGTCAACCTGCCAGGCAAGCCCTCGGCCATCCATGACTGCCTGAGCGCGGTCTTTCCGGCCATTCCCTACTGCATCGACCTCATGGAAGGGCCCTACCTCGAGACCGATCCAGAGGTCTGCGTGGCCTTCCGTCCGGGCCAAAAGTAGTCGCGCGGCCGGATACTGTGGCACGACCCCGACACGAAGGGGCCTTCGTGTTCGGAGTGCAACTCGCACGCCTTTGTCGCTCCCGTGGCGGCGAAATCCGATGGGATCGGGTAGCCTTAAGGGCTCTCACCTTTCTGAAAACGTCGCCGCTTCCTTTGCCATGACGCCATCGCTGCGCTTCCTCCTACCTCTTCTGCTTGCTGGCGGCTTGACCGCTCAGCAGCAGTTGCCGGTCGATGTGCGCGCTGAGTTCCGCAATGGGCAGACCTTCGTCACCTGGCGCGAGATCGCGGCGACCCCGACGCCAACCGTCTACCGGGTCTATCGTTCGGCGACGCCGATCCAGCGCCCATCCGATCTGACGACGGCTGAAGTCCTCGGTGAGCAGCGCGCTGGCAGCTACTGGAATGCGCGTGCGGGGCGAGCCTTCCGCCTGCTCGACAATGCAGCACCGCTGCAGCAGGGTGAGGGCTACCTCGTTACGACTCCTCCGACTTCACGCACGAGTTACTACGCGGTCACCGCGCTGTGGAACGGGCTCGAGAATCGCACCCTCGTGAATGCGAAGGGCGGCAACACGGTCGGCCCTGTGCTCGAAGCAGCACAAGCCATTCGTCCTGTCTTGCAAGCGACGAGCGGCATCGCGTCGGAGTACGTCGAGTTCTTGCCGGACCGGAACAACGGTTTCGTCCGCCCGCACAGCAACCGGGGTGGGCGTGCCCTCAACTTCCAAGTCGTTGTCGACCGCACGAAGAGCGGTCCGCGCCCGGTCGTCCTCGTCTTCCACTCGCGCGGCGGCACCTGGAAGACGGCGCGCATCGACGCGTGGTTGCCAGCCAACGCGATCCAGATCGCCTTCGATGACGACAACGATCCGTATCTAACCAGCATCTGGTTCGGCAACCACGAGACCTTCCCGCAGGGGCCGGCCAGCGGTCAGGTTCACGACTACTCCGAGCGGCGCGTGCTCTGGACCTTGTCGCAGATCCTCGCGGACACGTCCCTGCAGGCGGACCCGACGCGCGTCTATGCCTACGGCTATTCCTTCGGGGCCATGGCGGCACTCGGGCTCGGCACGCGCTATCCGGATGTCATCGCGGCGGCGGGCGGCGCGGTGCCTGCCTTCGGTATCACGCACGCGGACTTCGCCTTGACCCAAGACACGCTGCAGCTCTTCGGGACCAAGGCGCAAAACTTGGACTCCTCGCTCGGCGAGAAGATCTGGGATGTCTTCGACTATCCGAAGCAGGTGGCGGCGCGCGGTCGTGCGGGTGTTGCGCCGATGTGGTTTCTCTGCGGTCGCGCCGACACGGTGACGGGTTGGAGCGAGAAGCCCGCCTTCATGCGAGCCGCCCGCGACGCGAAGCAGCCGATGCGCTTCTACTGGGACTTGCGCTCGCACACGACGACCGACGCTTGGACGCCGCTCGAGCCCGCGCTCTTCGACGAGATGCTCGCGGTCCGCCTCGATCGACCCTATCCGACCTTCTCGAGTCCACGCATCGACGATGACGCTGGCGATGGCAACCGCCTCGTGGGCCGCGCGATCGGCACGATCGGTGGCTACATCGACTTCGACCCGGCATCGGTCGTCGAGACGAGCACGAAGGTGGAGTTCGACTTCGGCCTGCGCAACGACACGACGCGCCTCGACAACGCCAAGGTCAGCTCGGTCCTCGTCGACCTCACGCTGCGCCGCGTGACCAAGATGCCCTTGCGCGGCGACACGATCTACACGGTTCGGACCTACGACAAGACGACCCAAGCTTTGCTCGAAGAGCGGCTCACGACCCTCGACGCGAGCGGGCTCTTGACGGTGCAGAACCTCTTCGCCTCGAAGACGAAGCGTCACGTCGTCATCGAAGTCCTCGCCGCCCAGCCGCCGACACCCTTCGTTGGCGGCAGCATGGTGCCAGGCGGCTACCTCGAGCTAGGCCTCCTCGGCTCGGCGACGCAGAGCGGCGTGTTGTTCTACGGCCTGCAAAGCGGCAAGGTGCCGACGCCGTGGGGTGAGCTCGCGATGCTCGACCCGACCATCATCTGGGGAGGCGGCCTCCCGCAGCCGGGCATCGTGAGCTTCGGTCTCGAGATCCCGAACTCGAGCGCGCTGCGCGGTTTGAAGGTCGTCACGCAAGCGATGGTCAACTCGACCTTGACCAGCGCCGCAGCTGCGCAGGTTCGCTGAGCAAAACCCCTCCCTCAGGGGCCCTCAGGGGAGGATCACGACCGAGACCGAGTTGCTCGCGTGCGAAGGCGTCAAGTAGGCAAACGAGATGCGACGACCGCGCAACCACTGCAGGACCGGCAGCGGCGCCACAAAGGCCGCGCGCGTGCGTCCTTGGTTGTCGAGCACGCCGAGCGAGTTGACGAAGATCGGCGTGTTCACGAGCTGCAGGGACGTGACGAAGAGCGAGTCGAGGTTGATTGGCAAGACCATGCCCGGCGCCACATCGAGGCCCGGCGACGTGCCGCTGAGAGAAGCCAGCAGAAGGTAGCCCTGCTGCGCCTGCAGCGGCCCTGCGTCGAGGTCGAGGTCGACCGTACCACCAATGGCCGCATGGATCGAACGCTGGGGACTCGATAGCGTCGCTCCGACGAGCTCGTGGATGCCCGTGCCCGGGCTCCCGACAAAGATACTGTGGGTCGACCCGGCGCTACGACGCACGCTCGCGAGCGGGATGCCGAGCGGCCACGCGAGCCCAGCGTTGCGGGACACGAAGGTCTGGCCAGCGTCCCTCGTCTCGAGGATGCCGCGGCAGCGGGGATCGAAGCCGCCGGCTTCGACCGCCGAAGACGTCGCCACGAGCCAGTGATCCGCGTCGTCGGGCGCGATCAGCACCGAGCGCACGAAGTCGTCGGCGAGGAGCCGTGTCCACGTGAGACCATAGTCGAGGCTCTGATAGAGGCCCTTGTCGACGCCCATGACCGCCGCCAGCACGAGGCCTGGTCGCCGCACGTCGGTCGTGATCGCGTGCACGCCTTCCCAGCCGCTGAGTGGGAGATCGCTGAGGGCGCCGCGCATCAGCGCAGGCCCGGTCTCGACGAAGCTCTGCGCTGCGCCACCCGCCGTCGACCGATAGAAGCCCGCTTCGCCGCCGGCGTAGACGATGTCACTGCGCGTCGCGTCCACGTGCGTGCAGCGCAGGCCTGTCGTCGTTGCGCGCTGCGTGAAGCTCACGCCATCATCGTCGCTCCCGTAGACGGCTCCGTTCGCGCTGACGAAGAGCTGGCGCCCAGCTACCGGACTCTGGGCGTCCAAGGACAAGCCGAGCAAGGTCGTAGCCGGGAGACCCGCGCCGACGCGCGCCCAGGTCCGACCCGCGTCGGCGCTGCGCAAGAGCGTCGACGGCTGCGTCGCGCCGTCGCCTTGCGCGCACCAGAGCCTACCTGCGCTCGCAGGGTCGGCGACGAGGGTCCAGGTGTCGCCACCCGAACCTGCCCATGCGCCGGTTGCGACCTTGTCGTTGATCGAGACCCAACTGCGGCCCGCGTCGTCGGAGCGCCAAGCGCCGAGATCGAGAAAGCCCGCATAGAGCGTGTCCGGTGATGCCTCGCTCGCCGCGAGCGCGACGATGCTGACGTTGTCGATGCCGCGCGAGAGCCAGCGCTCCGAAGTGGCACCGCGCTCGTTGGAGAAGAGCGGTACGACGCTCTTGCCGCCATCGAAGCTCGCGAAGACGAACTGGCTGTTGACCCAGTAGAGGACGTCCGGGTTCGACTCGTCCTCGCCGAAGGCGCCATGCGCGGATGTGGCCCCGAAGGCCCAATACGCCTTCGACCACTGTGCCGACCACGAGCTCACGCTCGCGATGCGCGACCACGTGTTGTTCGCGCCGCCTTGGCGCGATTCCCAGATGCCCTCGAGGACGTCCCACGGAAACTGCGCTTCGGGGTCGATCGTGCGCAGGCGTCGCGAGTCGCGGCGGTCGACCCAGATGAAGCCGCCCTGGCGCGCGAGCGTGGTCCACGTCGCGCCACGATCGAGGCTCTGCAACAGGTGCCCCGCTTGTCCCGGCATCGCGTCGATGAGGCTCGCATAGAGCACGGATGGTGCGTTGCGGTCGATCGCGATGTCGACGACGCGGTCCTGGAAGGCACCGATGGATGTCCACGTGGATCCCGCGTCCGTGCTCTTGAAGACCGCTCGCGGGCCGTTCGCGAAGCGACCATGGCCGGTCAGTGCATAGACGGTCTTGGGATCGTCGGGGGCGATCTGGACTTCGAGGATGCGATGCCCGGTCGCGAAGCCGTTGTCGACCCGCCGCCACGTCTGCCCGCGATCGCTCGTCGCATAGATCTGTCCATCGGCGACATTCCAAGCCGCATGCCAAGCCGCATAGGCGATGCTCGGATCGGTGATGGCGACGGCGATCGACTCGATGTAGCCACTCGTCAACACGTGGGTGAAGGACTCGCCGAGGTCGGCGCTCGCGAAGATGCCCTCTTCGGTCCCGACATAGAGCATGCGAGGATCCGTCGCGTGGAAGGCGACCGCCGACGCGTGGGTCGACAGGAGGCCGCGGGCGGGGCCGAGCACTTCCCAGGTCTGGCCATGGTCGTGGCTGCGGTAGGCGCCCGAGAGGTCGCTGCATGCGATGACCGTACCGGTCGGCCCAGCGGCAATGCGCTCGAACCAGCCGCCGCCGCCTGGGTTCGTGCTCCGCCACACCGCGGGCTCGGGCAGGATGGCCCGCTGCGCGACCAGGGTGGAACAGAGAGCGATGACGAGAGACAGCGTGACGAGGGAGCACGCGAGGCGGCGCAACATGGCGAAGAAGCTAGCAGATCCGGCCTGAACGTGGTCTTCGCGGATCCACGTCACCTCGTAAGATTCGTCACGTTCTCGAGACAGCTCGCTTTGTGAAGTCACGTCCGCCGCCGCGCGCGCGATGGACACGACCTTCGAGATAGCCGAAGAGCTGCGCCCAGTCCTTGGTCGCGAGGATAAGGGGCCCAAGGAAGAAGCTGCGGACGTCGGCCGTCGCGCGAAAGGCCGCGATGGTCGGACGCAGGAGGTAGGCGGCGAGCGCCGCCAGGCCGAGAATACGTCCGATGCTACCTGCGATACCGAAGCTAGCCGCGAGGCACGCGATCCAGAACGCGGCACGCAAGGCATGACGGCGCGCGCCGAGGCCGATCTGCGCGTCGCCCCAGGCGTAGCTGCGATACTGGCGCCAGAGCGCGGCGACGCTCGAGCGCGGCCGCCACAGCGACCTCGCCTCGTGCGCGCGCTCGACTTCGATTCCGGCCTCCACGACCTTGCGCAAGAAGAGCGCATCCTCGCACGGATACACGTCCTCGGGGTAGCCACCGACGCGCTCGAGGGCCGAGCGCGTGAAGGCGATCGACACGCCGCCCGCGTAGAGCACGTTGACCTTTTTCGGTGGGCGGATCAGCAGCAGGCCGACGAGCTTCTCGAAGAGGTTCGTGCCGTCGGGCGCGAAGGAGCCCACGGCGACCTCGTGGCTGCCGTTCCGGAGACTCTGCGTCAAGTGTCGCAGCCAGTCGACGTCGAGGCGCACCCCGGCATCCGAACAGGCCACGATCTCGTGCGCTGCTGCGCGAGTGCCGATGTTGCGGCTCTTGCCCGGACGTGAGTCCTGCGCTTCGATGAGTCGAACTGCGATTTCGCTCTTCTCGGCGTAGGCGCGGACCAGGGCTTGGGTCCCGTCGCTCGAGCCAGCGTCGACGACGATGATCTCGCGAGGGCGCAGTGTCTGCTGCTCGAGCGAAGCGAAGAGGCGCGGCAGGCTCGCGACTTCGTTGAGCGCGGGAATCACGACGCTGATGCTGTCCTTTGCTGTGTGCATCATGATTGCGGCGACTCCTCGTTCCGTTTCCGCAGGCTGTCGCTCACGCGCTTGAGCTTGCCAGGCAGACCGCTCAGTTTCACGGCCAGGGTCGCTCGTGTCTCGAAGGGATCGGTCGGGATGCGTGGCAGGCGATGGGGTGTCTGTCGATCGATGGTCGACAGCAAGGAGTGACGCGTCGTCGTCGCGGTCACGAAGCCGAGCTTGCGCGCCGCTGCATACTCACGCGGGCCGACCGTCGACGGATCGCCATAGGGATAGGCGAGGTGCCGGACGGGCAGTCCAATGTGGTGTTCGAGCAAGGCGCGACTGCCGGCCAACTCCTCGCGCATCTCGGCGGCCGAGAGGCGAGAGAGGGCTGCGTGGCTCACCGAGTGTGCGCCGATCGTCACAAAGGGCTCGCGCGCGAAGCGGCGCAGCTCTTCCCACGTGAGGGTGAGGGCGTCGGACATGGAGGTGATGTCGATCGCGTCGTTCGCTTGCACCGAGCGATAGAAGGCGTAGCGCTCCGAGGGCCGCGCGCGCTGCAGGATGCGCGCGATTTTGTCGTAGGCAGCCTCCTTCTCTTGGAGCGTCGCTACCGAAAGCGCTTCGTTCCGCCCCTGAAGCTCGAACTCGATGCGCTCGCGCGTCGCGATCCACTCTTCGAGGCCGTACCACCAAGCGTGGTGGACGCGATCGATCATGCCGGTCGTGACGTAGACCGTGATCGGGATCTGACGATCGCGGCAGATCGGCCACACGACGCTGTAGTTGTCTCGGTAGCCGTCGTCGAAGGTCAGCGCAACGCACTTGCTCTTGATGTCGCCAGCCCGCAAGCGCTCGAAGACCTCATCGAGGGTCACGAAGGAATAACCAAAGTCCGTGAGGGCATCGAGGAGGCCGACGAAGACGTCCTTCGTCATCAAGAATTGGCGGTTCGGGTGGAAGTCGCGTTGCGGGTGAGCATCCACGACGCTGTGCAGCATCAGGATGGCCGCGTTCGAGTGGCGCCCGAAGCAGTGGTGCAAGCCGACGCGATAAAAGGCCTCGTAAGCGATCTGCTTGATGCGGGGCATCAGCTTTTCCCCCGTTGCTCATGGCCGCCGCGCGTTGGCGTGAAGAGGAAGGGCCGGAATCCAATGTGCTTACCGGCCAAGGTCGCGATCATGAGGACCTCCACGACCACGCTCGTGAGCGTCGCGAACGCGGCGCCGTTGCCGCCGAAGAAGGGAATCAGGAGCGCGTTCAAGGCGATGTTGACGAAGCACGCGATCGCGAGCACGAGGGCGAGCTGACGTTCGCGCCCGGTCATGGTCAGCAGGCTGTCCGATGGTCCCGCCAATGTGCGGCAGACAACCCCGGCCGTCAGCACGAGGCAGGGAAGGTAGGCGCCCGAGAACTCTTCGCCGAAGAGCTCGAAGAGCATGCGTCCCACGAGCACGAGGACGAGCGCGCCGGCGCAAGTCGGCAGCGCAGCGAGCAAGCGCATCTTGGCTGCGAAGCGCAGCAGCGCGTCACGCTCACCGCGGCCGTAGTGTTCGGCGATGCGCGGCGCCGCAAAAGACGTCATCGCGAAGAACATGAAGAGCAGGCTGCTCGAAGTGCGCACCGCGATGTTGTAGACGCCCGTTTCACCAGGTCCGCGGATCAAGCCCATCATGAGGATGTCCGTGTTCGCGACGAGCAGTTCGAAGGACGCGACGAGCATCATCGGCAGCGACGTGCGCCGCCAGAGCTTCGCATCTTCGATCGGCGCCGCCGCGCGCACTCGTGCGGGCACGTGGCGCCGCATGCCGATGACCAACGGGATCAGCGTTAGCACGCAGGCCGCGAGCGCCGCCACGACCATGGCCTCTCCCGTCCTCTGCTGGAAGACCTCGATCGCGACCCAAGCGCCGACGAAGAAGATCGTCGGCCGCAAGAAATACGACGGACCAGCAACGCTCAAGACCCAGTGGAAGCCGCGCGCGATGCCCTGGTAGAGGTTGAGCAGGCCCAGGACCGGGATCATGGCGACGCCGAGGAGTAGCGCGATCGAGTAGTGCGAGTCGAGCGCCCGGTCGACGCCGAGCACGAAGGCCGCCGTGAAGAGCGCAGCGACCACCGAGTAACCGATCGTCGTGCGCTGGCTCAGGCGCAAGAGTCCATGCACACGACCCCAGCTTTGCCGCGCGAGGTCTTCGGGCAAGAAGCGCACGATCGAAGTGTCGAAGCCGAGCGGAGTCAAGAAGGCCAGCAGCGTCACGACCGTCCAGGCAAAGGCGTAGATCCCGACCTGCTCCGCGAAGATCGTGCGAGCTAGGTAGAGCTGTGTCAGGTACTGGAGGACGGCGCCATAGATGCGAATGCCAAAGGTCACGAAGACGCCCAAGGCGAGCGAACGCAGCGGATCGCTGCGCGCAGCGGCGTCGGCAGCCGCATCGTTCTGGCGCTCAGGCTGACTGTCCATCTCAGGAAACAGCGCTCTCCCGCGGGGTGACCAGCGGCTGGTGGGCGCCGCGCCTCATGCCTTGGCTCGGCGCGCTCCCCGGCTGCGCTGTGCTGTCTTGCGCTGTGCTGTCGTGCTCTGTGCTGTCGTGCTCAGTGCCCTCGTGCTCCCGGATGGCGCCGTGAGCCTCGGCGATGCGCAAGCCGATCGGCAGTCCGGCCACGAGGAAGAGGTGGCGCCAGTGCAGAGTGTCGATGATCATGGCTTCGGCGTAGAGACCGAGGAGAATCGCGAAGCAGGCCGCGTGCATCGGCGCCGCCGCCGTGCGCCTCAGGATGCCCGACAGCGCGGCCGTCGCACAACAGGCACACCAGAGGATCCAGCCGATCGTGCCGAGCACGCCGTTCTCCGCCAAGACACGCAGGTAGACGTTGTGCGGGTCGTTCGCGAAGCGCGTGACGTTCCACTCACCGGGGCCGATGCCGAGCGGATTCTCGGCGGCCACGTGCAGGGTCAGGGCCTGCATCGCGAAGCGCTCCGAGTCGTAGCTCTGCACCTTCATGCGCTCCGCGAAGAACCCGTCGAGGCCTGTCGCGGCGATCGCATAGATGCCGAAGACCGTGACCCCGAAGCTCACGACGAGGCCGCCCGCCACGAAACGCTTCGTGATCGCAGCATCGCGAACCAAGAAGACGACGCAGAGCGCATACACGAAGAGCGACACCGCCAAGTGGAAGATCGCGCCGCGCGAGAACGCGAAGAGGATCGACAGCGCGAAGACGAGGCCGAGCACCGCAGCGCTCCAGAGTCTGCGCCGGCGGGTCAGCGCGTCATTGAGCACGAGCATGAAGGCCGCGACGATGTAGGGCGCAAAGACGTTCGGGTCCTTGAACGTACTCTTGATGCGCAGGCCGTCGCCACCGAGGAAGAAGAGCTCCGAGCGCGGCATCAAGTTGAAGCGCGCGAGGATGCCGATCATGCCGACCAGGAAGGCGCCACTGATGAAGGCGCGCGTCAAGAACGCGTAGCCGTCCATGCCCGAGCGGCCAATCCAGCCGGCGACGAAGACGAACATCGCGAACAAGTAAACTGTGACGACGAGGTACTTGGTCGCCGCAATGTGGGTCTCGGCGGCCATGAGCGAGAGGCCGTTCGCGAGCAAGAAGAGCACGATCGATCCAGCGAGTACTGCGCCGAAGCCACGCAGCTCGAAGGCGTCTTTGTGGAAGACCGCGACCGCGAAGGTCAAGAAGAACAGCAAGTCGGTCAGCGGCGGCTCGTTGAAGACGACGCCGCTCGAGAAGAGCGCCGCGAACGTGAGCCACCGAAGCACGAAGTGCGGCCGCTCGTCGCTCATCACGACGCGGACCTCGACGCAGTGCGGGCAAGGCGTCGCTCGCGCGCAGCTTCGTAGACCGCGAGCGTGCCACGGAGCATGTGCTCGAGGTCGAAGCGCGCCGCGAGGTCCTTGGAGGCCGCACCCATACGTTTGCGCAGCGCAGCATCGGCGACGACCTCTTCGAGGGCGGCCGCGAAGCCAGCGACGTCGCCGCGGGCGACGATGATGCCGTTCTCGCGGTTACGGATCGCGAGCTCGGCGCCACCGACGTCGGTCGTCACGATCGGCAGCCCCGCTGCGAGCGCCTCGAGGTAGACGTAGGGCATGCCCTCGTAGTCGCTCGACAGCGCGAAGAGGTCGGAGGCCGGGAGCACCAAGTCTGGTCGCTGGTAGCCGAGCCAAGCGATGGCGTTACCAAGGCCCAGTCGGTCGGCGAGCGCGCGGCCTTCTTGTTCGAGGTCGCCGCTACCCGCGAGCGCGAGGACGACGTCCCCGCGCTTCTTGACGAGTCGCGCCATGGCCTCGATCGCGAGCAGCGGGTTCTTCTGCTTCGAGAGCCGCGCTAGGTAGCCAATGACGACGCGGTCGCTGCCGCTGTCGCTGTCGAGGCCGAGCTTCGCCCGTGCGCTCGCCTTGTCGATCCAGCGCGGCGCACGGATGCCGTTGGGCACGCAATGCACGATCGAGGCGTCGATACCGAGCTCGACCAGATGGCGCTCTTCACTCGGGGACACGGCGATGATGGCGTCGCTGCGCCGCGCGAGCCAGAGCTCCGCGCGGCCGAAGAGGGCGCGCTTGAGGCCCGAGGCTTCCGGGTTGAGGGTGTAGATGCAGTGTGGCGTGTAGACGATGGCGGCATCCTCGATGCCGCGCGCGCCGCGCATGAGGCGCGCGAGGCCACCGCCCTTCGAGCTCTGGCCGTGGACGACGTCGAAGGGCCCGTGCTCGAGGACGATGCGCCGCAAGGCCTTCAGCGCCTTCGCATCGCTCGGGTGCGGCCCTCGGCGCATCTCCACGATGTTGCTCTGGAAGCGCGCAGGTGCCCGCGCCGCGAGCGCCGCACAGCCCTCGCGGAAGGCCTCGTCCTGCCGCCCGGTCGCGTAGACCAGGTGCACGTCATGCCCGTCGTCGACGAGCGCCGAGCTGAGATCGATGACGTGGCGCCCGACGCCGGCCGAGCTCGCCTCGGTGACGAGCAGGACACGCAAGTCAGAAGGCGCCTTCCCGACGCAGCACGGTCTTGATCGTCCGGAACAGAACGTAGAGGTCGAGCCAGATCGACCAGTTGCGGACGTAGGCGGCGTCGAGGGCGACGCGCTCTGGATACGTCGTCTCGTTGCGCCCCGAGACCTGCCACAGGCCGGTCACGCCTGGCGTCACCTGCTTGTAGAGCTGATAGACGTCGCCGTACTTGACGATCTCGTCCGGCACGATGGGCCGCGGGCCCACGAGGCTCATGTTCCCCTGGAGGACCGTGACCAGTTGCGGCAACTCGTCGAGGCTCGTGTGCCGCAAGAAGCGTCCGATGGCCGTCACGCGCGGGTCGTGCTTGAGCTTGTGCGTCGCAGCCCACTCGGCGGCGAGCTCGGGGTGCTTGTCGAGGTACTCGGCGAGACGCTTCGGCGCGTCGACGACCATGGTGCGGAACTTCCAGACCTTGATCGTCGCCCCGTCGCGACCGAGGCGGTCGTGGCCGAAGAAGGCCGGCCCCTTGGACGAGAGCTTGACGAGGATGGTCAAGGCGACGAAGAGCGGCAGCACGAAGGGCAGAGCGAGCAGGCAGATCGCAAGGTCGAGGCAGCGCTTGGCCACCGCATAGCGATGGAACATGAGGCGATTGCGGAAGTGCATCGCCGTCGACGACCCGACGTAGGCGGGTTCGATCCAGCTCTGGCCGAAGATGCGTCCGAGGCTCGGCACGAGGACCGAGATGTGGCGGAACTGACTCGCGATCGGGCGACTCAAGATCGACTCCCAGGCCTCACTCGTGCTGAGGATGAGCCAGTTGGGATGCTTGGCGGCGATCTCGCCGAGTGTGCCGTCGTCGAGTTCGGCGTGCCACGTGAGGGGGCGCACACCATGCAGGCGCAGCCGCGCCAGTCGCGTGTGTAAGTTTTGCAGGCTCTCGTAGTCGCCGACGATGGTCGCGCTGCGTCCCCACCAGGATCGACGCGCCAAGAACTTGCGCGAGATGCCGCGCGCCGTCGGGATGGTGATCGCCGTGACCAGCATCGCGAAGAGGATGGGCACAGGGCTGAAGACGACTTCACGCAAACCGTAGATGAAGACCGCGCAGCTGATGAAGGCCAGAGCCGAAGCGCGGACGATGCGACGTAGCTCGAGGATGGGATTGATAGCCGAGGCTGGATAGAGGCCGGTCGAGAAGGCGACGATCAGGTAGATCGCCGCCACGCTCGGAGCCACGTGGCTCCAGTCGGGGCTGTCGAGGGCCAGGGTTTGGCTCACGAAGACGCTGACCAAGATGGAGACCGCGAAGGCCAGCGCATCGCTGATCACGAGCGGCGCGGATGTCAGGACCTCTTCGACGAACCAATGTCGAGGGTGCAAGACCATGGCGTCGACGTCACGGACCTCCGCCTCCGGGCCCTCGTCGATGCTCGACGTTACGCTCCTCATGCGAGACTCATCGCGAGACTCATCGCGAGACGCATCGCGGGACTCATCGCGAGACTGGTCGTGGGACTGGTCATGAGACTGGAGTTGCGAGTTCAAGGCTGGGCTCCGATGCGAAGCTCCTGGCAGTTGAGCACGGCACCGAGGAGCTCGACGCCGTGCGAGGCCAGGATGCTCAGACTGCGCTCGGCGGTCGCGGCATCGGTCTTGGGAGAGAGGACGAGGAGGCTTCGGTGGGCGCGCTTCGCGACTTCCAGGGCAGTTCCGGAGGTCGTCGTCGATCCGAGGTCGATCACGATGAAGCGCGTCGATGCGCCGTTGGCTTCGATTGCAGACATGAGGGTGTTGGCGTCGCAGTTCTCGATCCACCTCGGCAGAAAGTGGAGGTTGCGCGTGAGAGCTTGCCGCGCCTTTGTGGGTTTTCGCTGAAGACTACGCGTCAGGTTCGTGAGGCTGTCGCTTGCGTCGACGAGCAAGACGTCGCCGATGCCGGACGTCGCGATGCGCGTCGCGAGGTGGAAGGCGATCGTCGACACGCCGCTTCGCTCGAGCGGGCTCGTGACGGCGAGCATGGTACACTTTTCATCCGATGCGAGTGCATGTCCGACGACGAAACCGAGTTCACGACGCAATTCGTTCGTGAGCGTCACTTCATCTCCGGGCTCGAGTCGACGAGCGATCGGCGCGCGCAAGCAACGGTGGCGCGGCAAGCCGGCGAGGACAGGCAACCCGAGACGATTGGTCACGTCGCTCGGAATCTGTAGTGACGAGTCCAAGAAGTCCGCGAGGAAGGCCGTCCCGATGCCCGAGGTCATCGCGAGAACGACGCCGACGACGAGGATCCACATGCGCGGCGGTCCGGCTGGACCGCGTGGCAGCGTCGGTTCTTGGATGATCGCGATGTTCGAGATTCGCTCATCGTTCATCGCGCTATCGGCCCGTGCTTGCTCGAGCGCCGCCAGGAAGCGTTCACGTTCGGCGCCGAGCAAACGCAGCTGCGCTTCGAGCACGACGATGCTGCCTTCGTGCAGGTTGAGGGCCGCGATCTGCTTCTCGATGTTCGCGAGCTCCTTGTGCGTCGTCTCGAGCTTGGCCTCGAGGCCTGCGAGCACCGTACGCTCACTGATGCGGTCGAGCTCGAGGCGCTGTCGGTTGGCATTGATGCCGCGGCGCAGGATGGGCCGTGGAGTCTGGAGCTGCGCCAAGGTCTCGCGCGTGCGCTCGATCTGCGCCGCGAGGTCTTGCATGAAGGGCGAGTCCACGTGGTAGTTGGCGCTTGCGCCCTCGAAGCGTAGGCGCAGGGTCCAGAGCGCCTTCTCGACCTCGTCACGCGATGGATTCGGGCCGTCGGTCTCTTCGAGGACCTGCATCGGGTCGAGGCCTTCGATGCTCGCCTCGATGCGAGTGAGGCGGGCGCGTGAGACGCTGAGGCCTGCTTGGGTTTCGGCGACGCTGCTCTTGAGGCTGTCGTGGCGCGCGAGCAAGGAGCGCTTGTGCTCGTCGAGGGCTTGAGCGCCGATCGCGTCGAGCTTCTCACGCAAGGCCGCTCGCGTCTCTTCGATGCGCACCGCGACTTCTTGGGCGCGGTGCTCGAAGAAGGTCGTGCTCGCCGGTGTGCTCCGGCTGCGCACGCGCGCCAACTGGAACTCATCGATGAGGGTTCGCAGGGTCTTCTGCGCTGCGTCCGCGTCCTCGGCGCGGTACTGCACCGTGATGACGTTGGATTCTTCTTCGACCTGGACCTTGAGCTTGCGCTCGAGCGAGGCAACGACCCGCAGTTGCTCTTCGGGATCCTTGGTGACTTCGCTCGCGACCTTCTGCAGCAGGTCGAGGCTGCGGAGGATCGTCGCCTCGGAGTTGAGTTCGCTCTTGCGAGTCTGGGTCACGCCGATCGTTGGACCCATCGTCGCAGTCGGGTCGGGTCGCATGCTCTCGCGTCCGACGCGCACGAGGAGGCGGGTCGTCGACTCGTAGCTGCGAGGCAAGAAGAGGTAGGCCAGGGTCGCCACGACCAAGGTCAGTGAAGCGATGGCGAGGGCCCACTTCGCGTGACGTTCGAGGATGGCGAGGGCGTCCTGCGGACTCGCGACGCGCGAGCGCATGCGTGGCATTTTGCGATTCACGGCCCTCACCTCGTGGTCTGGAAGCCGAGCTCGGCAGCGCCGCCGATCGGAGTGCGATAGAAGAGCCCGAACTGCGGGAAGAGTTTGTTGATGTGCTGGTCGACCCACTGGTCGATCTTCGCGATCGTCGTCTGCGGCACGTAGACGATGTCGTTGTTGCGCAAGTGGAAGGGTGTTGCCGGTTCACCGCGCAGCGACTTGGCGAGGTCGACCATGTAGCCGATGCGCTTACCGCTCTCTTGGCGGACGACGACGACGGTCTCGAGGCAAGCCTCGCGCAGGTCCGGACCGCCGGCCTGCATGACCGCCTCGAGCGCGGTCATGCGTCCCGGCATCTCGATCGCGCCGCCCCGCAGGACTTGACCACCGACGAAGACGCGGCGGTTGGCAGGCTTGTCGATGAGCACGCGAATCTCGGGCTCGATGAGCTTGCCCTCGTAGGAGCGCAACAACGTCGTGGCCACCTCTTCGGGCGTCTTGTCGTTGACGTCGACATCGCCGATCCACGGCATCGTGATCATGCCGTCGGCGCGCACCACCTGGGTCTCGTTGAGCTCGGGCGTGCGACGGAACTTGATCTGAATCGTCGCGCCGGGACCGAGGAGGGGCAGGGCCGAGCGTTCTTCGTTGGCGGCGAAGTCGAACTGGTAGCCCTCCCGAATCGGATACTCGGAACTCGCGCATGCGGCGAGCAGCGAGAGGAGGAGCAGCATGATCGCGACCGATGATGGAAGCTCGAAGCGCATGGAGGTGGCGGCACGCGGCAGGTTTGGACAGACGAGGTGGGTCAGCAGAGGGAACGCACGTGCGGGGTGACGCATGTCGGCTCGTACTCTCGGCGAAGCGAGGCAGATTCGCGTTCCGAGGAAGCCTATCACGCGAGCCATGGCCCGGAGTGATTTCGAGCCGAGCATAGCCAGCGCAGCAAGGCGCTGAAGTCACTGCGCGCAGATGCCACCGTGACGGCCTGCAGCGGCGGCAAGGCCCTGCAACAATGCTCTGGTGCGCGGCCGAGGCGTCGCGCGGCCGAGGCTCAGCGCGGGGCCGTCGCCAGCGCGTCGTTCATGCGCACGCGCAGGTCTTCGACGAAGGGCGTCAACCAAGTGCCCGGACAAGCCGTCGCTCCGACGCCCTTCGGGTGGATCTCGCGGTGCGTCACGACTTGTTGCGCCGGTATGTCCCATGCCAGCGCCAGCGAGCGCACGAGCTGCTCGAGGCCTGCCAGTTGTTCGCGGCTCGGTCGCTGCGCGCGCTCGCTCGTCCCTGGCTGGAAGTTGCCTAGTAGACAGATGCCGATGTTCTGGCGATTGGCTGCGTTGTCGCCGGCGTGGGCCCCTTGGTATCGCATGTCGCGACCCTCGAGGATGCGACCTTTGCGGTCGATGAGCCAGTGGTAGCCGATGTCACCCCAGCCACGGTCTTCGACGTGGGTGCGCTGGAAGATGCGCGTTACCTCGAAGCCACGGCGAGCTGTGTCGCTGCAGAAGACCGCTGAGTGGTGGATCGTGATACGGGTTGGCTTGCCCATCGGCGTCATGCGGTCGTCGCGCGCAGGCGCAGCCCCCCAAGTCGAGCGGGCAACGATCGCGAGATCGCGCGCGCGGGGTGCATCGAAGTTGCGCAGCGTGGCGAGTTCGCCATCGAGCATCGCGATCAGGGGCGCATCGACGGCGATGCGCCTGGCTTCATCGAAGACCTCGCGCGCTTCGGCCTGCCGCCGCTCGGCGACGAGGCTTCGACCGACGATGAGTCCGCCGATGGCGCGGGCGCGAGCCGAGGGGCCGCGCTTGGACGTGACGACCTCGGAGGCGACGCTCCGCGCCGCTGCGGGCTCGTCGAGCGCGAGCTCGAGGGAAGCAATGCGGAGCATGCCTGCTGCCCAGCGCTCGGTGTCGAGTTCGGAACGCGCCGCGAGGACGCGGCGCAAGCGATGAATGGTGAGGGTTCCCGAGCCGGAGCTGGGCGCGAAGACTGCCTCCGACGAGAGCGCTGGGATGTCGTCGTCGTAATAGCGCTGCTCTTCGGGCGCGGCGCGACAGCCGAGCACGAAGAAAAAGGCGCCCAGGACCAAGAGACGACCGACCAAGACCCGAGCTGTCGAGACCCGGCTCGACGTCGTGCATGCGCTTCCCCTCATGGCGGCGACGATAGCAGACGAAGGGGCGAGATTCAGGTCCAGGCTCCCCGCTGCCGATAGCAGAGCGAAGGATGGCCAGAGCCTGGATCCACGGACCCGCCCGGAGCCTTAGATGAGTACGCAAGTCCTACTGCAATCCAGAGGGGGAGCCGAGCATCTCCAGCTCTTCTGGCAGACCGCGGAAACCGTCCTCGAGCGCATCCCTTTCCCAGAGGATCCGGTCCAGACGCGCTTCAATATCCTGGTCTCGATCCAGGAGGCCTTGTCGAACATCCTGCGCCATGGCTACGGCCGCGGCCAGGAGCCTCGCGTTGAGCTCCGCTTGTCTTGGGACGGTCAGAGCTTCGTGATCGAGCTGCGCGACCACGCACCGCGCTTCGATCCAACCGCCGTCTGGTCGCTACCCGATACGTCGGACCCGATGGCGATCCCCGAAGGCGGCTACGGCATCGGCCTCATGCGCGAGGTCGTCGATGAACTCGAGTATCGCTACGAGAACGGACAGAACATCCTCGTCTTGACCAAAGCCGTCGCTCGCGTTGAAAGCGAGGTCTGATCGATGACCGCTGTCGGGACGGAGGACCTCGCGCAGGCCCTCGTCGATTTCATGACGCGCGTCGCTGACGACAAGGGGCGGTCGGCGCTCTACGTCTTCGATGTCAGTGGGCGACGCCTTGTCTCCGGTGGCTGCATGGCCGCCGACGCCTCGTTCGAGACTCGCATCGACACCGAGCGTTGTGAGGTGGTCGGCCTCTTGACGACGCGGCAGTGCGCGGTCCGCGCCGTCCATCTACGGGAAGCTGTCGTGCTCTGGGTCATCGTGACCGACGATGCGCGCCAGTCGCGCGATGCCGTTCAGGGCCTGGCCGACCTCGTGGGTGGCATGCTCGAACGCGAGCGCATGCGCGACTACGAGGCCGAAGACACGACCGAGCACTTGCTGACCTGCTTCGAGCAGATCCGCTCGATGCACGACTTGTCGGACCGCTTGCCGACGTGTGAGACGGTCGAGGCGATGGTCGAGCTCTGCCTGGGTTCGCTGATCACGGCGCTCGGCGTGCGCTCGAGCGCCTTCATTCAGCGCGCCCGCGACTTCGCGCCTGGCCGCGTCCTGCGCATCGCGGCAGGCGACGCCGAACTGCAGGTCACGGATTACCAATCCACGCCAGGGCCGGTCGCCGACGCTCTCGCGGATGCGAAGGTGCGCTATGGCGCCATCTCGTCGTACGAGGTCACGGCCCTGAGCCTCGAGGCCGAGGCGCAGCAGGCGCTCATGGTCGTGCCGGTCTGCTTCGGGCAGGAGAGCGACGCGGTCCTCGGCGCCCTCGTGCTCCTCGACCGAGAGGACGGTCTCCCGGGCCGCGCCTTTGGCAGCCCGGACGCCGACCTCGCGCAGTCGGTCGGCACCCTGCTCGGCCTCGCGCTCGGCACGCGCGAGCGCGCCGCAGCCGAGAAGGAACTGCAGATCGCGCGCACGATCCAAGAGACGTTGATCCCGGCGCACGCGCCGTCCTGGGCTGCCCTCGATGTCGCTGGCCGCAATCGCTCAGCCAACCAGGTCGGCGGCGACTACTTCGACTTCGTCGAGTCACCAGGTGGCGCACAGCACTGCGTGATCGCCGACGTGTCGGGCCACAACATGGCATCGGCGATGGCGATGGTCATGGCGCGTAGCCAGCTGCGGTCGATCCTGCGGCGGGAGGCATCTCCGGCGAGCGCACTGCAAGACCTTTGCCGTGGCTTGCACGAAGACCTCGTGCGCAACGAGCTCTTCATCACGGCCTTCTTTCTGACCGTCCTCGAGCGCGATGCGGAGCGCGGGGCGCGCATGCGCTTCGCGAACGCCGGCCACAACCCGCCGCTCGTGCTACGAAAAGACTGCTCGATCGAATGGCTGCACGGCGGGGGGCCGATGATCGGCTTCTTACCCGAGATCAGCTACGACGAGAGCGAGCTGTGGCTCGCAGAGGGCGACCTGCTCGTGCTCTACACGGACGGGGTGACCGAGGCTACGAACGCGAAGGGGCAGATGCTGGACGAAGACGGCCTCGCTCGCGTCGTCGAAGGCCTGCAGCACGCGAGCGCCTCGGACATCCTCGATGGCATCTACCACCGCGTCGAAGCGCACTCTGGCCACCGGGTCGCCGACGACGACGTGACCGTCGTCGTGATCAAGTGCCGAGTTCAACAACCCGAAGGCCGTCCCGCGCTGGCCGGCGCCGTGAGCACGCAATGACTGATACCGACAAGATCCTCGTCGTCGACGACGAGCCCTTCATCCTGCGTTCGCTCTCCTTCGTGCTGCGCAAGGGGAACATGAACGTCATCGAGGCCCGCAACGGTGAAGAGGCGCTCGCGATGATTCGCGAGCACCGCCCCGTGCTCGTCTTCCTCGACGTCATGATGCCGAAGATGAACGGCTACGACGTGGTCCGCGAGGTCCGCAAGGACGCGACGCTGGCCGACGTGCACCTCGTGCTCTTGACGGCCAAGGGCCAGGAGAGCGACCGGGTCACGGGGCTCGAGAGCGGAGCCAACGACTACCTGACCAAACCCTTCAGCCCGAGTCGCATCCTCGAGCTGGCCCGCGAGATCATGAGCGCCCGCGCAGGGTCCTGAATCGACCAGGGCTTCGCGTTTCTGCGGGCCCGCCTTCGACTGCTCCGGTCGCTGCGGCTAAGCTCCGCGACCGTCGATGCGCCACTTTCTCGGGTTCTTGTTGCGGCGAGTCGCCTGGCTCCTAGCCACGCTCTGGCTCGTCTTCACGATCTCGTTCTTCTTGATGCGCATGATTCCGGGGGGGCCGCTCAGCAGCGACCAGGCCACGCATCCGCTCATCCTCGAGCGCTTGGAGGCCAAGTTCGGCCTCGCGGATCCCGTCGCCACGCAGTACTGGCGGACTTTGAAGGACCTCGTCCTGCGCTTTGACTTCGGGCCGAGCTTCAAGCTCCTCGACTACTCGGTGAACGAGATCCTTGCCCAAGGGCTACCGCGTTCGCTCGCGCTCGGGGCCGTCGCGCTCTTGATCGCCCTCTTGCTCGGCGTCACGGCGGGCGTCGTCTCGGCGCTGCGCCGCGGTGGCTTCCTCGACCGCGCGCTCATGCTCGCCGCGACGATCGGCATCGCGCTCCCCAACTTCGTGATCGCGTCGATCCTCATCCTCATCTTCGTGATCGAGGTCCCGCTGCTGCCGGCCGCTGGTTGGGGTGGCTATCGCTACTTGATCCTGCCGGCCGTCTGCCTCGGTCTGCCCTTCGCCGCCTACATCGCGCGGCTCACGCGCACGGGCATGCTCGATGTCCTCGGCCAGGACTGGATCCGCACGGCCCGAGCCAAGGGCCTGAAAGAGCAGCGGATCATCTTTGGTCACGCGCTGCGCGGCGGCCTGCTGCCGGTCGCGAGCTACCTCGGCCCAGCCGTCGCTGGCATCCTGACCGGCAGCCTCGTCATCGAGAAGATCTTCGCGATCCCGGGCATCGGCACCTACTTCGTGCAGAGCGCGCTCAACCGTGACTACACGCTCTCGATGGGTTGCGTGCTGCTCTACACGGCCCTCGTGTCGTCGATGAACCTGCTCGTCGACATCAGCTACACGGTCTTGGATCCGCGCGTGGAGCTCGATGGCTGAAGTCGAAGACCCCGGCCTGCGCAAAGCACGCGAGGGCGACGAAGAAGCCCTCGCGGCCCTCGTTCGTGAAGCGGCGAAGGTGCGCGGCAACACGCTGTGGTCCGACGCCAAGCGGCGCTTCGATGCGTCTTGGATCGCGCGCTGGTCCCTGCGCTTCTTGTTGCTGACCTTCGTCGTGTCGTTCTTCACGCCCTTGCTGCCGATAGCACCGCCCGCGCGCGTCCGCCTGCAGGAGAAGACGCTGGCGCCCTTCGACCCGGATCTCACGCGCGATGGCGTGGTCTTGCGCCGGGGCTGGCCCGAACGCCACGAGCAGGGACTCTCCGACGAAGCGCGCGTCGAGGCGCAGAAGCTCGCCATAGACCGTCTCGTTCGCGGGACCGGCTCCGTGGCCGGCGTCATGATCCGCGCACGCGCGGCGATCTTCGGCGACCTCGAAGTCGCCCCTATCCTCGGCACGGACGCGCTCGGTCGTTGCTTGTTGTCGCGCATCCTCTGGGGCGGGCGCGTGTCGCTGATGGTCGGCATCGTCGCGACCCTCGTCTCGCTCTTGATCGGCGTCGGCTACGGCGCGCTCTCGGGCTACCTCGGCGGACGCGTCGACCGGCTCATGATGCGCTTCGTCGACGTGCTCTATTCGATCCCCTTCATTTTCATCGTCATCTTCTTGCTGACCTTCTTGCGCGCCCAGCCGTCGGCAGGCAGCGGGGGAGGTGGCGGTAGCGGCGACAAGATGCTCGTCTTCTTCGTGATCATCGGCGCGATCTACTGGCTCACGATGGCGCGCGTCGTGCGCGGGCAGGTGCTGTCGCTCAAGCACCGCGACTTCGTCGAAGCGGCGCAGGTCCTCGGCGCGTCGACTTGGCATGTCGTGACGCGGCACTTGTTGCCGAACGTCATGTCGGTGGTCCTCGTCTACCTGACGTTGACGATCCCGCGCGTCATGCTCTTCGAGGCCTTCTTGTCCTTCCTCGGACTCGGCGTCGAAGCGCCGGATGTGTCCTGGGGCATGTTGGCCGCCGACGCGCTCGGAGCCATCAACCCGCTGCGGGTCTACTGGTGGTTCGTGCTCTTCCCGAGCCTCGCGCTCGGCTCGACGTTGCTGGCCCTCAATTTCGTTGGCGACGGCCTGCGCGATGCCCTCGATCCACGCCTCACCGAGAAGAGGGCCAAGGCATGAGCGAGACCTTGCTCAGGGTGAAAAACCTGCACGTGCGCTTCGAAGGGCAGGACGCGGTGGTCCACGCCGTCCGCGGCGTCGACTTCGAGGTCGCGCGCGGAGAGACCCTCGGCATCGTCGGTGAGTCGGGCTCGGGCAAGAGCGTCACGCAGATGGCCGTCATGGGCCTGCTCGGCCCGAACGCGGTCGTGACGGCCGAAGGCCTGGACTTCGACGGCCACGACCTGTTGACGACCAGCGCTTCGGCGCAGCGCCGCCTGCGCGGCCGCCGCATCGCGATGATCTTCCAAGACCCGATGACGAGCCTCAATCCGTTCTTGACGCTCGGCACCCAGATCGCGGAGGTGCTGCGCCTGCACCGCGGGTTGCGTGGTCGCGCCTTGCGTCGCGCGACGATCGAGGCCTTGGCCGAAGTGCAGATCCCTCGGCCCGAACTGCGGGTCGAGCAGTACCCGCACGAGTTCTCGGGCGGCATGCGCCAGCGTGCGATGATCGCGATGATGATTGCTGGGCGTCCGGACCTGCTCATCGCCGATGAGCCGACGACGGCGCTCGATGTGACCGTTCAGGCGCAGATCCTCGAGCTCCTGCGCGAACTGCAGCGCGAGCGATCGATGAGCATCATCCTGATCACGCACGACCTCGGCGTCGTCGCCGGCTTCGCCGAGCGCGTGGCCGTCATGTATGCGGGCCGCATCGTCGAGGCGTCGGCGACCGAGGCGCTCTTCGATGCGCCCGCGCATCCTTACACGCGCGGCCTGCTGGCTTCGATTCCGCGTCTCGACCGCGACGTCGAGAGTCTGCGTGCGATCCCGGGTGCGCCGCCGGATTTGTCGGCGCTACTACGTGAGTGTCCGTTCCGGCCGCGCTGCGCCTTTGCCGTCAAGCGCTGTGCCGAAGAGGAGCCGGGGCTCTTGGATCGCGCGCTGCGCCCGGGCACCGAGCACCGGGCTGCGTGTTGGCGTGAGGTGCACGAAGTCGCGGCGCTCGAGGCTGCAGCCGCTGCTGCTGCGCCGCGGGAGGAGCCGCTGCGATGAGCGGGAAGCTACTCCAAGTCGATGGCTTGCAGGTGCGCTTCGGCAGCGCCAAGCGGCCGTTGCGTGCCGTCGACTCGCTGTCCTTCGACTTGCAACACGGTGAGTCGCTCGGCCTCGTCGGTGAATCCGGTTGTGGAAAGAGCACGACCGCGCGCGCCATCGTCGGCCTCGCCAAGATCCACGCAGGCAGTATCACGCTCGAAGGCCGCTCGGTCACGACCGCGAAGGAGCGCGCGCGCGAGCGCATGCCGCAGCGTGTGCAGATGGTCTTCCAAGATCCCTATGGGTCGCTGAACCCGCGCATGACGGCCTTCGACCTCGTGACCGAGCCCTTGCGCATCGCCGCCAAGCTCGCGAAGCACGAGCGTCGCATCGAGGCCACGCGCCTCATGCTCCAGGTCGGCCTCGACCCGCGCTTCTTGAACCGCTATCCGCACGAGTTCTCGGGCGGCCAGCGCCAGCGCATCGGCATCGCGCGCGCGCTCGCCCTCGACCCCAAGCTCGTGCTCCTGGACGAGCCGGTCAGCGCCCTCGATGTCTCGATCCAAGCCCAAGTGCTCAACTTGTTGGCGCGCTTGCGCGAGGAGCGGGGGCTTTCGTATCTCTTCATCGCGCACGACCTCGCTGTCGTGCGTCACCTCTGCGACCGCGTCGCGGTCATGTATCTCGGGCGCATCGTCGAGGTCGGCGCCAAGCGCGCGGTCTTTGCTGCCCCGCGCCATCCCTACACGCGCGCGCTGCTCTCCGCTGTGCCCATCCCCGATCCGAGGCAGGCGCGCGCGCAGCGTCGCGTGCTCCTCTCCGGCGACCCGCCATCGCCCGATCGCGAGCCGATCGGTTGCGCCTTCGCGACACGCTGCCCGAAGGTGCAGGAGCGCTGCCGCCGCGAGCAACCGTCACTCGACGGCGATGCAAGCGCGACGGCGACGGGGTCGCACGCTGTCTCGTGCTTCTATCCCGACTGACGGTGAAGCGCGCGCTTCGTTCCTGTCGTCAGGTGATGTCTCCTGTGCTGTCATGGACAATCTTTCTTTGACTGTAGGGTCTACCCTATCCGACTCTGAGCGACAATGTCGATTGGCGCAAAGGATCGAGATATGGAGATTTACCTGACCGCTAACGACACGTGATGTCCTTGCACCAACACGGAATGCCGCTGCAGCATTCGACGAAACTACAGCTATAGGAGATGTGATGATGACAGCTTTGCGGTATCTGTGTGCGATGGTGGCCATTCTCACCGCCAATGTTCTCGGTCAGTCAATAGCTCCACCGAACCCTGGCGACCTAGACGTCGTTCCTCGCTGGGAGCGCGGAAAGCGAGCGTGGGATGGCGCAAGTTATGGTCCAGGGGGTGCGAACGTTGGAAGGTTCCAGGCCGGGTACTCTGTCGATGATTTTTCGTTCGATACCGGAGTGATTCGCGCGATCGCATTTCGGCGATGGGCCCAGCATCGCCCCACTTCCGCATACACGCAATCCTGCGTTCTTGAGATGTCGCATTCGAACGTAGATCCGGCGAGATTGAGTGAGAAGTTTGCGGACAACGTGGGCGGAGACCGCGTCACCGTGTTCACTGGCAACGTGACGTTTCCAGCGGAGCTGGCAGGTAGCCGCGTTGACTGGACGGC
>CALLZN010000328.1 GCA_937858895.1 uncultured bacterium | reverse complement strand
CACGCGACCGGTTCGCTCGAGCAAGCCTCGGCGATACGAGCGATCGCCGATCATGCGCCAGAGGAAGAGCGGCATGTAGCAGCAGAGCCCGATCAGGAAGACGACGTTGTAGAACGCGAGGAGCACACGCGACACCGGGGGTCGGCGGCGTGGTCTGGCTGCTGGTTGTTCTGCGCGGCCCTCCGCTTCGGCTGCTGCCATTCGCGGTTCGGGCTCGCGTCGCGGCTCGGGCTCAGCCTCGGGCTCGGGCTCAGCCTCGGGCTCAGGCAAATGCGGGGCGTCGTTCAATCGGCGCGACCGTGGCACTTCTTGTACTTCTTGCCCGAGCCGCAGGGGCAGGCCTCGTTGCGGCCGACGCGGGGCACGGTTTCGAGGGGAGCTTCGTCGCTCGCCTGCTCGATGGGTGCTGCCTTGCCGACTTCGGCGCTCGGCTCGACGAGCGCCTCGGCTTCGATAGACGCTGTCGTCGGGACTCCACCATCCCCCGCTTCCGCAGCACCAGCAGCACCAGCAGCAGGAGCCGCGTTCGGGTTCGTGATCGAGACCCGCAGCTGACCATCCGGACCTGGCGCACTGTCGACGACGATGCGTCCACCGGCCTCGAGGGCCGCCATGATCTCTGGTGGCAATTGGCCGGCAGCCGCCATCGCTTCGATCATCGCCTGGAGCTCTTGAGGATCGCGGACCGGCGGCATCGCGGCCATCGGCGGCCCTTCGTCGAAGGGATCGCTGACCTCCATGTCGTCGCGGCGCAGGACCAGCCGGAAGAAGAGGTCGGTGATCTGCCCCGAGATGGAGCGCTTGAGCAGCGCGAACTTCTCGAAGCCCTCCTTCTTGAACTCGTTCTTCGGGTCGACCTGCGCATATCCACGCAAGCCGATGCCGGCTTTCAAGACCTCGATCGCGCGCAGGTGGTCCTTCCACTTGGTGTCGATCGCGTCGAGCAAGAGGAAGCGGCAGTAGTGCGGGAACTCGTCCTCCTGGAACTCCTGCTTGCGCACAGCGAAGCGCTCTTCGATGAACTTCGTGCAGAGCCGCCCCAAGTCCTCGGCCTCGACGCCCTCGAAGTTCGGCAGCTCGACATCCGGGCCGCACTTGTGGCGGAACCACTCGACGAGGGTCTTCGTGTCGGGCGGGATGTCCCGGTCGCCCTTGACGCTATCGATGATGGTCTCGATCTCCTCGTCCCACATGCCGAGGATCTTGTCTTCGAGGCCGATGCCCTCGAGGACCTCTTGGCGCTGCGCGTAGATGAACTTGCGCTGCTTGTCCATGACCTCGTCGTACTCGAGGAGGCTCTTGCGGATGTCGAAGTTACGCTGCTCGACTTTCTTCTGCGCCTTCGCGATGCCGCGACTGACCATCGGCGCCTCGATCGCCTCGCCGGCCTTGAGGCCGAGCTTCTCCATCACGGTCTTGACCCAGTCCCGCGCGAAGATGCGCATCAGGTCGTCATCGAAGCTCAAGTAGAAGCGCGACGAGCCGGGGTCTCCCTGGCGCCCGCAACGACCACGAAGCTGGTTGTCGATGCGCCGCGACTCGTGACGTTCGGTGCCGATGATGTGCAGCCCGCCGAGCTCACGCACCCCCGACCCGAGCTTGATGTCGGTACCGCGCCCGGCCATGTTCGTCGCGACGACGACGCTCTTCAGCTGCCCCGCGTCCTTGACGATCTGCGCCTCGCGCTCGTGCTGCTTGGCGTTGAGGACGTCGTGCTGGATGCCCTTCTCGGTCAAGAAGCGCGACAGGCGCTCGGACTTTTCGATCGACGTCGTCCCGATCAGCACCGGTCGACCGATGCGGTTCATCTCGAGGACGTCCGTGATGATGGCGTCGTATTTGTCCTTGTCGCCGAGGTAGATGAGGTCCTCGAGGTCCTGACGCACGAGCGGGCGGTTCGTCGGAATCGCGACGACCTCGAGCTTGTAGATCTTCTCGAACTCCGAGGCCTCGGTCATCGCCGTGCCGGTCATGCCAGCGAGCTTGTCGAAGAGGCGAAAGTAGTTCTGCAGCGTGATCGTCGCGAGGGTCGGGTTTTCCTGGCGCGGCGTGATGCCTTCCTTGGCCTCGACGGCTTGGGGCAAACCATCGCTCCAACGCCGTCCGGCCATCAAGCGTCCGGTGAACTCATCGACGATGATGACCTCGGCCCCGCCCTGAGCATCGGGCTTGACGACATAGTCCTTGTCGAGCGTGTAGACATGGTGGGCCCGCAACGCCTGCTCGATGTGGTGCGGCCAGTCCATGTGCTTCGGGTCGTGGTAGAACGAATCGACACCGGCCATCTTCTCGGCCTTCTCGATCCCCGACTCGAGCAACAGCGCCGAGTGCTCCTTGAGCTTGACCTCGAAGTCTTCCCCTTCGATGAGCTGCCGCGCGATGCGGTCGGCCATCAAATACTTGTCGCTGTGGTCCTCGGGCGCGCCCGAGGTGATGAGCTTCGTCCGCGCCTCGCCGATGAGGATGGAGTCGACCTCGTCGATGATCGCGTAGTGCAGGTTGGACTGCACTTGGTCCTCGACGCGGACCTTCATGTTGTCGCGCAGGTAGTCGAAGCCGAACTCGTTGTTCGTGCCGTAGACGATGTCGCAAGCGTACTGCGCTTGCCGCGTGCGCGAGTCCATCTCACTCTGAATCGCGCCGACCGAAAAGCCCAAGTATTCGTAGACCGGCGCCAACCAATCGCGGTCGCGACGCGCGAGGTAGTCGTTGACCGTGACCAGGTAGACTCCCTTGCCGCTGAGCGCGTTGAGGGCTGCCGGCAGCGTGGCTACGAGGGTCTTGCCCTCCCCCGTGATCATCTCGGCGATCTTGCCCTGGTGCAGGACCATGCCGCCGACCAACTGGACGTCGTAGTGCCGCTCGCCATTGGGGCGCGCGCTCGCGACGCGCGTCATCGCGAACATCTCGGGCAAGGCGTCGTCGAGCGTCGCGCGACCGTCGCGTACTTTTTCGCGCCACTCGGCCACGCGCGCCAAGATCGCTTCACGATCGAGGCCGTCGGCCCACGAGGCCAGCTCGTTGACCGCCGCGACGACCGGCCCCATGCGCGTGACTTGGCGCTCGTTGGCGGAACCGAAGACCTTCTGCAAGCCCTTGCCGATCTTCAGCGGCAGGCTCCCGAAATCGAACTTACCCATCTTCTCGCATCCTCTTCATCGCTGTCTATCGACTCGTCTGCCGCAGGACATCGAAGTCGTCGTGGTATGTCTGTATCGCCGTTGGTCGGGGTCTCGCGGCCCGAGCGGCGCGCGAGAGTCACTCGAGCGATCAGACAGTCGGACCACGGATGCGCGGATGTGCGATGCAGTCGCGCGCGACGAGCGGCGCAGGGGGCGCCCCTCCGACGGGAAGTAGACGTTGCGGTCGCCGCCCAGGCCGGTGTTGCCGGACCACTCGTAGCCCGGCAGCGTGACGAAGCGCCCCGGCGCGTCGAACGCGGCGGTGTGGCGGTCGAGCTCGCGCCAGAAGCCCTCGGTGATCTGGAAGTCGTTGCCCTGGTGGCCGACGACATCGACCGGCGCGAGGTCGCGGGCGAAGCGGAAGAAGTCGGCAGCGCTGTTGGTGCCGATGGTCTCTTCCGACTGGCCGTGCAGGTCTGCCCAGGCATGGCGCCAGGGTCCCTCGGCGCTGCGGATCGGGTTGCTGACGCAGAC
>CALLZN010000327.1 GCA_937858895.1 uncultured bacterium | reverse complement strand
CATTTTGTGACGAGCGCGCGCAGGCGACCCCTTGGGTCGTCGAGCACGATTCGGCACAAAAGGGGGCCTCCAGAGGCCGCCAGACGGGTGGAGGTTATGCAACATTGAGGTTCAGACGGAGCCCGGATTCTTGGCAATGCCAAAGACGGAAAGTCCCGCAAGTCGACCGAACAGGGGGTCGGTCAACGAGGCGACGCGCGGAAGCCATCGGTCGACCGCGGACATCTGGTGATTGACGGCGGCATCTTCGAGGCCCGCGTCCTTTCGCCAACGATTGTGGTACCACCACCCCAGTGCGCCGAGCAGATTGAAGTATGCAACTCGTTCAACTTGCCAACCTGCCTGTTCAAAGGCCGATCGAAGGGACACGCGAGTGTAGCGACGAAAGTGACCCGCCTCGGCATCCATGCGCCCGAACAACGCCGGGTGCGCCGGAACCACGATTCCCATGCGAGCGCCTCGGACAACCGATTCGCGGAGCCAGCGCAAGGCGGCAACGTCTTCGGAGATGTGTTCGAGCACGTTCAAGCAGACGAGCGAATCCGCATGAAAGTCACACAGAGCTCGGACGCTTTGTTCGTCGGTCAAGTCGACACGCGAGGTCGTGACTTCCGAATCACCGAGGAAGCGTGTCGCCACTGCCGCCAGGCAGTCGGCATCAATATCAGTGGCCAGCACGCTCGCTCCATCATCCCGCAGCCAACGCGTGTAGGTTCCATGCCCGATTCCGATCTCCCAGACGCGTCGTCCCAAACACGGGCGGATCTTGCGATACAGGTAACGCGGGTAGGCCTGCATCGAAGCCATCGCGGGACTCATGGTCTTTGCGCCGGTAGGGAGAAGAGCCGCCCCGGTCGCTTCATCAAGCGCCATGATTCCCCCCCGCATCGACCGTCGTATCGGAGCCATCTTTCGGACTTGTCGGGATGTGAAGCAGATTCGGAGTCGATCGACGTGGCGGCATGACGGCGACTGCGAGAAAGCCTAGTCCTACCAAGACGCCCGAAGCGCACCACGAGACGACAGCACCCAGGCCGATCGTCCAGTTCGAGGCGATCATGCCCCAAATCGTCAGTCCCAATGCCACAAGCAGGAACGGAAACGCGAGCAAGAGAAAGATCTTGATCGGATTACAGCGGACGATCGCCTCGACGATGATCTGCAAGGCGCGCAACGAGTCGCGCAGATGGCGCACCTTGGAAGTTCCCGCGCGACGGTGATAGTCGACCGGGACGTAGTGCACAAAATAATCGTTCAGCAGGTACACCAGCGTTGATGTTGTCGTAAACGAAAATCCGGCGCTGATGACGGGGAAGAACGGAACGATATCCTGGCGGCGAAAGATACGAAGTCCGGAGTTGATATCCGGAATCTTCTGCCCTGCTGCAAACTGGCTGAGATGGCGAAAGACAAAGCGGCCCATTCGCTTGATCCTGCTCCCCTGGTAGAAGGCTCCCGTGCGTGCGCCGACGACCATCGAAAAGCGCTCGGACAGGCGAGCGAGCTCGGGGATCCGCTCGACGGGGTAGGTCCCGTCCGCATCTGTGATGGCCACGAGATCGTATTTCGCAGCGAGGATGCCAGTCTTGAGGCTGCGCCCATAGCCCATGTTCTGAGGGTGTTCGACAACCGTTGCTCCTGCCTCACGAGCTTCGGCGGCGGTCGCGTCCGTTGCTCCATCGACCACAACCAGCACCTCGAACTCGATCGCCGCTTCGACCAGCACTTCACGCAGCCGCAGCACTACCGCACGAATGGCGTCAGCCTCGTTGTAGGCAGGAATTACGACGGATAATCGAGTCAACGGAAGGAAGTCCAACGAAAAGGGAAGCGTGCGTTTGCAGAAACCCGCGGCATCGTAGCAGGGTGAAGGCGCTATCTGGAAGGGGTACTGCGCCACCTTAGTTCGATGGCGCGCCGTCCTCTCGGTCGTACTTCGCAGCCCGCGCAGCGTCTATCGCGGCGCGCCGCGCCAAGTAGTCGGTCACCTCGACAATGTAGGCTTCCATCTCCTCGCGCAGGCGCTGCGATAGTTCATCGGCGTGGGCGCGCAGCACGTCGTGCCACGCGACCCCCGAGATCGTCCAAGAGTGCGGATGGATGAGCGTGTGGATCTGCTCGTGCTGACCGAGCTTCGTACAAACACAGCCCTCGCGCCAATGAAAGCCACTGTCGCCGAAATAGGGCATGTCACGCACGAGTGCGCGCTGGTAGGCGTCGGCGTGTTTCTCCGAGATCTCACCGAGCAGCGGCCCTTGGGCCGGCTGGTGCTGCGCAATCGTCTTCGTCTCGAATCCAACGAGTTCTTCGAAGACGCGGATGTCACGTCGCGTCCCTTCGGTCGGGTCGTCGCCGAGCGCCTCGAAGTAGCCGGGCTCGTAGTGCAAGCCCACCTCGTGGCCGAGCGCCGCAACGCGTCGCACACTCGCCGCGACCTTCTCGTCGAGCAAATTGTAGTAAGGCGCGTGGAAGCGATAGTAATACGTCGTGCGAACGCCCTCCTCGACCTCGAGCAGAGCGAGACGCTCGGCCGCCCACGGCGAGATGTCGACGTCGTGCCGCACGAGGAAGAAGCGTCCTTCACGCACGCCAAAGGCCACGTCGCGCACGAGCGGGAAGCGATACCCAAGCTCGCGCGCGCGGCGCAAGATATAGCGGTAGTGCGGCAACGAGTAGGCGTGGTCAGCGCTGACCTCAGGAGCGTTGTTGGCAGCCGCGCTCACAGCCAGCCTCCCGGATAGGTCCACGTCCGTGGTTCGAGGCGGATGCCGCGCTTGCGCAAGAACTCGCGCAGCGCAGCGCCGAGCGGACCAAAGCGACCGTGGATGGCTTTGCCCTGCAAGTCGATGGCGCAGAGCTCCGGCGGTAGCGACGCGAGCGCGGCCGCTTCGCAACAGAGCGCGACGCGCAAGTCTTCGGAGACGACGGCGCGCTGCTCGAGGTCGAGCACTTCTGAAAAGTGCATGACGTGCAGCGCCGCTCCATCACGCACAGTGATTCGAATGTTGCTCCCGTCCTCCTCCAAACTGACATCGCGCCCACGCGCGCGCAGCGCCGCCGCGAAGTCGCGCACGATGCGTTGGGCCAAGGTCAGGCGCCGCGCGCCGTCCACGTCCTCGCGCGCTGCCTTGAGATCTTGCGCCGGCGAACCGGCGAAGACCCTGCCCGGCGGCAACGACGTCACGAGGGCCGAGTTCGACAACAGGATGGAACCATCGCCCATCGTGACCCCGGGGAAGAGCGTCGACCCGATGCCGATCTGGCACTGGTTACCAATGGTCAGACCCGCGAAGCGATTCGGATAGCCCTCGAGCATCGAGTTCGCGAACGAATGCGTCATGAGCGACGCGTTGCGCGAGATCGTGACTTCGTCGCCAATCACGAGCGGACGGCACGGATTGAGGTGGCTGTGCTCACCGACGAAGCCGTGACTGCCGACGCGCAAGAGGGCCTCTGGGTCCATCGCTCCACCACCGCCGACTTCGACGTCGGGCGCGAAGAAGGCGTTCTCGCCGAGCTCGATGCGCGTCGCGCGGAAGCGACAACGCGCCGAGAGCTGCGTGACGTTGCCTGCGACGAAGACCTCTGCTTCGACACGAACGGCGTCGCCGAAGCGCACCGATGCCCCTAGCCGCAACACGTCGCAGACGAGGACCGCGCCGTCGCCAAGGCGCACGCCCTCACCGATCTGCGCGCCGTGCCGCCGATAGAGCAAGACCTTGAAATCGGACGAGAGCGCGGCGAAGGCAGCCGTGTCGCGTCGCAGCTGCGCGACGAAGTCGGGATCGAGGCGACCGGCTTCGGCATCCTCGACGGCGACCGCCGCGAGCGCGGCCCCATGTGCTGCCCCACCAGCATATGCGGCTTCGACATCGGCGACCGTGATCATGCCGCCGCGGCCAGTGCCCGAGATCGAAGCTAGCTCCAAGCCGAGCTCACGCGCTCGCCGCCGCGCCGCCGGCGCCGCAGCGACTTGCGCCACTGTCGGCTTGGGCACCGTCTTCGCCGCGTCCATCGAGGTCGCGCGATCACTCGCTGCCTGCGTGCCCTTCACTTGGCCATCGCCGTGCGCTGCCACCAAGTCGGATACCACGGCGTCGACATCGCCGACGACCTCGCCGGCGGCCGCGAGCAGGCCAAGGGCTGCATGCAGCGGCACGCGCGCGCCTTGGGCCGCGATGCGAGCGACCAGGACGCCGTCGGCCTCGGCCTCGACCTCGAAGCTCGCCTTCAAGGTCTCGAGCACGACGAGGACCTGCCCTTTGCGGAACTGCACCCCGGGTTCGACGAACCAAGCAGCGACGAGGACATCTTCTTCGGCGGTGCCCAAGTAGGGCACGGTCAAGAGGGAGGGCATCGCTCTTGCATATCGGCTCGCCGCGTCCGTGAACACGATAAAGTTCGACCAGCACCGAGGCCATTACGGCTCAGCGTTGCGCCGATCCATGCGGCGACCGGGTCGACCTCAGAGGCGCCGTAGCTTGGTTCGCAACGCGTATCGACCCGTCAAATAGCCTGAATACAGGCCGCTGATGTTCCCCGACCAATAATGGATACCACCATAGATGCGGCTGAGCCCGCTCTCCCACGCCGCCTCGCTGAAGCTCGAATAGGAGCGGCGCACGTTGGGCAAGTCATCCGAGCCGACGCTGAAGGGAACGCCGTCTCGATCGAACACGTCGGCGAGCACTGCGGCTGCCGCCGCGCTGAAGCTGCTGTGCCCCGAGCTGTATTCTGGAAACGGCGGCGTTTCGATCAGCGGCATCCACTTGCGATCCGCTTGGGTGAAGATGTTGCCGTCGGTGTTCGCGAGCTGAATCGCCGTTATCGGCCGCCAATAGCCCATCACATACTTGCAGTCCCACGACACGATCGCGGCATCGGCCATCGCGATGTTGAGCAGCGCGAACTGTCGTGCGCGATCGATCAACGAGTCTTTGCGGGTGCGCGCAACCTCGCGGGCCACTTGGTTCCAGTGGCCTGGAGGGGTCACCGTGCCTGGACCGTAGGCCCAGAACCGCGCGATCTCTGTCTGTTCGGCATTGCGCAACGATTTCTCGCGGCCGCCAAAGTGCTGCGTCACCCACTGCTCGACTGCGTATTGGAATGAGCGAAGCGCAGGCGGCTCCGATGGCCGAAACTGCTTGCCGCTGCGCAAGGCGAAAGGTCGCACACTCCCCCACAATGGCAACAGGGCTGGCCGCACTTGGCCACCAAAGGAGATGTGCGGTCGCCAGCGTCCGGGCTCAGTCGAACCCGGGTAGGGCGCGGTGTTCGCAGAGCCGTCGTTGAGTCGCAAAGCCAACAAGTCGGCGGCGACAGCCTGGCCCCACGAAACGCCGCGCAACTTGCGTTCGCCGTCTTCGATCTGCGCTAGCATTTGCGCTGCTCGCTGTTCGATCGTCGTACGCAGCGCCGGATAGAGGGCTACCAGGACGTCGCGCCCCGCAGTCGTCGCGGCAGCCTCGGCAGAAGCATCGCGTGGCGCTGGCGCGTGCTCGGCGTATTGCTCGTAGCGCGCATCGAGCCCGTTCACCGCATCGAAGATCGCTGTGTGCAGGATCGCGAGGTTACGGGACGCCGGCGGTGGCGCAGTCCCTCCGCTGCGGATGGCTGTGAGGGCTACGTCGTTCCAGTCGAGCACTTGGTCTTGAGACGGTAGGACCGAAATGACCACCGTCGCGGCGATGGAAAGCTGCAGTAGATTCATGTGGCGAGACTCGCAGTGATAAAGGATCCGTGGGCGAGGTCATTTGAACACGCCTTGGCCCTAACGGGTAGCGGGTGGCTGCAGCAAGCGGTGGCTGCAGCAGACCGCAGGGTCCACCCAAGCCATGCAGCGGCAGCGTCGGGTCAGAGAGCGAACAGGATCACCCCATTTGTTCGCCGTCCGCATCCCTTGTTCCAAACGTGCAGGCGGATCTAATGCAACAGTGGGTGTAAGCCGCCTAGCTTCCGCGGCTCTTAGGCGGCGGAGAAACCGATATGAGCACCGCCCGCGCGCGATTTCCGCACCTCTTCCAGCTGAACTTCGCTCTCGCATCTGCCGTCGTCCTTGCCTTGCTACCGAGCTTAGCGTTCGGCCAGGTCGATCCGCCTCCGCCCTACGTCGTGCCGGGGACCGCGCTGCAAGGCGTGCATGTCGACGACGCCGGAGGTGGCGAAGTCTGGGTGCTAGCACCAGGCTACAAAGCGCGCTTCGGACGCGACGGCGTGGACTACTTTCCCTACTTCGGGGCCAAGGCCGATCGGCTCTACCCCGTGCACTTTCGCCTGGCTTCGGCACGCATCGGTGAAGTCGAAGTGTCGACGACGCTGGCCGCGGCGCCGCGGGTCGATGGTGACCGCATCCACTATGATCACGGCAAGGTCACCGAGACGTGGCACCTGCGCAAGAACGAGGTAGAGCAGACCTTTGTCGTCCGCTCCGACATTCGCAGCGGCGACCTAGTGCTGAGGCTCAGCGTCGCCACGGAGCTACGAGCGAGCGATGTCGCAGATGGACTTAGCTTCGCACACGACTCTCTTGGCAGTGTTCATTACGGTGATGTCACGGCCTTCGACGCCGACGGACGCCGCGTGCACGCTCCGGCACGCTTGTGCGCGGATGGAATCGAACTGAGACTCAGTCAGGCCGCGATCGCTCCGCTGTCTGGCGCGATCACGGTCGATCCGATCGTGCGCGCGATCAGCGTCGACACAGGCGCCGATGTCGTTGGCGATTCGGACGTCGCCTTCGAGCCGAACACACGCTTCTGGTTGGTGGTCTACTCACGCACGTTCGCGACCACCGACACCGACATCATCTCGCGGCGCTTCCACTTCGACGGCAATCTCGTCGAAGAAGTCGTAGTCGCTACGGGGTCGCGCGAGTCGTCGCATCCGTCGGTTGGGGCCAGCGCTGCGGCTCGTCAGTTCCTCATCGCATGGGACGAAGACACGGTAGTCGCCGACCGAGTCATCCTTGGACGTCGGCGCGTCGCGGCGAGCGCCTCGCAGAGCAACACGTTCACCGTCCTCGACACCGCTGGTTTCGGCATCGACGACATCGAGCCACGCGTCGGTGGATCGATGGCCACGGACTCAACCGGTAGCGTCTATGGCGTCGTGTGCACGAGTGACAGCAGCGCCGGGCGCTTGATCTCCTTCGTTCGCGTGACGACATCGGGCGCAGCGGCTCGAGTCGCGACGCTGTCGGGCACCGGACAAAACGTGACGTTTGCTCGCATCAACAAGGCCCGCGCGAACGGCGAACCATGGATGTGCCTCTACCTCGAGCGGCACGGTTCGAGCTCTTTCAATCTGCACGCAGCGACCGCCCCTGCAACGGGGTCATCGGTACAGCGTGGAGTCGTCGACGCGAGTTTCGGCTGCGGGCTCGGCGCTGTCGCCGGACGAGGTTCGTCGTTCTTGGCTGTCTACTCACAGGAAGTTGCCGCTGGCAACTCGGACCTCTTCGCCCGGCGCTTGTCGCCGACCGTCTCAGGACTGGTCGTCGGTTCACGCTTCGCGCTGACCGCGAAGGAACCTGGTGCGGTCCCGGCAGTCAACCAGGTCGACCCGACCCTCGCCTTCGA
This sequence comes from uncultured bacterium, assembly GCA_937858895.1. Lineage (GTDB taxonomy): Bacteria > Planctomycetota > UBA1135 > UBA1135 > JACKHW01. Next base: position 1,295 of record CALLZN010000327.1, on the reverse strand, counting down.
TGGCCACCGTTACACGTATGCCTACTCAGAATCGACCGGCTCAGGCGGCACTTCGGACATTTATGCGGCGGTTGTCTCGGTCCCGACCTTCACGTTCAGCGACGGCCACCGAGCGGTGCATGCAAGCTCGGCCGAGCGCGAGAGCGTGCCAGAGATCGCAGCTTGCGGCGAGATCGGCGGCGAAGTTGCCCGTTCCTTCATCAGCTTCACGCGGCAACAACTGAGCGGCAATCCGGATATCGGCGGCACCTTTTTCGACGGGACCGCAAACCTCGGGGGCGTCACCGCGCTTCCCAGTCGTTGCGGTGGGCACTTGCTCGAAGCCGAGAACGGCGCGTCGCTAGGCGCAGTTCTGCGGCTTCGCGCGAGCCTCACCGCGCCGACCAGCCAGGTCTTCCTCGTCGGGGTGCGGAGCCCCTTGCTGACGCTTTGCGCGGCCGGCTGCAAGCTCGGTGTGTCACCGGCCTTCATCATCACTCCAGGCGCATCGCTCGACCTGCCCATCCCAAACGACTTGAAGCTGATCGGCGCCGAGTTCGCGGTCCAAAATCTCCTCTTCAACGCGAACGGCGGATGCGCGCCGCCCGAGATGCCGTTCCGCTTCTTGACCAGCACGACATTGGTCTTCGTCGTTCGCTGACATGGCTCGAATCGGTGGAAGGCGACCGAGCGTATGGTCGACGGAGCTTCGCGGCATGAGCCTTTGCAGATTGCAGAAACGCTGACAAAGCAAGTGTCGCCCGTGGTCGTAAGTACGGCTCATGCGCCGAACTTCGGCGCCGCGTCATTGGCACGCCCCTTGCTCAACATGCTCGTCCCGCCGCAACGAGCCCGTCGTGGGCCGTAATAGGCGGGATCGACTCAGACTCCTTCCAAGGAACACAATGAAATTCCACTCGAAAGTAATCATCGCGACTCTCCTCAGCTGCCCCCTAGCCGCACAAGGGTCGCCAACGGACCAGCCCGAGAAGCAGTCTCCGGCGACAAAGAACTCTTCGACTCGCACCGGCCAATCGACTCAGCAGGATGCGGATCCGATCTTGATCTCCTGGCTCTTGATCGACAATAAAAATGAAGTTGCGCTTGCCCGTATCGCAGTGAAACGCGCTCAGAACGCTGACGTCAAGCAGTTTGCGCAGAAGATGATCGACGACCACAGCAAGATGGTCGACGGCCTGAAGAAGGCGCGTGGTGGCGAAGCGCAAACCGACAAGGACGCGGGAGACGACGTGTCCCGTGAGGGCCGCCCCGACACTTCGAAAGCCGACCGCGGCACGCAGGAGCCGAGCGAACGC
>CALLZN010000326.1 GCA_937858895.1 uncultured bacterium | reverse complement strand
CCCCCCCAGCGCCAGCTGCGCCAGCCGCGGCAGGCAGCCCTGCAGGCGCTCGCGCGCCTCGCGCACCTGCCAGGCCCAGGCCCGCACCTCCTGGCTCATGCGCAGCGGCACCGCGTCCATGAGGTGCGTGCGACCGACCGTCACGACGTCGGCGAAGGCGCGGGCCTTGTCGGCGAGCGCGTCGCGCAGGCCCGCGAGCGCCGGCTCGAGGGCCTTGCGCAGCTCCTGCAAGACCGCAACGTGCAGCGTCGTCGGGATGACGTCGTTGCTCGACTGCCCGTTGTTGACATCGTTGTTCGGATGCACGACCGAGCGGTCGCCGCGCTCGCCGCCGAGGAAGCCGACCGCTCGATTGGCGATGACCTCGTTGGCGTTCATGTTGGTCGACGTGCCGGACCCAGTCTGGAAGACATCGATCGGGAAGTGCTCGAGCAGCTCACCGTCGGCGATCTCGCGCGCGGCGCGTTCGATCGCGTCGGCCTTCGCCCCCTCGAGGACGCCGAGGCGACGGTTCGCGCGCGCGCAAGCGAGCTTCACGAGGCCGAGCGCGCGCAAGAAGGCGGGCGGCAGGCGATAGCCACTGATCGGAAAGTTCTCGACCGCGCGCGCCGTCTGCGCGCCGTAGAGCGCATCCGAGGGGACCTGCATGCTGCCCATCGAATCGGACTCGCTTCGATATGAATGCTCGCTCACGGACTCCACCACCTGCTCGACTGCTCGACTGAAGAATCTGGATCTCGCCCGAACGATGCAGGAACACCTACTGCGGTGTTCCTGCAGAGTCCGGACTAGCGCTTCACGAAGAAGCCACCGGGTTACGTCATAAACACGCGAGGCCGACGGCGCCATGCTCGACAAATAGCCTGGACGAACCTGGACGCGCGGCCGCTGACGCTCAGCATGGGCGCATGAGCGAAGCTACTGTCACCCTGCTCGACCGCGCAGCGCCTCGTCAGGGCGAGCGGGCCCTGGTCTTGGCGCCGCCTGGCGACCTCCAGGCCTTCGCTCCCGGCTTGCTCGCGCGCCTCGGCGACAGCGGCCACTTGCTCGCCTTCGTCGCCGGAGAACCCTACCTCCAGGCCGACCTCCACCCGGCTGTGCAGGTCATCGAGAGCGCGATCGACGACGCCAAGACCCTCGGGGAAGCGCGGCTGCGCGGTCGCTTCGACCTCGTCGTCGCCTTCGGGTCCTTCCCATGGCTGCCCGCCGAGCCGACGTTCTTGGCTGCCGTCCTGCGCAGCTTGCGTCCGGGTGGGCGCTTCGTCTTCGATGTCCCAGCGCTTGGCTACTGCGATGCTCTCGAAGCCTGCGAGGGCCGGCACTTCCACTGGCCGCTCGTCTCGGAGCAGGACTTTCAGGCGGCGCTCGAGGACAGCGGCTTTCGCGCTTGCAGCGTCGAGACCATCGATTCGACGCGCAACTTCGCGACCCTCGCCGAGCTCGTCGACGAACGCAGCAAGCCCTTCCCCCTCGACTTCGAGAACACCCTCGGCGTCGAGCGCCAAGAAGCGCTGCGCAACGACCTCGCCGCCTGGTTCGACCGGGACCACGACCTACTGCTCGTCCTGCGCCACATCGCTGGACAGGCGATGCGTTGACCGCGATAAGGACCTGTATGCGTGTCTGCGTCTTGACCGGAGCCGGCATCTCGGCCGAGAGCGGCATCCCGACCTTCCGTGATGCGGGCGGCCTTTGGGAGGGCCATCGCGTCGAAGATGTCGCGACGCCCGAGGGCTTCGCTCGCGACCCGGACTTGGTCTATCGCTTTTATAACGAGCGCCGCGCGGCGCTCTGTCGGGTCGAGCCCAACGCCGCCCACCATGCGCTCGCGCGCCTCGAGGCGGCCCTCGACGAGGACTTCTTGCTCGTGACCCAGAACGTCGACGACCTGCACGATCGCTGCGGACATCGACGCCTGCTCCACATGCACGGCATGCTGCTCGCGGCGCGCAACGAGTACGGCGATGCGCTGCCGTGGACGACGCCGCTCGGCGCCGACGATCGCTGCCCGCGCACGGGCACGCGCCTGCGACCGCACATCGTCTGGTTCGGCGAGATGCCGCTGCACATGGACGAGATCTGCGCCTTCCTCGAGACCTGCGATGTCTTCTGCGCGATCGGAACGAGCGGGCAGGTCTATCCCGCGGCCGGCTTCTCGAGCATCGCCCGCAGCGCGGGTGCGCACTGCGTCGAGATCAACGTCGCGGCGAGCGGCGGCCCCTTCCACGAGGTCCGCTGCGGCAAGGCGGGCGAAGTCGTCCCGGCTTGGGTCGACGCCTGCATCGCTGCAGCCGGACGCGGCCATGCCTGACACGCCGCTCGAAGTGCGCGACCTCGGACGCGCGGACTACCGCCCGACGCTCGCCTCGATGCGCGAAGCGGTCGACGAGCGCGCAAACGGCCAGCGCGCCGACCAGCTTTGGTTGGTCGAACACGAAGGCGTCTACAGCGCCGGCCGCCGCACGGACGCAAGCGACTGGACGGCGCCTGGCACCGAGCTCATCCAGGTCGAACGCGGCGGTCGCAGCACCTGGCACGGTCCCGGGCAGGTCGTCGCCTACCCAATCGTCGCCCTCGTGGGGCGCGGCCGCGACCTCCACGCTTGGTTGCGCTTCCTCGAAGACGTAATCATCGCGACGCTCTCGGACTTCGGCCTCGATGGCGAACGCGACCCCGACGGCACCGGGGTCTTCGTCGAGCGGCGCAAGATCGCCTCGATCGGCATCGCGGTGCGGCGCTGGGTCAGCTTCCACGGCCTGGCGCTAAACGTCGACCCGGACATCGGTGCCTTCGCCGCAATCCGGCCCTGCGGCTTCGATGCCCTGCGCATGACGTCGCTTGCCAGAGAGCTTCGGCCGTGGCCAGCTCGACACCGCGCTGGACGAAGTCAAGCAGGCGCTGGCTCGCACCTTCGCTCGACTCTGGTTGCGCTACCCGCTCTGAGGCTCGATGCCTCTGAGGCTCAGTTCACGAAGGGCAGCGTCAAGGCGTTCGTCGCCTCGCCTGTGAGCCCACCGCTGCCCGTGAGCACCCAGGCTGCAGCTCGCATGCGCTGTCCGAGCAGCTCGGGCGGAAGACTCGGGACGAGGTCGAGACGAAGGGACGCCGACGCTTGGCCGTTCTGGTCCAGCAAGCCGACCGAACCCGGAAAGAGCGGCGAGCCGAGCTGGCCCAACATCGCGACCATGAAGGGGTCCAGCGCGATCGGCAGCACGTCACCTGGAAGTGGCAGGCCAGGTCGCGGATCGCCGAAGCAGAGCGTAATGAAAAAGAGGCGAGCGCCGCGCGGGGCAGCGCCATCGAGACGCATGGGGACGGCCGCAGGCCGCGCCACGCTGACGCTCGCCACAGGTGTGGACAATGCGGGCCGAAGGGTGGCGGCGCGCAGCGCGCCGACGAGCTTGCCGCTGCGATCATTCGACAGCTCCCAGACCATCGCAGCGCCGAGCGCGCGGCTGCGGAGCTGCCACGCCTTCTCTTCGATCGAAGTCACGTCCTCGTACATGATGACGTTACCCATCGCTGCATCGATGAGGCGAGGCGCACGCTGCTCCGGGTCGAACACGCGTTGGTAGCCGCTGCGCCCCACGTAGTTGGCCTCGAGATCGCTGTAATCGAAGATGCCTGGCGCCCAAGTTCCTTGGCTCATCGGCCCGGTGTAGGTCCCGAACAAGCCCTGCTGTCCGCCTGAGACGCCGGCGTAGCCGCGTCCATACAAAGCGAGACCGAGGCCGAGTTTGTGATTCGGCACGCCGAGCGCGAGATAGTGATCGATCGACCACGCGACGTGAAATTCACTACTGTATGGCGCCGGAAGCGGATCCGCTGTGACGGTGAAGAGCGGCGCGTGGTGTTGCACGCGCGTGTTCCCAGGTTGACTCTGCGGCACGAAGTAGTCGTAGGCCATGACCTGCATCGAGTCGACGAGGGGCGCGATCTTCGCGAGGTCGAGCTTCGCGATACGCGCGCGGTCCGGCGGCACGTCGATCGTCAGCTCGAACTTGCGCTGCAATTGGGCAGCCTTCTGGTCGAGCGCGCCACGCAGCTCCTGCAAGAACAGCGTGTAGTTCAGCGGGTCTGCAGGGTTGGGTCCTGAGCCTGGGTACTCCCAATTGATATCCACGCCATCGAAGTCGTAAAGCACGACGAAGTCGACGATCGACTGCACGAAGGTAGTGCGCGCGGGCGAATCAGCGACCGCCGCAGAGAAGCCGTCGCTGTTGTTCGCACCGCCGATCGAGATCAGAGTGCGCAAGTGCGGGTGCCTCGCCTTCAAGAGTTGCATGCGCCGGAAGGACCCGCGCAGTGCGCCGACGGCCCATGAGTCGCCGGGATAGAACTTGTCAACGTCGGCATATGGATCGCCGAGCGCGATGCGACCGGCGACGACATTGGCCGGCATGTAAACCAGGTGCGTCAAGTCCTTTGCCGGCACATCGTCAATGTGATAGTTGCGCGCATAAACGGACCAGCTAGTGAAGAAGCCGTAGACACGGGAAGGGGGACTCGCTTGTGCCACCCCACAGTCCTGTGCGACAGCGACGACGGCAAACACGACTGCAGCGATCGTGCGCCAGATCCAAGACACGGAGCAATCTTCGGTGAGTCGCATGACACTCTCCAATTCGGGGTCAAGACCAACGCATCGGCGTTCCGCGAATCTCATCGAAGACGACGAAGATGAGGATCGCCTGTAAGAAGCACGTATTGTAAACATCGTGCGCAACACAGAGCGGCGCGAGCCACTTTGAATCTTTGTGAGTACTCGCATAGCAAAGCGACAACAAGAAATTCGTACCGAACATCAACAGCAAAAAGCCCAAGAGCGATGTCGCGATGGCCGATCCCGACAAATAGAGCGCTAACAAGTATGGAAGCCCGATCAAGAGCCAGAGCGGCACGAGGACGAAGTCCACGGCGTAGGCGAGCAGCAACCAGCGCAAGAGGGCCGGACGCAGCAGCTCGGGCCGCTCGCGTGAACGGCGCATGACCTTGCGCAAGACTTGGATCGAGCCACGCTGCCATCGATAGCGCTGGTTCATCAAGGAACGCAGCGTGCTCGGCGCCTTCGTGTTGGACACGGCTCGGGGTTCGTAGACGATGCCATACCCGAGCTGGAGGACGGCGAGCGACAAGTCGAAGTCCTCCGCGAAGCTGTCGTCCTCGAAGGGTCCGTCGTAGCGCCCCCCCGTGCCGTCGTAACCTCGCTTACCGAATTCCGCAGTGACTCTGTCGAGGACCTCACGGCGGAAGAGGCCGATCGGCCCTGGCACCACGAGCACCGTCGCGTCGAAGCTCTGCGCCGTCCGCATCGACCCATTGCAGGTCAGGTACTCGAGGGCTTGGAGGCAGGTCAGCAGGCCATCGCGGTTGCGCACGCGCACTTGACCCGCGACAGCGGCGATGCTCTCGTCCCGTTCGATCGCCCGCACCATGTGCCTCAGCGCGTCGGGCTCGAGACGCGAGTCTGCGTCCACGCAGAGGAGGTAGCGACCCGTCGCGTGCCGAACCGCGAAGTTGTGCGCGCTCCACTTGCCCGCGTTCTCCTTGCGCAAGACTTGCACGTCGACCCGGTCACGATGCCTGCCGGCCAAGGACGCAGCGCGCTCGAACGTCTTGTCGGTCGAACCATCGTCGACGACGATGACCTCGAAGTCGGGGTAGTCGATGTCGATCGTCGACCGCAAGGCCTCGACGACCGTGCCTTCCTCGTTGAATGCCGGAACGAGGATCGAGACTCTGGGCCAAGTTACTGGGTCCTTCGGCGTGCAGCGCCGTATCCGCAGGTGCTCCCTCAAGGCGAGCGACAACGCATAGCTGATGCGTAAGCCCAAGATCAGGATGAGGACTCCGAGCAAGGACGATTGCACGCCCGTCCACGGCGCCTCGAGCCAGTCTTCACTCGACACGGCAAGGAGTGAGTAGCCCGTGAAGACGCCTAGCAACGCAGCCATGAGCGCGCCGATGGCGTAGAGAACGACTTCGATAGAAGCCCTGACGCCGAGCGCGCTCCCTCGGGGACGTGCATCGCAATACGCGGCACTCGCACCCTCGAGCAGCGTCATTGGGCGAGCCTCCGCGCAGGCCGCGCGGTCGGATCTGGAGGCAGCGAACGCGAACTCAGCGCCGGCGCTACCCGCATCCGTCGGACGAAGAAGGCGAAGCCGAACTGCAGGCACAGGGCTATGCCCAGCAGCGCGATCCCTGCGAGGAAGACCGCGTCGCGCCAAAGCGGCGCGCGCCAGTCGAGCCGAACCGCGAGCTCATGACCACGCGCGAGGTAGCGCAGTTGCGATGGCGTCCCCTGACAGCTGAGCTGGGCGACGACCATGCCGTCCTCGTTCTCTGCTTGGCGTGCCGATAGGAAGCGCGCCCTGAGCCTCGGTTCGAGCAAGGCCGCGGCTTCGGCCAGCAGCACGACCTCGCCCGCGTCTTCGAGACGACGAGCTTCGGTCGCGCGCAGACGGAACTCGGCCCGCAACGCGGTCTCGCCACCAAAGAGCAGGATGGGGTCGCCGGGCGTCGCCGCCGCGGGCGCCGGGTGCCGCCAGAGCACGCGCCCGGCGGCGGGGCTCAGCACGGCGTCGCCGCCGTCGACGACCGCGACTTCGGCAGCGGCTTGGCGCTGCTCGGCCCGGATCCCTCGCACCAGCGCCTCGCGTCGGCTACGCAAGCGCTCGCGTTCTGCGCCTTCTTCTCGCGCGAGCTCGCGATCACGTCCGTCGAGCTGGCTCTGCAGCACGCAGAGGCTCGCGAGCTTCTCGTCCACGCACTTGGCATGAGCTGCGAGCGCAGCTTCGAGGGCGGCGAGGCCGGCGTCCAGTTCGGCCAGGATGGCAACTTGCCCGCGGCGCTCGTCACCGATGCGCCGCTTCTCGGCGGTGAGGACCTGCTCACTCCGCTCGACCGAAGCCTGCTGCAGTGGCGAAACCAGCTCCTCGGACAGGAGCCCGAGCCCGGAGTCGCGGCGTCGCCGCGCGAAGACAAGTTCTGCTTCGACCGCGGCAAGCCGCGCGTCATACTCGCCGAGCAAGGCGCGCACACGGCCTTGCTGCACCGTGTGCCCGATGATGTCGCTTCGACTCTGCGTCGAGAGTCGTTGTGCCTCGATCGTGAACGCGAGGCGTTCGGCCGCTAGGCGCCGACGCTCATCCACGACCTCTTGCTTGCGCCGAAGGTGCTCGGCGGCGAAGTCGAGGCTCGACAGATGCAACGCTTCGATCTGCGCTTCGAGGACGGCGCTGCGCTCGAGGAGCACCTTGCGCCGCAACGCATCGATCGCTCGCTCGAAGACGACGAGCGCGGCACCTGCGTCCACGCGATCCGCCTCGACGAGACGCGGCACGCCGCGTTGCGGGTCGGCGCGCACGACGAGGGCGTCCGCCGTCGAGACCGAGCCACTGCGCGGAAAGAAGCTGCGAATCGCAAAGGCGACCAACACGACGAAGAGGCCGAGGACGGCCGTACCGATCACAGCGTGGCCGACGAGACGAAGTCCACCATGGACGCCGCGCATCGCGGCTCGCCGCCGACGCCAAACCGAGAGCGAGAGCGTGAGGCTCGCGAGCCCGGCCAGTACGAGGCAAATGACGCTGATCAGCGGCAAGAAGGGAGCGAGGTTCATGACGGCGGCAGAGGCACGAGACGAGAGCCCGAAGTTCTATCACAAACTCGAATGGATTGAAGGAGTGTCGTCCTTCCTGCGGCCAACAAATGCGGTGTAACGCCCGGATCCCCCCGAGAGAGCCATACGCAAATGGCTTCAGAGCAAGCACTTAGTCATGAACCCGGGCGGCTGCCGTCGGCAGAGGGACGGCATTCGCGATGCACCGAGTCTCGTAGTTCCCCGGCGCATCGCTATGCTCTTCGCCCCATGGTCGGTCAAATCGACGTCTCGCCGGACGGGACGAGTCTCCTCATCAGCTTCCCGTACCGACCGGACCTCGTCGAAGTCGTCAAGACCATCCCGGGTCGGCGCTGGGACAAGGGATCGAGAACTTGGAAGGTGCCGATCACCGAGGTCGAGGTTTGCGTCCGGACCTTCATGGCCCACGGTTTCCGCCTCTCGCCCGATGTCGCGACGGCGCTGACGAGCGGCGGAACGGCCGCGAACCTCGGCTCGCTCCAGCTCGCGAAGGTCGACCAGGACAGCACCGCGCTGACGGTCTCCGGCCTCAACCTCCGCGTCGCCGAGGTCCTCAACCAGAACTTCAAAGAGTCGCTCTGGGTCATCGGCGAGCTACAGAACTTCAAGCCGAAGGGACGCGGGCGCCACCGCTACTTCGAGCTCGTCGAGCGCAACGACCCAGACGATCTTGGCGGCTCCGAAGACGAGAACGACGCGCCGCCGCGGGCCGTCGTAGAGGCGGTCATCTTCGAGTCGGCGATGACGATCATCAATCGCCGGCTGCGCAGCTCCACCCACAAGCTCGAGCTCGCCGACGGCCTCAAGGTCCGCGTGCGTGGGCGCGTCGACTTCTATCAACCGCGCGGCAAGTACCAGTTCAAGATCGAAGACATCGACCCTGGCTACACGCTCGGCGAGATGTTGGTGCGGCGCGAGAAGGTCCTGGCCGAGCTCGCCAAGGAAGGCCTGCTCGAGAAGAACGCGAAGAAGCGCATGCCAACCGTGCCGCTGCGCGTGGCCCTCGTCACGGCCTTCGACTCCGACGCTTATAACGACTTCGTCCAGACGCTCGCGCGCACGAACTATGCCTTCGAGGTCACGGTCTATGACTGCTTCGTCCAAGGCGACCGCCTGCGCCCGAGCGTGTTGAAGGCGCTGCGCGCCTTCGCCCGTGCCAAGGACGACTACGACGTCCTCGTCATCACGCGCGGCGGTGGGTCGCGTTCGGACCTCGGAGCGTGG
>CALLZN010000325.1 GCA_937858895.1 uncultured bacterium | reverse complement strand
CATGCGTACGACGAGTGAAGATCGGCGCTACGACATCCAGCTTGTTCGCTTTTCGAACGTCGACATCATCGTGCACACCGATTCCGAGGCAGCGGCCATCGTCAAGCATCACTTCGCCGTCACGGCTCGGGGCGAGACGCTACAACGCGAGAATATGCAGTTGATTGGGGATGGCACTTTCAAGACGACGTTTGAGGGGCTCGCGGCCGGCACGTATAGCTTCGACTTCCATGTTCGTCCGTGGTCGAAACCCGTCGCGACGTGGGCGGACATACGCCTCGAGGGTGACGACCGTGTCTTGCAACGTGATCTCTCGCTCGATTCGGCGCTCTATCGCTATCGCTTCGACTTGGATCGCAGCAGTTGCGCGTCCCCAGATGCAGAGGTTCGTGTCGTCACGGCCCATGTCGATGAGTCGTTGATCGGCGACCAAGAGATCATGAATACGAGGCGTGCCTTCGCTGAATGCCTCAATCCGTGGTCGAAGCTCTATTTCATCGCGACCAGCGCCGGCTGCTCGCCGCTGCGCGGCACGGCGACGCCAGGCACGACGCGGCTGCGCTTCGAGCCGAATCCATTGTTGGACTTCGTCGTACCTCGGGTGTCGATGGCCTTGGCCGACGTGCCGAACGCGAAGGCGACCCTCATCTTCGCGAACGAGGCTGGCAGCAGCGATGCGCCGACGCACGGGCGTTTGGAGTCCTTCCGCTTGCGCTTGCCGCTACGGTGCGAGCTCGTCGACGACCGCTGCGCGCTGCGCTTCACCTATCCGAAACAGCACTATGCCGTCCGCCTCGAGTTGGCTTCGCGCAAGGAGCACCCGATCCCCCATGCGATCGCGGTACTCGACCTCGGCACGCTCTGTCCGGCCGAGATCGGTGGGGGCAAGCGTTTCGACGGCCTCGAGGCTGCCATCTCGCAGGCAGTGCTCTCGATGAAGGCGCAGTTGGCCGAGCGGGCGTCCCGACGCTGATGGTCGCCAAACGTCGAAAGTCGCGGGCGCCCCTCGATCCCGAGGGCTTCCACATCGGCGGCGTCCAGCTCGAGCCCGGCACGGTCAGCGATGTCGAGCTCGACATGGCGCGGCTACCGACGCGCACCAAGTTGACCTTGCCGGTGCGGGTCGTCCGCGGTGCAAGCGACGGACCTTGCATGTGGCTCAGCGCCGGCATTCACGGCGACGAACTGATCGGCATCGAGGTCATTCGTCAAGTCCTCGAGCAGGTCGAGGTCGCGCGCCTCTGCGGCACGATCATCGCCGTGCCGATCGTCAACCTGCACGGCTTCTTGATCCGCAGTCGCTATCTACCGGATGGACGCGACCTCAACCGCTCCTTCCCTGGCGGGAAGCGCGGCTCCCTCGCCGCCCGCCTCGCCCACCTCTTCATGGAGGAGATCGTCTCGAAGTGTCAGTACGGCATCGACTTCCATACGGCGACGAACGATCGCGTGAACTTGCCGCAGCTGCGCGTCGACCTCGGTGACGACGAGACGCGCGAGCTCGCACGAGCCTTCGGCGCGCCGGTGACCATCGACGCGCGGCTGCGTGACGGCTCGCTTCGCGAGGTCGCGACCCAGCGTGGTGTGCGGGTTCTGCTCTTCGAAGGTGGCGAAGCGCAGCGCTTCGATACGGCAGCGATCGCGATCGGCGTTCGCGGGGTGCAGCGCGTGCTCGCCCGGCTCGGCATGCATCCGCTGCCGCCGCTCGACGCTGCTGCGCCCGTCGTGCCGGCAGCGAGTCGCATCGCAACGCGCTGCGCTTGGATCCGCGCGCCGCGCAGCGGTCTCTTCCGCTGCGTCGTCGAGAACGGTCAAGACGTCGAGCGCGGCGCGCGGCTCGGCGTGATCGCGAATGTCTTCGGCGAAGACGCGATCGTCGTCAAAGCCAAGAACGCCGGCACAGTCGTCTCGCTGGCCTTGAACCCGGTCGTGCACCAAGGCGACGCCATCTTGCGTTTGGCCTTCACGACAGACGCGACATGACCGCGGTCGCGAGGCTCAGGACCAGGAAGAAGCCGCACATGTCGGTCAAGGTCGTGAGGATCGGGCCCGAAGCCAGGGCCGGGTCCTTGCCGATGCGCTTGAGGATCAAGGGGACAGCGCCGCCGATCGAGACCGCGACGAGGGTGTTGAGCGCGAGGGCGACGCCGACGACGAGGCCGAGCACGGCGTTGCCCTTCCAGAGCCAAGCGGTCGCGGCGAGCAGCAGGCCGAGGACCAGGCCGTTGATCGCGCCGACCGCGATCTCTTTGCGCCACACGTAGAAGACGTCCATCGGCTTGACGATGCCGAGCGCGAGCTCGCGCATGCTGACGGCGACGGCTTGGTTGCCCGAACAGCCGCTCATGTCGGAGATGATCGGCAAGAAGACGGCCAGCGTGATCGCTGCGCTCAGGGTGTCTTGGTAGGCGGCGATGACGCTCGCGGCGAGCACGTTCAGCAGGATGTTGACGCTGAGCCAAGACAGGCGTCGACGCGAGCGCAGGAGGGTGGGCATCGAGCGCAGCTCTTCGCCGCCGACGATGCCGTGCTCACGCAGGTTCGCTTCGATGTCGCGTTCGTGGGCCGCCCAGTCGACGGCGTCGCGGTGCACGAGGCCGACCAGGCGGCGTTCTTCGTCGATGACGGGGATGCCCAAGAAGTTCTTCTTCTCGAAGAGCTCGGCGATCTGCTCGAGTGCGGCGTTCGTCGGCAGCGAGACCGGGTCGGTGATCATGAAGCTGCGGATCGGGCGCGAGCTGCGCGCGAGCACGAGGTCGCGCAGGCGCAGCACGCCGACGAGGCGCTCGTCTTCGTCGACGACGTAGATGTACTGGACGTCGTAATCGTCGATTTCGTCGCCGCGTCGACGGAGGTTCTCGATGACTTCGTCGGCGGAAGCGTGCTGCTCGTAGGCGAGGAACTCGCGGGCCATGAGGCCGCCCGCGCAGTCCTTGGGATAGGACGCGAGCGTCGCGGTCGCCCGCGCGACCGCGGGATCCATGCGCTCGAGGATGGATTCGGCGCTCTCGGGTTCGAGTTCGGTGAGCAAGTCGGCTTGCTCGTCGCTCGGAAGCTCGCCGAGGATGGCCGCCGCCTTGTCGGGCGACACGGCTTCGAGGAGCTCGCAGCCCTGGATCGTCGGCAGAGTCTCGATGAGGTCGGCGGCCGCTTCGACGTCGAGGACTTCGAGCAAGCGATCGCGGTGTCCCTCGTCGAGACGGTCGACGCAGCGTGCGGTGTCGGCTGGATTGAGCTCTTCGAGGAAGGTTTTGACGGCTTCGGCCTCGGTGCTCGGCTCCAAGGCAGGGCCGCCGGCTGCGTCGCCGACGGCGACGTCGTCGAGGAGGCGTTCGAGCTTGTCCCAGCTCGCCTCGGATTCCTCGTTCGGCGCGATCGGCTCGGCCGCGTTCACCGCGCCGCCATCGCTCGTGGGAAGCTCTTCGCTCACGGCTTGCTCACTTCGTGGCGCTCGAGCGACCTGCCTCGAGGAGGGCTTCGAGCGTGCTTCGCAAGACCACTCGCAGCCGTGCGGCGAGCTCCTCGTCGTAGGTGAAGGGAGGGCCCTCTCTCATGTAGAGGCGTTGGCTCATCTCGAGTTGCACGGCGTGGATGCCTTCTTCGGGGCGGCCAAAGCTGCGCGTGATGTAGCCACCTTTGAACGGATCGTTGGCGCGCGACGAATAGCCCGAGCCTACGTGCACGGCGGCGAGCGCGTCGTGGATCTGCGGCGCGCAGCTCCTGCGGTCGGCGGTGCCGAGCATGAGGCCGGGGAGCTCGTGCGGGTAGAAGGCCTTGACGACGCTGCGGATCGAATGCGCGTCGAAGAGCAAGGCGTAGCCGAAGTCCTGGCGGCGCTGCTCGAGCTCGATGCGGAGGCGATCGTGGTAGGGCTGCCAGTAGCGCCGCAAGCGCTCAGCGACTTCTGTGCTGTCGGGCTCTTGGCCTGGCGCGTAGAGCGCTTCGTCGTCGAAGCTCCGCGTCGGCACGACCTTGGTCTCGAAGCGCCCTGGGTAGAGCGGTGCGTCTTCTTGCGCTCGGTTGAGGTCGACGACGTAGCGCGAGTAGCGTGCGTAGATGGTCGTCGCGCCGAGCTCGGGCGCAAAATCATAGAGTCGCGCGAGGTGCCAATCTGTGTCCGGCAGTTCTCGCACGCGGTCGTTCGAGAAGCGCGCCCCGAGGCCGTCTACGAGCTCGGTGCCGCAGTGCGGGATGCTCACGACGAGCGGTGATCGCACTGCCGCTGCTTCGCGCACGTGGTACGGGAGACCGTCGCTGGAATCGTCGTGCTGGCCCAAGTTGCGGACATTAGAGCGCCTCGGCGCCGTCAACGCACGTTCGGAGCGGCACGCGTCTGCGCGAGGAGAGCGCGGAGCCGAGTCACGACCTCGGGGCGCGCCGCGGCGAGGTCGCGCTTCTGCGCGAGGTCCTGCGACAGGTCGAAGAGCTGGGCGTCGGCTCGAGTCTGCGGCGTCAGGTAGCCGTTGGCATCCAGAAACTCGCGTGGCACTTTGCTGTGCGTGCCCGAGGCTCCGTCGATGAGGAGCCAAGGTCCGGAACGCAGGCCGAAGACGCTCGCAAACGTATTGTGTACGTGCGCCTCGCGCGCCGACGCGCCGCTTCCGTCGAAGAGCTGCCCTTGGTCCACGCTGTCCTCGGCCATGCCGCTCGGGATGGTCGCGCCAGCCACGGCGGCCAGCGTCGCGAACAAGTCGACCTGCCCGATGAGCTCGTCAGTCACGCGCTCCTTGGGCAGCACGCCGGGCCAACGCACGAGGAAGGGCACGCGGTGCCCACCCTCGTAGACATCGCGCTTGAGGCCACGCAGCGGCCCCATGCTGCGGTGGCCGAACTTGGCCGCGCGCGCGTAGGCGTAGTGCTCTGGGCCGTTGTCCGACGTGAAGATGACGAGGGTCGTCTCGCGCAAGCCCTTGCGGTCGATCGCAGCGAGCACTTGGCCGACGTGCGCGTCCACCTGCTGCACGAAGTCGCCGTAAGGGCCCGCTTGGCTCTGACCGCTGAACTCGGCGCTCGGCACGATCGGCGCGTGGGGAGCCGTGAAGGGGAAGTAGAGAAAGAAGGGCTTCCCCTGCTCCTGCTCGTCGAGCCAGGCGACCGCGCGTTCGGTCAAGGCGGGCATGACTCGGTCGAGGCGCCAGCCCGGGGCCATGGGGCCGGGGCGGCACTCGTGCGTGCCCTCTGGCGGCTTCGGCTGCGGGCGATGGGGACGGTCGGGCGCGACGACGACACGATCGTTCTCGATGAACGTGTAAGGAGGAAAGTTCGGCACGTCGTCGCCAAAGTAGCGATCGAAGCCGTGGGCGAGCGGGCCGCCGGGGATGCGTTTCGACCAGTCGTAGCTCTCGGCGAGATCGCGGGCTTCCTTCGTGTCACAACCAGCGCGCCTCAGCGCTGACCAGTCCCAGCCAAGGTGCCACTTGCCGATGCAGGCCGTCTTGTAGCCGACTGAGCGCAAGACTTCGGGCAGGGTCCAACGTGCGTCGTCGATCACGGGCGGATCCCACGAATCGACGATGTCGTGAAACTTGCGCCAGTGGTAGCGCCCGGTCAGCAAGGCGTAGCGACTCGGTGTGCAGATGCCCGACGAGCTGTGGGCATTCGTGTAGCGCGTGCCTTCGCGCGCGAGGCGATCGAGGTTGGGAGTCGCGAGCTTGGCGTCGGGGTTTTGGATGCCGAGGTCGCCGTAGCCCATGTCGTCGGCATAGAGGATGACGATGTTGGGTCGCGCTGGACGGAGCTCGCGCGCTTCGGGGCGCGGCAGGCCACAGCCCGCGGCGACTGTCAATGAGCCGATGATGGCGAAGGCGAGCGAGGCGCGGGGCCGAAGTCGCACACTGTCTACAGCGATAGTCACGACCGCAGTATGGGCGCACGCCGTGCGATGCGAGTCGTCGACCATGCGCGTCTTGCGAGAAATGAGAAGTCGGTCGATTCCGATTGACAAGCTTGACGATTCTCGCGCGCCGAAGTTCGCTACACGCATGAAAGCACCCGAAGCGAAAGTCGAGAAGACCGAACACGGCAGCCTACCAACGACGGCCGGCTGGTTCCTTTTGAACGCCGCCGACGGCTGCTGGCACGAGAGCCCGCGCTTCGGCCGCTACTGGAGCATCGAAGGGAAGGGGGAAGCCCGCTTCCAAGAAGTCGGCGTCAACATTCACATGCTGGCAGCCGGACAGCGCGCATGTCTCTATCACCGGGAGAGCGCACAAGAGGGCTTCCTCGTTCTGTTCGGGACCTGCACGCTGGTCGTCGAGGATGAGGAGCGTCAAATGCGTCAGTGGGATTACTTTCACTGTCCGCCGGGTGTTCACCACGTCTTCGTTGGCAAGAGCGCGGAGCCCTGCGCGATCCTCATGCTCGGCCGCCGCGACCCGAAGCTAGAACTTCACTATCCAGTCAGTGAAGTCGCCGCGCGCCACGGCGCGAGCACCTTGACCGCGACGAGCGATCCAAGAGTCGCCTACGAGGGGACGCCACCGCCGCTGCCTTCAACGGCGAGAGCGCCGTTCAGCGAAGTCGACTCATGAGCTAAATGTCCGTGCTCCTGCGGGTCGCCGGCGCGTACCGAGCAGGGCTCAGGCGCGTCGAATCAACGCTTGATCGTCTTCGTGACTGGATTTGTGAAGCCGATCGGCCGTGGCTGCTTGGCGTCGAGGATGAGGGCTTGCAGTGTGAAGTCGAAGCCGAGGAGCTTGGGATGGTTGGGTATAGGCAAGGACATTGTGACGAGCCCTGGAGTCGTGACTGCGATTGCACCGAGAGCAACGGTGCTTGCCGGATCGCAGCGCAGCAGGCCGCTGACGCCAGGAAGCCGGATGTTGGCGTCTTCGGCGGCGAGGAAGGGCAGGACGATTGACGAAGCGAGCAGTGAGTGCAGCTCCAGCGTCAGAGGCTTGCCGAGTTGGGGGTTCTGTGGGACGAAGAGGTGACGATGAAGGTTGCGCCAGGTCCTTGCGCGGATCGGATCGTAGATGGCTGCGGGACGCGCCTTTACGAATAAATCATCGTCACCGTCATTATCAATGTCGCCGGCCGAACATGCTTCGACCATGTAAAATATTCCACCAGGATCGCGGATCACACCGGCGACGAATGTGAAGTAGCCTCTGCCGTCGTTGAGCAAGTAGTTGATGTGCCTCGGATAAGACGAGAACAGGGCAGCACAGGACACAAGCAGGTCAATGCTGCCGTTCCCGTCGTAGTCGCCGGGCACAACGACCCCGCTACCGCCGTAGCCGATTGGTAGAGGCATTCGATGCGATTCATCTTTGAACTGGCCGCGACCGTCGTTGATGAAAAGATGGTCCGCATACTGCGATGGGGCCAGTAAGTCGAGGTCGCCATCGTAGTCGACGTCGATGAAGTGGCAGTCCCCTGGCCATTCTCGGCCGGTCAAGAAGCTGTAGTTCTGCGATTGCGTGAACTTGCCCTTGCCGTCATTGAGAAGGACGGGAAGCGGTCCACTGCCCCCCACGAAGAGCAAGTCGATGTCCTTGTCGCCATCAAGGTCACCAGGCAGGATGTCCCATGCGACTGGACTGCCGGGCATCATGGACGAAGTGCGGTCGACGAAGGTCCCGTCGCCGAGGTTGAGCCACAGCTGCGCGCTCTGGCCCATGAAGGAAACGATGAGATCGAGATCTCCGTCACGATCGACGTCTGCCAAAGAGAAACGTTGTCCCCATGTTCCGGCGACGGGAGGAGGTATCTTCGCCTTTGAGGCTTCGCGAAAAACGGCATTGCCGGTGTTCTCCAAGAGCCCGACGGTAGGTGTCAAGATAGTTGCCGCTTGAAATGTTCTGTTGTTCATGCCGCGCCC
>CALLZN010000324.1 GCA_937858895.1 uncultured bacterium | reverse complement strand
ACTGGGAAGCGCCTCTCGCCTTGCGACACCTACCGCGCAGCGGTTTCGTTCAACTCGAGTGGCTAGCGAGTGGTGAGCTGCAGCGCACATTGAATGAACTCGACCCTTGCAGCTCTTGGACATGGGACCCGAGATCGCGGCGTCGATACCGCGGCTACCAAAAGTTGCAGCTTCCCATGTGGTTGCACTATCGCGTCGAGCTGTATCCACACGTACCCGGACTCATGAGCGGCATCACGGATGAGCACGGCAATGACCTCGAGTTTCCGGCAGCGTTTCGACGGTCACGACGCGATGGCCAGCCACGCGGCATCCTAGAGTTGAAGCAGCAAGCGTCATGATTCGAACTCAGAAGGAATACCGCGAGGCGCGAAAGCGCCTAATCGCCGAACGCCAACGCCTCGACGAGCACAGGGCGAAGCTCGCGGGCGAAGGCCTCGACGCTGCATCGATCCAGCGCGTCCTCGATCCAATCGAGAGCTTCCACTTGCAACTACGCGAAGAAGTCGAGGCCTACGAACAATTGCGCAACGGCGAAGTCGGCGCCGTGCACAACCTGCATGGACTAGGGCGCATGCTCGTTGGATTGCGGATTGCGCGCGGCATGAGCCAAAAGGCACTCGCTGATCGACTCGGGGTCCATGAGTCTGCGGTGTCGCGAGACGAACGCAACGAATACCACGGAATCACGGTCGAGCGCGCAGCCCGAGTGCTCGATGCGATGGAAGCGGACCTCATGACATCGTTCACGGCTCCGGTGCTCCCCTTCGACGAGACGCGACGCAAGAAGCGCTGAGCGGGAGGGTCTGAGCGCGGGGCGCTGCGCATCGCAACAGTTCACGGCCGGCGAATGCCGATCCGAAGAGGTCGGACCACGGCATGCGTAGCGGGTCCACGCCGAAAGAAACGCCTACCACATGGCGCCCCCTCGTCCCCTAGATTAGAGCGCTTCGACCCCAACCTCAGCTGCCCCGCAGTCAGGAGCCACGGCCATGCCGCCACGTTCGAGTTGGAAGGGCTTCCTCAAGCTCAGTCTCGTCTCCGTCCCGGTCAAGGCCTACACCGCCTCGTCGACCGCGGGCGAGATCCACCTCAATCAACTGCACAAGGGGACCTTGCAGCGCATCCGCTACAACAAGGTCACCGGCGATAGCAACGAGCCCGTCGCGAGCGAGGACATCGTCTCCGGCTACGAGTATGCCAAGGGCCAGTATGTCGTCATCGATCCATCCGAGATCGACAAGCTGCGTAGCGAGAGCGATCGCTCGATCACGATCGACGGCTTCGTCGACGCGAGCGAGATCGACCCGATCTACCTCGAGGGCCGGACCTACTACCTCGTGCCCGACGGGCCAGTTGGTCAAAAGCCCTACCTCTTGTTGCGGGACGTGCTACGCGAACAAGGCCTCGTCGGCGTCGCCAAGGTCGTGCTCTCGGGGCGCGAGCAGCTCGTCCAGGTGCGCGTCATCGGGCCATTGCTCGCCTTCTGCATCCTCGCGCACGAGAACAAGATCAAGGCCGTCGACGCCTTCCGCGACGAAGTCGAAGAGCTCGAGCTCGGCGATCAAGAGCTCGAACTCACCCGCACCCTCGTCGCCGCGACCAAGATCCCCGACTTCGACTATGGCGTGTACGAAGACGAATACGTGAACAAGCTCACCGAGCTCATCCGCCTCAAGGTCGAGGGCCAGGAGATCGTCCAGGTCCAGGACGTGTCGCAGCCACAAGTCCTCAACTTCATGGAAGCGCTGAAGCAGAGCGTCGCCGACCTCAATCAGACCGAGAAGCCCGCGCGCAAGATGGCAGCGAGCGCGAAGGCGAAGACCACGACCACGCGCAAGGCCAGCGACAAGTCCAGCAAGAGCGCGACGACCAGCAAGGCCAAGAAGACCACGAAAGAAGCAGCGCCGCGCAAGAAGAAGAGTGGCTGAGAAGCCCGCCCTGCCCGCGCGCATCGCGCCGATGCTCTGCACCGTGAGCGAGCCCTTCGACGACGTGAAGTGGCACTTCGAGGTCAAGTGGGACGGCGTGCGCGCCCTGCTCTTCGTCGACGCTGCGGGCGCGATTCGCATCCACAACCGACGCTGCACACGCATCGACGAGCGCTACCCAGACATCCTCGCGGCAGCACGAGCGCTGCCGCCTGGCCTCGTCCTCGATGGCGAGATCATCGTCGTGGCGCCCGACGGGCGACCGGACTTTGCAAGCGTCCTCGCGCGCGAGCAAGGCCGCCCGGGTCGCGACCTCGCGAGCCTCGCGCGCCGACACCCGGCATGCTTCGTCGCCTTCGACTTGCTCTACCAGGACCACGTCCCCGTGCTCGACGAGGTCTTCGCGACGCGGCGCGCGCGCATCGAAGCCCTCGAGCTCGGGCACGACGGCGGCGCGTTGCTGCACGCAGGTGGCGTCGTTGGCGAAGGCCGGCGTTACTTCGCGGAGGTGGCGGCGCGCGGCCTCGAGGGCATCGTCGCCAAGCGCCTCGACGCGCGCTACCACCCCGGCAAGCGTCACGACAGTTGGCGCAAGATCAAGGTCACGCAGACGCGCGCCTGCGTCGTCATCGGCTGGCTCGAGAGCACGAAGTCGAAGCACGACCTCAAGAGCCTCCTCGTCGCGACTGACCTCGAAGACGGACGCGGCCTCCGCTACGTCGGTAAGGTCGGCTCGGGCTTCGGCGACGAAGAGCGCGCGCGGCTGCTCGCACGCCTCGAAGGCCTCGAGCGAGCGCAGCCGATCTTGCCTTGTGGCGAACGCGGCGCGCGCTTCGTCGCGCCCGAGCTCTACGTCGAAGTGCGCTTCCTCGAAGTCACCCCGCAGAAGCGCCTCCGCGCCCCAGTCTTCGTGCGCACGCTCGCGTGAGAATCGCTGTGTGAATCAGAAGTCGACGGTCGCCGTCTTGGCCGCGACGACCTCGACTTCTTTCTCTTCGGGCGCGCCAGCCGCGGTCAAGTCGACCGGCGGCAAGCTGATCGTCCACTTCCCGGCGCTCAGCCCCTCGAACTTGGCGACACCGTCCTGGATGCGCGCCATCTTCGGTGCAGCGCCGCTTTCGCTCCCACGAGCAAAGACCATCCCCAAGCCGGCCTTTGCGGCTGGCACGCGGACCTCGATCGTCCCACCGCGCTTCACCGTGATGACGACGCCGGTCTTGGTCTCACCCGCGCGCAAGACGATGCGATCGCTCTTGGCCTCCGAGTAGCCCTTGCCGCTCGCGACGAGAACGATGGCCACGTTCTCGGGTAGGCCTGGGATGGTAAAGCGGCCTTCTTCGTCACTCTCGATCGTGACCTTCGTCGAGACCGGACTGGAACCGACGATGCCGCCACCACTGCCTCCGGTAATGTCGGCGGCGATCGCAAGACCCGTCCGCAGCATGGCGCCGGCAGCGGCTTCTTCCGCGCGCCGAATCTCGACCTCGCAACCCGCGACCGGGGCGCCAGCTTCATCCACGACACTGCCGCTGATCGAAGCCGTGCGGATCATCAGGTCGATGCGCGTCTCGCCGGCGTTGGCGCGCACTTCGAAGCGCGCGGGCACGATGAGGTCGCGGTGCGAGACGACGAAGACTTGCGGACCGACGACGACGTCGTCGAGTTCGTAGCTCCCGTCGGCCTTGGTCTTCCCCTTCGCGTTGCGCCCGCCGCCGCCGAAGAGATCGCCTAGACCGCTGATCTCGACACCCTCGAGCAGTGCTGCCATGTCACCCGCGCCTTGCTTGTCGACGCGCACGCGCGCGCCAGCGAGTGGCTGACCATCGAGCGTGACCTGGCCGATGACCTTCGTGCGCTGCGCTTCGACGAGACGGACGGCCGTCGGACGCCCTACAACGACGCTCACGCGTTGGCCGCGCAGCGGACGCGGCGCCTGCTCAGCGCTGAACGCGGCCGTCTCGCTGAACGAGACAAAAGCCTCACCACGCTTGCGCGGAGCCTCGAGCCAAATGTCGTAGTCGCCCGCGGTGAGCCCCGGAATCTTGACCTTGCCGCTTGCGTCGCTCGACCACTTCCTACGCAGACTCTCGTCGCCCGCTGTCAAGCACGCGAGGCCGACGGTCGCACCTTCGACGGCTTCGCCTTCGTGGTCGACGACCGTCACCTCGATAGAACCGCCGATGTCCAGCTGGATGGCGACTTCGGTCGTGCCCTTGGGAGCAACGACGACGTCCGACTTCTTCGTCGGCGCGAAGCTCGAGTGCTCGACGCGCAGGTCGCCGCGTAGGTCGCCAGCGAGCGTGAGTTCGGCGATGCCGTCCTCGTTGGTCGAAGCCCGCACCTCCTTGGCGCCGCCACCAAAATCGACGGGCTGCGCAGCGCCTGAGGATTCTGCCACGCGAAGGCTACGCCGCATCCGCATCCCGCCGCTCGGCCGCTCGGCCTCCGTCGGGTCGAAGACCACGCTCGCTCCCTTGACATCCTTGCCGTCCATCGAGGTCACGTGGACGCGCAGGATCGGCGCCGCCTGGAAGCGCAGGGTGCCGAGGTCGACCTCGCCACTGACCGGCAGGGCGATGTCCTTGCGCTCGATGGGCATGTGACCCGCCGATCGCACGTCGACCGTGCAGGTCTGACCTGCTTCGTCAGCGCGCACGGGCGCAAGTCGAAAGCGGCCGTCCTCGCCACGCTCGATCGTCTGGTCGTTGCCGAAAGCCGCGAACTCGAAGGGGTTGAAGCCCCCTTTCGACGCAAGGCGCGCCTTGCCCTTGACGCTCGGCAGCGGCGTCCCATCGCTCGACAGCGCATCGAAGACGATGACGACGCCGGGCTCGTAGACGAGCTTGACGGCGCGCGCGCCGCTGCGCGCTTCGACTTCGCGACTGATCGAGATCGGGAGCGGCTTACCGCTGCGGTCGAAGGCGGCGAGGCGGTACTTGGTGTCGAGCTCGAGGCCAGTGAGACGGAAGCTCCCTTCGCCATCGACCTCGGCGCGCTTTCTCCCAAAGACCAGCGGCGTGCCGCCCGCGAAGATGGCATTGGCGAGCGGGTTCTTGTTGCGCGAAGGCTCGACCTTCTGAGCGCGCACCTCGGCGCTGATCCCCTCGGGGAGACCACGCACCACGCCTTCGATCGTCGCGCTCGGACCGAGCTGCAAGACCAAGTTCGTGACCATGTCGCCTAGCTGCTTGACTTCGACCTCGCTCTCAGCGTCGACGAAGTCCTCGTGTGCGGCGAGCACCGACCACGAACCGGGTTCGGCGACGACGACTTCGAAGCGGCCCTCGGCATCGGTCTGGCGCGACCTTCCGCCGGCAAGATCAAGGGCGCCGCCAGCGATGTCGACGAAGACCCCGAAGCTCTCATTGCCCTTCTTGCGAGGCTGAACTCGAGCCTCGGCGACACCCTTGCCTCCCGGATCGACGACGCGCCCCGAAATGAGGATGCCGCGTGTCAGATGCAGGTCACCGAGGTCCACCGGCTTGCCGCCGGTCGGATCGACGCTCTTGTCGAAGGCGAGCAGCGGCGGCGCGTCGACCTCGATGCGCAGATAGCTCGTCGGCGCGCTCGGATAGAACTCGAAGCGACCTTCGTTGTCGGTCGTCGTCGTCATGGTCTTGATCGTGTTCGCCCCAGACCCACGGCGGCGCCGCTGCACGGAACGATCGCCTTCGAGCAGCGTGACCGTCGTCGAAACCAGCGGCCGGTTATCCGGCCCGAGCAGGCGACCGAAGACCCCGGTGCCGCGCTCGCGCTTCGCCGCGTCGCGCTGATCGCCCTCCCCTTCGAGCTCCTGGTCGGCGGATGCGTTCTGGGTCGCGGCGCTCGAGGCTTCGAGATCGAGGCTCGCGGCGTCGGACTTGCGCTGCCCCCCGTCCGTAAGGTCGATGCCGCCCCCCGATGTGCCAGCACCTGAAGTCAAAAACCAGTAACCTGCACCGCCGAGCGCCAAGACGACGACTAGGAGGACCAAGAGAGATGAGCTGCGCATGACGAAGTCCCATGACAAGGATCGCTGTAAGCGGCCGCCGACGCCGCAACATCCGGGGAACTCCGGGGATGTAACCGCCGACGCGCTTTGTTGCAGGATGTCTCAGGATGCCGGCCCTGTCTTCCCGATTCCAATGGACAGCATGCGCTACATCTTCGTCTACGGGACGCTCCGTAGCGGCGGGGACGCCTTCGACCTCCTTCGAGGTCGGGCGCGTTTCCTCGCCCAAGCGAGCGTCGCGGGCAGGCTGTATGACCACGGACCCTGGCCTTCCGCGTGCCTCGGCGGCGAGGGCCGCATCACAGGAGAGCTCTTCGTCCTCGATCGCAACCACGACGTCACCCTCACGGCCCTCGATGCCTACGAAGGTCCGCAGTTTCGCCGCGTGCGCAGCGATGCCGAAGTCGAGGGCGGCGCGACCGTCACCGCTTGGCTCTGGATCTGGACAGACCCCGATGGGCCGAAGAAGCCCGTCATCCCGAGCGGCGACTGGCACCTGCACCGCGGCGTCGACGCTAGTGCCAGCCAAGCGCGCTGTGTCATGACCAAGCGCGACTGAGCACGTCGCCTCGAGCTCGCGCGACATGCGGAGCGTTGTCTCGCCGCGCCCACGCCTCTACGCTGCGCGCGCGGCAAGAGAGGGGGCGCGCATGGCGACGAAGAGCGAGTCCAAGGCGACAGCGCAGGCGACGAGCCTCGCCGCGTGCGAGGTCGTGATCACCGGCCGCCTCGCGTCCATGGATCGCGCGGACGCGGCGCGCCACGTCGAACGCGCTGGTGGTCGCTTGGTCTCGCGACCGCAGGCTTCGACCCATTTGGTCGTGGTCGGCGCCTTCGGCTGGCCGCTCGCGCGCGACGGCCGACCGACGCGCGTCTTGCAGCGTGCCAAGGACCTGCAGGCCCGCGGCGTGCCGATCGTGATCGCCTCGGAGGAGGACTTCCTCGTCGCGCTCGGCATGGACGAGTTGCACCAAGGTCTGCATCGCCTCTACACAGCCGAGCAGCTTGCCCGCATGCTCGAGGTCAAGGTCGCGCGCATTAAAGCCTGGATGCGACAGGGCTTGCTCGAACCGGCGCGCATCGCCCGCCGCCTCGTGTGGTTCGACTTCCGCCAGGTCGCGAACGTGCGCGTGCTCCGCGAGCTGACCGAGCGCGGCATTCGCCCGCAGCGCATCCGCAAGAGCCTCGAAGAGCTGCGCACGACGCTTGGGCGCGAACAGGTCGGCTATGGCTGGCTCGATGCCCTCGATGCGCGTGGTCCCCTGCTCTTCCGCCGTGAAGACGGCTTGCTCTGCGAAGCGAACGGGCAACTGCACCTCGACTTCCAAGCCACGCGCGCGCGCTCCGCGGCCCCGCTCGTCGGCATCGCCGAGCTCGCGCAACGCCACTCGCAGGCCGAGGGCAACGCGGACACGTGGTTCGAGGTCGGCGTGCAGGCCGAGGACGAAGGGCGGCTCAGCGACGCGATGCAGGCCTACCTCAACGCGCTCCTCGCCGGCGGGCCGCAGGCCGAGACCTGCTTCAACCTCGCCAACGTCCTCCTCGCCCTCGACCGCGAAGGCGAAGCCATGCAGCGCTACTTGCAGGCGATCGAGATCGACCCCGATTACATCGAAGCCTGGAACAACTTGGGTAATGTCCTCTCGATCCAAGGACAGTTGGAAGACGCGGTCGCTGCCTACAGCCAAGCCCTGACGATCGAACAAGACTACGCCGACGCGCACTGCAACCTCGCCGACACCCTCGACCAGCTCGGTCGAAGCGGTGAGGCGCGCGAACATTGGCAGCGCTACCTCGAACTCGATCCCGACAGCAACTGGGCCGAGCGCGTGCGCGAGCGCCTCGAGGACGCTTCGCAGTAGCGGACTTCCGCCAGGCTCTACGCTCGACTCGCGACGCTTGGGGCCCTTGACGCAGCGCGGTGAGGCTGCAAGATCGACGCGGCTTTCACGTGCACACGTACTTTCACGGGACGAGCACACGTTCGCGAGAATCCAATCCGAGGGAGGCGCCATGACTGTTCTGAACCCGAGCCAGCACCAGACCACGCTTCCGCACGCTCGCTGAGATTTCGCGCCTTCGCTCACGGAGGGCTCGGCGCTGCGCGTCGATCGACCTTCTGTGGGCCGCAGCCCTTCGGCTGCAAGCACCGCCAGACCTGGGCCTTCGTCGCCAGGTCCTGGCCCGCTCTCCCATCTCGAGATAGCGAGACAACGAGACAACGAGACAACGTCGCGGGAGCCTTCGTTCCTACCCGCTACCGCTCTGCCCGCACTTGCGCGCAGCGCACTCGAGAAGTCCATTGCATCACTCCGAACGAAAGCGGCTCGAGGAGCTCCTCGCGAGCCTCGATGCCAACGAACGCCAACGTCTCTTCAAGCGCGCGGCCAAGCTGCGCGGCTCGTCCGCCGGCAAGCGCGGCAAGTCTCATAAGCGCTCGCGCAAGCCCCGGCAGCGCGTAGACCACGACGAAGTCGATGACAGCCGGCTGGACGACGCCATGCGCCGCCGCGGCGAGTCGCTGCACGACTTCGTCCTCGAACTGCTCGCGTCCGAAGAAGCGGCGAGCTTCGACCGCGTGCACGACATGAGCAATCGCGAGAGTGCCGATCGCGACAGTGCCACAGCCACACCCTCCTCGCGTGAAGGCGCCCCAGTTGTGGACAGCGTGCGCGAGGGCACGGTGCTCGCGATCGGTCCCGGCACCTGTGAGGTCCTCGTCGAAGGCGAACGCCTGGCTTGTGTGCTCGAGGCCTCGATCCGCAAGCGACAACGCTCGGCCATCGCGGTCGGCGATCGAGCCACCTGGATCGAACGGGAAGGGCCACCGCTCGTGACGGCCATCGCACAGCGCTCGAGCGAGCTCGTGCGCATGGACACACACGACAGGCGACAGGCGCGCGTCATCGTCGCCAACGTCGAGGTCGTCGTCGTGGTCACGACGCTGCGCGAACCGCCCTTCTCGCCGGGCATGCTCGATCGCTTCTTGATCGCGATCCGCCGCGGCCGCGCCGCGCCCCTCGTTTGCATCAACAAGGTCGATCTCATTCCGCCGCAGGAGCGCGACGAAGCCGAGCACGACCTGGAGCCGCTTCGCGCGCTCGAGGTCCCTGTCGTCTGCTGTTCGGCGAGCACGGGCGCTGGCATCGAAGAACTGCGGCAGGCGCTCAGCGGACGCTTCTGCGCCTTCGTCGGCCGCAGCGGTGCGGGCAAGTCCTCGCTCCTCAACCGGCTCCGCGGCGTGGACATGGCGAGCACCGGCGCGGTGCGCGAGCGCGACGGCAAGGGCAGGCACACGACGACGCGCGCCGAACTCTACGAGGTCGGCGCCGGCATCCGGATCATCGACACGCCTGGCATCCGCACGCTCGCGCTCGGCGCCATCGACGTGCAGGAGCTCGGAGCGCAGTTCCCCGACATCGCGCGCTACGCCCGCGGCTGCCGCTTCCGCTCTTGTACTCACGTGCACGAACCCGAGTGCGCGGTGCGCAGCGCCGTCTTCGAGGGTCGCATCGAGCACGCGCGCTGGGCGAGCTTCCTACGGCTCATCGGTGAGGACGCGGGGTGATCGCAGGGAGAGCTCGATTGCAGCTCGCGGTCGAGCGGCCACCTGCGATGATCTCCCCGGCGATGCAAGAACAACCGAACAACCCTCTGCACGGCGTCACGCTCGCGGCCATGCTCGACTTCTTGCTCGAGGAGCTCGGCTGGGAAGGTTTGGCGAACGAAGTCGACGTGCGTTGCTTCCAGATCGATCCGAGCGTGACCTCGTCGCTCAAGTTCTTGCGCAAGGTGCCGTGGGCGCGCGCACGCGTCGAGCAGCTCTACCTGCACATCAAGCGGTCGGAGCAGTAGTTGGGCACGACGCCCCCTGCGCTCACTCCCACTCGATCGTGCCGGGCGGCTTGCTCGTGATGTCGAGGACGACGCGGTTCACGCCTTCGACCTCGTTGATGATGCGCTGGCTCACGCGACGGAGCAGGCCCTCGGGCAAGTAGCTCCAGTCGGCGGTCATCGCGTCGTTGCTCTCGACGACGCGCAACACGATCGGTTGCTCGTAGGTGCGGCCATCGCCCATCACGCCGACGCTGCGCACGGGCAGGAGCACCGCGAAGTACTGCCAGAGCCGCTTCTCCAAACCGGCGGCCTCGACCTCGGTCGTGAAGATGTGGTCGGCTTGGCGAAGCACGAAGCAAGCCTCCTTCGTGACTTCGCCGAGGATGCGCACGCCGAGGCCGGGACCAGGGAAGGGCTGGCGGTCGATGACCTCGGGCGGCAGGCCCATCGAGCGGCCGATCGCACGCACCTCGTCCTTGAAGAGCGTGCGCAGCGGCTCGACGAGTTCCATGTCGAGGTCCTTGGGCAGGCCGCCGACGTTGTGGTGCGACTTGATCGTCGACGTCGCCCCGCCATGGGCCGCGACCGACTCGATGACGTCGGGGTAGAGCGTGCCCTGGCCGAGGAAGCGCGCGTGCGCGTGCTTCTTCGCCGCTTCGCGGAAGACCTCGACGAAGCGATGACCAATGCGCTTGCGCTTGGTCTCGGGCTCGGTCACGCCACGCAGGTCGGCCAAAAACTGCTCACTCGCGTCGACGACCTCGAGGTTCATCGCGAAGTTGCGCCCGAAGAGCGCCTCGACGGCCTGGCGTTCGCCGTGCCGCAGCAAGCCGTTGTCGACGAAGACGCAGTGCAAGCGCGCCCCGATCGCCCGGTGGATCAACAGCGCCGCCACCGAAGAGTCGACGCCACCCGAGAGCCCCAAGACGACCTCGCCCTCGTCGCCGATCTGCGCGCGCAGCGCTGCGATCGTTTCGTCGATGATCGAACCGGGGTTCCAGTCGGCCGCGAGGCCCGCGACTTCGAAGACGAAGTTGCGCAGCAAGACCTCGCCTTCGAGCGTGTGCGCGACCTCTGGATGAAACTGCAGGAGCGCGATGCGCCGCTCGGGATCCCAGGCTGCGGCCTCACGGCAACTCGAAGTCGACGCCACGCGCCGGAAGCCACGGGGCAAGGACCGCACCTCGTCGCCGTGGCTCATCCAAACCTGCGACTTCGTCGGCACTCCCGAGAAGAGCGGCCCAGCGTCGTCCCCCACCTCGAGGGTCGCCGAACCATACTCACGCCCGGCGTTGTCCTGCGCACGCACGACCTCGCCGCCGAGCGCCTTCGTCGCCCACTGCATGCCGTAGCAGATGCCGAGCAGGGGCAGACCAAAGTCAAGAACACCAGCATCGAGCCGCGGCGCGTCGGCTTCGTAGACCGAGCGCGGCCCGCCGCTCAGGATGATCGCCCCGTAGCGGCCCGAAGCGAGCGCCTTCGACGCCTGGTCCGGCGTGCAGATCTCGGAGAAGACCGACAGCTCACGGACCCGCCGCGCGATGAGCTGACAATACTGCGCGCCGAAGTGGACGATGAGCACGCCCTTGTGCGCGTTGCGCTGCCCCGAGAGCTCCACCATCAGATGTCCTTGCCGCGGTAGTTCGGGGCTTCCTTCGTGATCATGATGTCGTGCGGGTGCGACTCCTTGAGCGAGGCGACCGAGACGCGCACGAAGCGCGCGTGCGCGCGCAAGTCCGCGATCGTCGCAGCGCCGCAGTAGCCCATGCCGGCCCGCACGCCGCCGACGAACTGGTAGACATAGTCGGACAGCCGACCGCGGTAGGGCACCATGCCCTCGACACCTTCGGGCACGAGCTTGTCGCGATCGTCGATGTCGCTCTGGGAGTAGCGATCCTTGCTGCCCTGCAGCATGGCCCCGAGGCTGCCCATGCCGCGGACTGCCTTGAAGGTCCGGCCCTGGTAGTGGATGAGCTCGCCCGGGCTCTCTTCGAGGCCTGCGAAGAGACTACCGATCATGATCGAACTCGCGCCGGCGACGAGCGCCTTGGCTACGTCGCCCGAGTTGCGGATGCCGCCGTCGGCGATGATCGGCACACCCGCCTCGTCGGCGACCGCCGCGCAGTCCATGATCGCCGTCAACTGCGGGACACCGACGCCGGCGACGATGCGCGTCGTGCAGATGCTGCCAGGTCCGATGCCGACCTTTACTGCGTCGACGCCAGCGTCGATCAAGGCCTTGGTCGCCTCGCGCGTCGCGACGTTGCCGGCGACGAGTTCGACCTGGTGGCGCTTTTTGATTTCGCGACAAGTCTCGAGCACGTTGCGGCTGTGCCCATGGGCCGTGTCGACGACGATGACGTCACAGCCGGCCGCGAGCAGCAGCGCAACGCGCTCGTAGTCGTGAACGCCGACGGCCGCGCCGACGCGCAGCCGGCCGCGCTCGTCGCGACAAGCGCGCGGGTAGTCCTCGGTGAGCTGGATGTCCTTGATCGTGATGAGGCCCCTGAGGCGCCGCTCTGTGTCGATCAGGATGAGCTTCTCGACTTTGCGGTCGTGGAGGATGTCGCGCGCTTCCTCGAGCGTCGTCTCGGGCGGCGCCGTCACGAGCTCGCGCGTCATCAGGTCGGCGACGAGCGTGTCGGAGCCGGTCTGGAAGCGCAGATCACGACTCGTGAGGATGCCGACGACGATGCCGCTCTCATCGACGACCGGTAGTCCCGAGATGCGGTGCTTGCGCATGGCCGCCTTGGCGTCGCCCGCTGTCGCATCGGGCGACAGCGTCACCGGATCGAGGATGACGCCGTTCGCCGAGCGCTTGACGGTGTCGACTTCGCGCACCTGGGCTTCGAGCGAGAGGTTCTTGTGGATGATGCCGACGCCACCCTCTTGGGCCAGCGCGATCGCGAGACCGGCCTCGGTCACGGTATCCATGGCCGCCGAAACCAGCGGTATGTGCATCGTGATCCCGCGCGTCAGGCGGGTGTCCGTCTCGACTGCACTCGGCACGATGTCGGAGTAGCGAGGCACGATGAGGACGTCATCGTAGGTCAAGGCCTCGCCGAGGATCTTCGGGGCGCTCTCGGATGTCACTGAAGCAACTCCAGGCACAAAAAAAAAACGGCCGCGCGGCAGTCTTTCTTTGCTCGTTGCTCGCCGCCCGTCTCGAGCGGCTTCGCGATCTCGAACCCTTCGGTGGCAGCTCGCTCGGGAGCGTATCACGGACGCACGGCCAGCAGCAAGAAGCAGCACGAAGCCAATCCGACCAGGGGCAGCCAGAGGGGTCGCGGCGGCTCCCACCACGTCACGTCAGGCTGGGCCGTCGGCGGCCGCCGCGCCGCGACCTCGCGTTCGGCCGAGTCGAGCCCCTTTGTCTCGACCGCGCTCACCTCACCTGCGTCGACGAGGCGCTGCAGCGAGCGGAGCAAGAGCAGGGGCAAGGTCGGCCGCGCCACGAGCTTCGGGGTCAGCTCGAGGCCGATCCAGAGCAGGCGGTGCCGGCGCGACAGAAAGGCGAGCGGCTCGCCGTCGAAGCGCAGCAAAACCTCGGCATCCGGAGGCAGCGCCACGCCGAGGCGGCAGCACTGGTCGGCGCGCAACTCGGTCGGATCGAGGCCGTCGAGGAGGTCGAGCGATGGGTCCCAATCCGGAAGGCCGCTTAGCGGCGTCCAGGTTGAAGCGGCGGCGACCTCGCTCGCGAAGAGAATGCGCACGATGCCGTCCTCGGGCCACGCAGCGAGGCGGCCACCATCGACAATCGACATGGCCTTTCGCTGCGGCGCCTGCGCGATGAAGGCAGCTTTTTCCACCGCTTCTGCCCCGAGGACCCCTTCGAAGAAGCGCAAAAGCGTCGTCGCCGCCTCGCGCACCGACTCGGTCGCGAGCGGCCGCGTCGCGACGAAGAGAAGCGGCGACCACGGCCCTCGCACTTGCACACGCGCTTCGTCGTCGACGGCGAGCAGGTCGGGCGGCTCTTGACGTAGCCACAGCGTGCCGCCTTGCCCGCGCTGCACGTTGACCTTGCCAGCTTCGTCGACCGCGACCTCTCTGCTCGCAGCCCCGCCAGCGAGGCTCACAGTGAGCGCCCGAGCGGGACCATGCCCGTAGGTCTCGACCCGCAGCTCGATTTCGGGCAGCGGCCAAGGATCCACGACTTCGACGACCCGCAGACCGGAGTTCGTGGTCTCGGGCCGGCCGAAGCCGCGCAGCGCGACGCGGTCCCCCTCGCTGCCGCGCTCGGGCCAAGTGGTCAGTCCGGCGCCATCGCTGCAAACCACGATGAAGTCGCTCGGACCCCGCTCCGCGGCGAAGCGCAGCGCCACCGAGAGATCGGCGGCAGCGTCTCCAGCCTGCGCGCGCAGGGTGAACCCGAGGTCCGAGACACTCACGGAAGGTGCTAGCTCGGTGAGCGGCCGCAGCCGCTGGCCATCGAGCAAGTAGACGAAGCGCTCGACATGGTCAGGCAGCGCATCCTCGAGCGCCGCGCGCAGCGCAGCGTCGAAGCGCGCCTGCCCCGCAACTTCGTCCCGCGTCAGCATCGACGCCGAAGCATCGACGACGAAGTGGCAGCGCCGCAGCCCCGCCTGCTCTTGGACTCGCAGCCCCGCGAGCGCGAGACCGAGCGCCGCGACGCGAGCGCCATGACGTAGCGCTGCCAGCGCGCGCGAGGTCGCAGACGGCGCACGCGTTCGGCAGCGCGCCGCCACAGGGCGACACGGTCGCTCATCACGGCCTCGACGCGCACCCGCAGTAGCCACCAGACGAGGGGGGCTGCGAGCAGCGACAGCAGCAGCACGGGCCTCTCGAAGTCGAGCATTCCTCCCTCGAAGCGTCGACGCGACCAGCCTCAGCCCACGCGACGCTCGCGTTCGAGCATCGGAAGCCAGGTCTCGACGCGCAAGGCTTCGTCGAGAGTCGTTGGCAAGTCGGCGACCAACAAGGCGTGACCGTACTCTGCCGCTGCAGCGCCGAGGCGCCGCTCCCACGCGCGCTGCTCTTCGAGGAAGGCTGCGTGCAAGTCGCCGCCCAAGCCGACCTCACACGTCTCGCCGCTCTCCGGGTCGAAGAAGGCGACGCGCCCCGCCATCGGATAGCCAAGGCGAGCCTCGTGCGCGAGCCGCGGAAACACGAGCAGCAAGCGCAAGCCACGCAAGCGCGCCTGCTCCAAGAAGCGCGCGGTCACCGCCGCATCCGCAAAGTCACTGACGACGACGGCCGACGTATCGGAGCGCAGGCCCCAGTCGGCAGCGTGCAAGGCGTCGAGGCCACGCGTGCCGCCGAGCTCGAGTTCGCGCAAGTCCTCGGCGATGCGCGGCCACGCATCGGGCCCTTGGAAGAGCTCGCGGCGCAGCTCGTCGCCTTGGAGACTCACGACTTCGAGCGAGTCGAGGCGGTGCAAGGCAAGCCAAGTCCAAAGTCGCAGCAACCACGAGAGCGCTCGCTGGCGCACGAGCATCGACGCGCTGCGGTCGACGATGAGGGCGAGGCGGCGATGGCGCTGCTCTTCGTAGGTGCGCAGGTGCTTCTCGCCGCTGCGCGCGAGCGCCTTCCAGTCGAGGAAGCGCAGGTCGTCGCCCGGAAGGTACGGCACGTGGCCCGCGAAGTCGCCGAGCTCGACGCGCGCGCGCCGCCCACCCCGCGCGTCGACGCGGATCGACGGCGGCACGTAAGGTCGGTCGAGCATGGCACGACAGAATCTGTCGAAGGCGTCGTCGTCGGCTCCGCGCGTCATCGGCCGGGTCATCGTTCGAGGGCCCGACCCCAGTGTTCGAGTACGCGGCCTTCCCAGGGCGCGAGGCGGCCGCGCGCGAGCGCGCGCTCGCGCAGCTTTTGCCAGGTGGCGTCGTCGACCTCGGGTTCGGCGTCGTCAGGCCGGGGCTTGGCACGGCCGCCCGTCTGCGGGCGCCGAGGCTCGTCGAGCGGACTGCGCTCGATGCTCGGCGCTTGGCGCTCCGAGCTGCGGTCCTCGCCGCGGTAGTCGGGGAAGACGATGCTGTCGACGATCTTGCGCTCGGGCTCGGTACCTCGCTCAGGCTCGGGCTGTGACGCTTGGTTCTCCTTTTCGGGTGCGGGCTCCGGCGGCGGCACGGCGGCTGTCGCCTCGGGCTCCGGCGTCGGACGACGCTCCTGCTTCCCTTGCCCCGGCGCCGACTCGGCCCCTGCCTGTGCGTCGGGACCGGTGCCGCGACCAGCGCTTCCGACCGACTCGGCGCGGCCCGGTCCGAGCGAGGTCCGCGAGCCCGGAAAAAAGAGCAACGCCAACAGCACGAGGAAGGCCAGCACGGTCGCGCGACGCAGCCAGCGCTTCGACGTCGCGCGCAGCGGCGCTTCGGCGGCGGCGATGCGTGCTTTGGCAAAGCGCACGACGAGGCAGCGCACAGCAGTAGTCGGCGAGCGATCGAGGAGGAGGGTCGCGAGCGCGTCCTGCGCGCCGCCACGACGATCGAGCTCCATGGGGTCAAGACGGACCGGCCACAGCAAGAGGCTCAGCGCGACCAAGCAAAAGAAGCCCAGCGGAAACGCCAAGAGACAAAGCCAACGCGGTACGAGCTCCGACCAAGCGAGCTCGGCTGCGAGGCCGAAGCACGGCGCGAGGAGCAGAAAACCGCGCCGCACGAAAGCAGCCCCGCGCGCAGTTCGCTCATGGCGCCGCACGAAGCTCGCGAGTTCGGGTTCGAGTCGCTGCACCTGCCCCATGAATGGCCCCATGCATGGAAGGTACGGCATCGCGAGCTTCGCCGGAAGGTCGTACGATCGCCGGACAACAAGTCGCACACGCATCGCGTGAGTGCGCCGTCAAGATTCGCGCCCCGCAACCTCGTCAGCAACTTCGTCACCGTTCCGCCCACGAGCGTCAAGATCGCCCGATGACTTCGAAGCCCCCCGGAAAGACCCGCGTCGCCATCGTTGGCGCGGGCTTCATCGCCGACCTCCACCTTCAAGCCCTCTCTGAACTGACCTGGGTCGAGGTCGTCGCCATCTGCGACCCGAAGCGAAGCGCAGCCGAGGCCTGCGGCAAGAAGTGGAACGTCCGCACGATCTGCTCCGAGGTCAAAGAACTCGCGAGCCTCGACATAGCGCCCCACGTGGCGCACGTGCTCACGCCACCGGCGACCCACGAGAAACTCATCGACGAGCTCCTCGACCTCGGCATCAGCGTCTTCGCCGAGAAGCCGCTGGCCCTCGAGAGCAAGGTCTGCGAACGCCTGGCGAAGAAGGCCAGCGACAAGGACCTCGTGCTTGGCGTCAACCACAACATGTGCTTCCACCCGGCCGTGGTCGAAGTGCTGCGCGAGATCGATGCCGGCACGATCGGCAAGGTGCAGTTCGTGAGCTCGGTCCTCAACCTGCCGCTGCGCCAGCTCGCGCAACGGCAGTTCGGACACTGGATGTTCCAGGAGCCCCAGAACATCCTGCTCGAAACGGGTTGCCACCCGTACTCGGTCATCCACGCCATCCTCGGCGAATGCCACGACGCGCGGACGCGCGTCGGCGAAGCGATCGAGCTGCCGGGCAACAAGGTCTTCTACAAGAGCTGGCGCACCATGCTGGACTGCGAACGCGGTTCGGCGATCTCGTACATGTCGATGGGGCGCGAGTTCTTGAGCAGCCGCGTCTTCGTCATCGGCAGTGACGGCTCGCTCGAAGCCGACCTCGCGACAGGCAGCGTCCTCGTCGGGCGCAAGACGCGCTTCCCCGAGTTCTGGGACATCGCGAGCAACGAACTCGAGGACGCGAAGCGCAAGCGGCGGAACGCGCGCAAGGCCTTCTTCGACTACACGCTCGCGCTCGCGAAGATCAAGCCGCGCAACGATCCGTTCTACGCCACGATGAAGGGCAGCGTCCGCGCCTTCCACGAGGACTATCGCGACGACAACCCGCTGCGCATGGGCGCCGACGAAGCGCGCGCCACCCTCGTCTACTGCGAGAAGATCTGGCAGGGTCGCGAGGAGAGCGCCTCGGAGCGGCCGAGCGCGAGCCCTAAGCAGAGCAAGCACAAGCACGGCAAGCACAAGCACGGCAAGAAGCACAAGGCGACCGCGAGCGTGCCCGCGACGGCAGCGGCTGCGAGCGAGCCAAAGACCGAAGCGCGCTTCACGCCGCCGCCGCGCGAGCGCAAGAACAAGCGCAACGAACGCGTGCTCCTGACCGGCGGCACCGGCTTCATCGGCAGCCACGTCGTCGAGCACCTCGCCGACGCGGGCTACGACGTGCGCTGCGTCGTGCGCAACGCCAAGTACCGCCCCGAGTGGATGAAGGACGAGCGCGTCGAACTCGTGGCCGGCGACGCATCCGACATCGCCTCGATGCGCGACGCCCTCGACGGCTGCAAGCACGTCGTGCACATGGCGACCGCTATGCAGGACACGCACGAAGCGCGCCAACGTCGACCCCACCGAAGAGCTCGCGGTCGCGGCCCTCGTGCGCGGCATCGACCGCTTCGTCTTCACGAGCACGATCGCAGCGCTCTACGTCGGCGACATGACCGAGCACGACACGGTGCGGCCCGAGCACCCTGCCGACCCCATGCCCGAGCGCCGTAATCACTACGCGCGCGGCAAGGTCCTCTGCGAACGCATCCTCGAGGGGCTGCGGCGCGACCGCGGCCTGCGCTTCATCAACCACCGCCCGGCGGTGGTCATCGGTCCGCGCGGACGCACGCGCGCCGCGGGCGCGGGTTATTGGGCGACCGACAACCACTGCATGGGCTGGGGACCCGGGCTCACGCCCGTGCCTTTCGTCCTGGCGGGCGATGTCGCCGCGGCCATCGTGCGCTCGCTCGACGTCGAGGCGGCGATCGGCAAGCACTTCAATCTCGTCGGCGACGTGCGCATGAGCGCGCGCGAGTATGTCGACCACCTGGCCGAGATCTCGGGGCGGCCGATCGAGTTCCACCCGCAGAAGCTCGGGCTCGCGCAGGGCCTCGACCTCTTCAAGTGGCTCGTCAAGGCCGCGGTCAAGAAGCCCGGCAACGACTTCCCGAGCTTCCGCGACCTCAAGACTCGGGCCCTGCGACCGACCTTCGACACGAGCCTCGCGAAGGAGCTGCTCGATTGGCAGCCCTGCGCCGACCTCGAGCACTTCCTCGAAGTCGGCATCCGCGTCCCGGTGAGCGAAGGTGGCTGAGACCCACGTCGTCCACGTCTTCGCGACCTACGACGCCGGTGGACCTCAAACGCGGACGGCCGACCTCATCGGCCGCCTACCCGACGGCTACGTCCACAGCATCCTCGCGATGGACCGCCGCTACGGCTGCCGCGAGCGGACGCCCGAAGCACGCATGCGCCGTTGGTTGCATCTCGACGAGCTGCCGCCGGGGCGCTTCTTGCCGACGCGGCTCGCGCGCTACGTGTTGGCGCAGGAGCCCGACGTCGTTGCGACCTACAACTGGGGTTCGATCGAGAGCGTCTTTGGGCTCGCTCGCCTCGGCTTCCGCGCCATCGTCCACCACGAAGAGGGCTTCGGCCCGACCGAGTTGAAGCGCCAGAAGCTGCGCCGCGTCCTGGCGCGGCGCTTCGTGCTCACCAAGGCACACTCGGTCGTCGTGCCGTCGCAACGCCTCGAGACGATCGCGCGCGATATCTGGAAGATCGGTGCCGACAAGCTGCGCTTCATTCCGAACGGCATCGACCTCACGCGCTTCGAGCAGGACCCGCAGGGCGAGCGGCGCGCCGCGGCCAAGGCGCGCTTCGGCATCCCGGCCGAACGCTTGGTTATCGGCAGCGTCGGTCACTTGCGTCCAGAGAAGAACTACCCGCGCCTCCTCGAGGCCTTTGCTGCCGTCGGGAAACAAAGAGACGTCCATCTTCTGCTGATTGGCGATGGCGTCGACCGCGGGCCGATCGAAGCGCGCGTGCGCGAGCTCGCGCTCACGGACCGCGTGACGATGCCGGGCGTCCTCGACGACCCCCGCGACGCTTACACGGCTTTCGACGTCTTCGTACTGAGCTCGAACACCGAGCAGATGCCTGTCTCCTTGCTCGAGGCCATGTCGGTCGGCCGAGCCGTCGCGGCTACGAGGGTCGGTGACATCGCGCACATGGTCGCACCGCTGAACGCGGACTTCATCGTCGATGCCGCGCACTTGTCGGACGCCATCGCACGCCTCGTAGACGAGGCAGGCCTCCGCCAGCGCCTGCAACAGGCCAACCGCGAGCGCTGCGAGCAGGAATACCCGATCGAAGTCTGCTTGCGGCGCTACATCGAAACCTATGAGGCAGCCCGCGCGGCGAAGTAGCCGCAACAACCGAGGCGAGCGGAGTCAGCACAGCACTGCTTTCAAGGTCCCGTCCTGGATATGCTGTGCACCCATGCAGGGCCATTCACTCGGTTGGGGACGAAGCAAGGCGAAGCGCGACGCGCTCGAGCTTTGGACTCAGCCGCAGAATCCGTCAGCCAGACGCAACGAGCGCACTGCAATGGGCCGAGTGCTGCGCAACGCCTGCACCAACTTGGCTCAGGTCCTCCTGCTCTTCGTGATCCTCTTCGCGTCGCGCGCTTCGGACTTCGCCAGCGCGAGTGGCGCGACGCACGCGAGCAGCGCGCGCACCATGACC
>CALLZN010000323.1 GCA_937858895.1 uncultured bacterium | reverse complement strand
GCAGAATGCGTCGGCCGGGTGGCCGGGTGGACAGAC
Organism: uncultured bacterium; assembly: GCA_937858895.1. Classification (GTDB taxonomy): domain Bacteria; phylum Planctomycetota; class UBA1135; order UBA1135; genus JACKHW01. The sequence goes on along the minus strand of CALLZN010000323.1, from coordinate 20,276 downwards.
TTTCCGGAATCTAGCTGCCAGAGTTTCCGGAACTCACAGCGGCATTGGCTCTGCGATTCAGGATCGATCTAATGCCTGCCGTTGATGATCAGCTTGGCATCCTTTGACAATTGTCTCCAACAATAATCTTCATGCAAATTGTCCAAATGTTCGGAGATCGTCGATAGTATGCGAGTGGCTTGCGCCGATTCGCCGGACTTGCTCAAGCAAAGGCTGTAAAGCAAAGTACCGATCGGATCCTCCCGCGACGACTTCAGACGTTCTCGAAGTATGCTGCACGCCTGCTCATACTGGCTGTTGGCATAGTGTGCAGCTGCCAAGGCGTGTATGGTCGAAGCGTCATTAGGTGATAGTCGCGCAGCCTCCTGAGCGTTCCGCATGGCTTCAGCAGGATCTCGTAGATCGTCAAGTGGTGTCATTGACAGTATTCGGCTCAACAGCGCAAGAATTTGAGATCGTCTTGAATCTGACCCCTCCATAGCCATCCGCAAGTGCTGGACAGCTAATATGGGATTGTCTGATCGAAGGTAAGTTTGCGCGGTTACATAGCGGGTCTCAGTGTCGTGCGGCTGGATCTGCAAGGCCAGTGACATCGCTGTGATTGCCTCGTCGTAGCGCCGCAGACATGAATAAATGAGCCCAACTTCGCGATGGTAGATTGCTGACGTCGGCACAGCGCCGACGGCGCGGAGGGCACATTCTAAAGCTTGATCCAGTTGGCCGCCACGGCGAAGCGCGACTGCTAACGCGTGCTGACATGCGGCACTATTGGGATTGTTAGAAACCAAGGTGCTCAAGTGGGTGACAGCCTCCTCGTGCTGTCCTGTCTCAGAGATTGTCAGTCCTAGTTGGATGTGAGCGTCAACATCGCCAGGCATCAGAGATGCGACACGTCGCAACGGCACCAGTGCCTCTGAATGGCGATTCAGCTGGATCAACGCCATCGCTAGATTCCAAGTGTGGCGAGCGAGATTCGGTCCGCCGAGAGAAACTGAAAGTCTAGCGCTAGCAATCGACGCTTCGACTTTGCCTGCGCTAAACAGTGCGCGAGCATGTACATCATGGATTGCAGCGTGATCGTGGAATGCGCGGACTGCCTCTTCGGCCGCACGCACGGCCTCTTCGTGGCGCTTAGCCTCGGTTAGTGATTGGACGAGGAATAGTCGAGCGGCGACATCATTCGGGTTAGCATCGACAGTTGCGCGTAGACTTGAAATGTCAGATTCGATCGAAGGTGTAGATGCCGAACTGCTCGTCGACAGGATCTCGTGAACACGATCACGTAGTCCTCGCAGTGACGACCACAGATCTGCCCATGCGTTGCTTTCGCCAAGTTCAAAGTCTGCTAGAGTGGAAGGGTCGCGAAAACCCGAAAACCGCGGAGAATTTGAGATGATATCGAGTTGAATCAGCGCTCGACGCGCACCGCGAAGCCCCCCCCGGCTGCACTCTGCGTCCAGTTCGTCGCGCAGGTCCTCGAGCCACCTCCGAGCGGTCGTACGCAACCAGTCGCGGGTCTCTGCGTCGATATTGCCTACATCTCCTTGGTAGGACGCGGACAATCGAAGCAGCAATCCTGCTAGCGGCGCACGGAAGAGCCGGCGTGCGGGAGCTCTCCTATCGGCAGTCTCTATGAGCGATCGGGCATGGTCTCGCCTGCCGCCCAGTGCGGCGATGATACCAAGGTGATCACAAGGCAATGCCCACCCAGGACGCAGCTCATTCTCTCGTTCAAACAATGCAACTGCTTTCTGAAAGTCGCCCTGCTGTAGAGTCAACTCGCCAAGATGGCTGATAGCAGAGGCATGATTAGCGTCGAGCTGGAGCGCACGCTCGAATGAGAGGCGCGCAGCATCGAGTTTGTCCTGCGCTTCGAGCGCAACGCCGAGGTCGTCGTGGGCGGATGGGTCTTCCGGTGCTCGACGCAGCCACTCGCGACAGGAAGCCTCTGCGTCGACCCAGGAGCCGCGATAGGTTAGGATGCGTGAAAGACGTGAGTGTAGGTCCAGGTCGTTCGGATTGAGTCGCAGAGCTTCGCGATAGTGGAGTGCTGCATCGTCCAGGCGTCTTTGCCAGTAGCGATGTGAGCCGAGGCTCCTGTGTGCGAGCCATACGCCGGGATGTGCCGCTACAGCGCGCTCGAGAAGAGCGGCGCGCTGATCGCCCTGTGGGTCCGTTCCTTCTCTCTTGATCACGCTGGCCAAATTGCTGAGCGCAAACAGGGAATCCGGACGCAACTCGAGTGCTCGCTCTAGGTAGGGGCGGGCAGCTACGTGGTCTTTGGCTTCAAGGTATGCACAAGCAACGTTCGTGTACGCTCCGGCAATTTCTGGCGCGAGCGTGAGGCCGCGCTTCGCCCACGCAAGCATCGCGGCTATGTCGCGTTGCTCCTGGTGAATTCTCGTAAGCCTGAAAGCGTAGCCTGCGTGGTTCGGAGCCAGGCTCTGTAGCACCAGGAAACAAGCACGGGCGCGATCCAGTTGGTTCGTGGTTTGATAGGCGTCACCGAGAATCCAGAAGACGAGTTCTTGGTCAGCAAAGTGTGGCGAGCAGCGCTCGAGGAAGGTGATCGTATGTTCAGGGCTGATCGACCGTAGTATGAGGGCGAGCAGTAGTGTGCTTTCTATCGACTCCTTCGCGGGATCGAATGCCTTCGCTGTCGCCAGTAGCGCTTCGATGTCGTGCCACAAATCCGGTTGAAGCAAGCGGGTTCGTAGTTGCTCGCGCATGTCATCGACGGGTGCGAGTATGCGGGCAATCGAGATCAGGTGAGCGACGCTGGCGAGTTGATCTCCAGATGACTTGACATGTCTCCTGCGCACCCATGCCCAGTAGTCAAATGCGCTTGAGAAAGTACTTGCTTGCGGCCCGCGAAACGCAGTCGCGACGACCTCAGGGCTCGAATTGTCGACGTCGATACCAAAACGTGAACATAGTGCGCTCCGTGCCTTGTCGAGTGCGAGTTGAGACCCATGCTCAAATGCACCCGGGATTGCAGCCTCGACTCGCGGTGTCAGCAAATTCTGGAAACCGGTCAGCAATTCGCGGTGCATGCTGTCGCGTGCAGCAGCCGCTGCGGCTAGCGATCTTTCGTTTGTGATCTGCGAGCGCAGCATCTGTGCTTGCACAGATGCTGCGCTGCCGACCTGAGTAAGCGCTTCTCGGTCGAGAGCAGCGAGAGCACTCGCAAAAAGGGGATCAGCATCCTGGGCTTCACTTGCGCTGGCGCGGCTTGCTAGCCTGATGGCGTCCTGCATCGACTGCTGTATGCGGGCCGTGCTCGCACGTTGTCGCGCCGCTTCGACCTTGTTCCACACAATCCAACCAGCGGCCGCGCTGACCATTGCAAGCACGATGGCCGCAGAGAGCGCAATCGTCAAGCGTTGTGTGCGGCGGGCCGTGGTTGCAAGTGTGCGCTGCTCGGCAGCTTCGACCTTCGCCCGTTCGGTGCGCGCTTCGAGTTCGCATTCGTGCAGGCGGAGCAACTCCTCCACAGCGCCTGCATTCTCGGGCCTTCCGCTCGGCTCCATATGCATGCACTGTCTCGCGATACGTACCAGTGCTGGATCAGCGCCGCAGGACTCAAGGCGCTCGAACGCAGATTCCGTGCGGCATGCGCGGGCATCGTCAAGTGCCTGTCGTGAGCGGTCGTAGGGTGGTGCGCCTGTCAATATCTCACACAGGATTGCACCAAGAGCGAATACGTCGGTGCGTTCGTCGATGAGACTGCTGTTGCCGCGTGCTTGCTCGGGTGCCATGTAGGCCGGCGTTCCAAAGACCGACCCTACGCGCGAGTGAGAGTCTGGCTCTCCACTTCGTAACGTTGATACGGGTAAGCTGGCTTCCTCGTCGCGGTCGCGCTTATACCGAATTTCGTCCGACACTCCGCCGCGACGTATCAACTTGGCGAGACCCCAGTCCATGACTTGAACCTCGCCGAAGCGGCCAACCATAACGTTGCTAGGTTTCAGGTCCCGGTGGACGACACCGCGTTCGTGTGCATAGGCCATCGTTTGGCACGTTTTGCGAAAGATGTCGATGTGCTGGCGTTGTGCATCCGATGGCGTGCTTCGAGAACGCAATGTTTCGGAAAGTGTCCGGCCACGTACAAGCTTCATTGTGAAAAATGCGTGCTCGCCGTCAATCAGCCCGACTTCGTGGACGGGAACTATTCCTGGATGCTGAAGTTGGGCGCCAATCTGGGCCTCGTCGAAGAAGCGCTCCTGGATCTCGTCGTTCGTTCGATGCTCACAGCGGAGGATCTTGATTGCGATATCGCGGCCGAGTACGCGGTCTCGCCCCCTGAGTATGATGCCGACACCTCCGCGTGCGATTTCGCCAAAAACGTCGTAGCGCCCGGCGAGTTCGTTGCCGATGTCGGGTTCGTCCCGCTCTGGAGATCGCGTCGTCAAGCAATCTTCATCAGGGCTATTTAGCAATATGCGCGTCCAGCGTTTTCCGCGTCGGGCAAGGCCGTCGGTCAAGCTTTCAGCCGGAATGGTAAAATATGACGATGCAAAAGCTTTGCGTAGCATCTCATCGAGGCGCTCCTCATCGTCTGCGCCCCGGGTCCTAAAGTCTTCGTTGGACATAATGCCTCAAAGTATTGTCTCCATCAATCGCTTCCATTGTGACTCGATATCCGCTGGGCTCAGCGACAGTCGGCGTGCGAGCACTTCAATCAGGGTGCGCCTGAATTCATCCCTTGCCTTGGCGTAGTTATGATGTACCCATGCCGGATCCCGGCCGAGGCGTGTGGCAATGTTGCGGATTGGCAATCCGTCGCGAAATCGAAGCCGGAGGATTTCGACGCGTACTACAGCTGCATCGCTGACAATTGGTGCTTGTTGTTCTAGTAGCTCAACTGTTTCGCGTAGGACTGCCCTCGCCCAAGATTGGTCGAACGCGCGTGAAAGTGTGGCTTGAGGATGCGGAACTTGTTCAGCATCGAAGTCTCCTATGTCGAAGCGCTGTCGCTGAATTGCGTCGCGAGCTTCGAATTGGCGTGCGGTATTGCGCGCGACGCCGCGCAGATATGCACGGAAGCTGCCGTGGGTATGTCGGTGGATGTTCTCGAGTGCGCCCTCACCCTTGAAGCAGCTCAGGAAGACTTCCTGCGCGGCGTCGTCGAGGTGTGATACTAGTCGTCCGCGTCGCCAGCGAGAAGCGAGGCAGTTGCGGATGAATGACTGATAGCGACGAGCGAAGGACTCGCGTGCGTCAACGTCATCTGTCGCCGCACGCTCCACGAGATTCCAGTTTGTCGTTTCAGGATTCGTCATGCAAGTGCAGCACACAATAGTAGCTATCAGTCGTCATCGCAAGCTCCGACGGCCGGCCTGCCGACAGTTCTGGTATACACGGGTCCGTGCATACTTAGCCCCACTGTTGCATTAGATCCGCCCGAAGTCGTGCAGCGTGGGCCTCGTGGCCCACGCTGCGCGACTGTTCTGGTGTGTCGCTGGATGTCACCCAGGGTGACGAGCGCGCGCAGGCGACCCAATGGGTCGCCGAGCACGATCCGTCGCCCTGGGGGGCGTCCAGCGGCCGCCAGACGGGTGGAGGTAATGCAACAGTGGGGTTAGCGCCTCAGCGTGCACCGATGCGTGCCTGGACAGCGTTGGTCGTGACGAGCCCAAGCGGATTCGCCAGAGAGTCGTCGACAACCGCTTGCACGAAGACGTTGATGCCGAGGAGGTTCAAGCAGTCGCATATGCTTATGTTCCAGTAATGCTTGCCGCTACTATCCGTGATTCCGGATAGATACATCCATGGCTCCGTATACAGGGAGCACCCCGTCATCCCAATCGGTGTGAGATCAATGGGGTATGTGATCGGGCCGCAATTCGTTGCGCAATAGCCGACAATCAGGGCTGTCGGGCGAGTTTGCTGTGCTCGCGACAGTTCAAGTCTGAACGGGGATCCCGTCCATGGGCGATTTTCCGCAGCTAAGGCAGGGCGGCTAGAAGATCCTTGGCATGAAGATCCGAACGTTGTTGCGATTGCGGGATCTATTGGCGAGAGCTCATACTGCACCATCAGTTCAGGCTTGATGGTTCGGTTGATTCCGAGTGGTTTGTAAATGATCTTATCGCCATCGAAGGCGAGAAGTTCAGTGTCGCACGTCGTTAGTTTCGGTAGCGGGAATCGCCGCGTCAGCCACGTCGAGCCGGTCCATTCAATGATGTCGTCATTGCAGTGGCTAACGGCACGCTGTCTTGCATGGTCATAAGTCAGGCCGCTGCCAATGCGGCTGGATGCATTGATCATGGACCATGTGCTTCCATTCCACTCCCACATTGTCTGTGTCTTCTTGTCATGAGCTACGACTTCACGCCGTGCTAGGTCAAAGAACATGAACAGTGGATGGCTTATGTGGTCCATTCCGGGAGACGTGCCGTATTGACGTCTTGTCCAGGTGGATCCATTCCACTCCCAAAGTTCATCTACGTCCCATTCATTTTGACCGAACATGAGTAGAGTGCCCCGGCGGGGGTCAAAAGCCATTGCCTGATTGCGCCTGGGCAGTGGCGTTGTCCCAGGGAACTTTTGCTCCCACTGAGCGCCGTTCCATTCCCAGTGGTCGTTGAGGAGGAGGCCGTTGATCTCTCCTCCGAAGAGGATGGTTACACCACGAGCGGCATCGAATCCCATGGCGGCATTCTTGCGTGGCAAAGGGCTATGAGTTGGCATGGAGTAGGTCCAGCGCTCCTTGTTCCACTCCCAGACCCGTCGATCGTTGCCTTCGCCGGACCAAAAGACCAGTCGCTCGCGAACTGTGTCGAAACTTGTAAGGCCTTTCGTCAGTCCGCCGGTAAAGTGACGGGGGCTTCCATAGTCAAGGATCTTCCAGTCCGATCCTGTCCAGGTCCAGGTAGTGCCCTGGGCGTAGACTACAGGTCGACGCGACGTCCAGTCCGTAGCGACGATAGAATCGCCATTGACGCGTGGGTGGAGCAGTGTTTTGGATGACACGGTGGCAAATTGTGCGCCATCGTAGGCATAAAGGCTTCCGTCCGGCAGCAATAGGAGTATGCGTTTGTCGAATGGGTCATACATGAGTTGTGATCCCGCCGTTGCGATCGGCATACTCGTTGGGGTACGATCCGTCCAGGACATCCCGTCGTGTTCCCATAGTCGCCTTGATGTTGGCGCGACGGCCACGAAAGTGCCACGGGTCGCATCGTAGGCTGGCGTGATGATGTTGCCAGGTTCGGGGAGCGCGGTTGATTGCGTCCAGCGTGTTCCATCGAAGATCCAGGTCGTCCACGACTGAGGCAGTTGTTGAAGTACGATTATCCTCCCGGTGAGATCATCCGACGCAAACTGCGAGATGGTTGTTGGAGATATTGGTGTGAATTGGCTCCACGCCTGGCCATCCCAGCTCCATGCGTCAGTTTTCCCGCTATCACCTCCAAATAGAAGGACGCGATTTCGTGAGAGATCAGTCGCTGCCCGAGCAGCATAGCGTGCGCTGGGGCCAATATTTGTGAGGCGAGTCCAGCCAGTTGTTGTCAGTTTCCAAGTTCCGTCTGTGGCTCCGCCGAGGATCTGGCCGCCAAATAGTAGCATAGATCCCGATGTCGGATCAAAGGCAAGGCTTGGTGCATAGCGATCCCAAAGAATCGTCCGCGTGCGCCATTCGAGTTGGGCGCTGAGAGAACTGATTGTAAAAGCAAGTGCGAGAGATGTGATTGTCTTCATTGCGTTTCAGTAAGTGCTTTGAGATTTCGATGATACATGAAGCGCTCGTATGGACTAGCGGCGCCAAATTGCGCTCCATAGGCTTCCGACCTCTATCTGGCGGCTGTTGCGACCTTGACCGACTTTCAATGTGAACGTCGTGGAGATCATAGTCCTTCGGCTACTGCCGATTACGTCGATTACCGCCAGTGATCGGCAGCCTGTCGTGGAGAAGCATGCATGTGTTGTTGAGAACACAATACGCTGGTTGTCCGGGGAGAAGGTCGGGTAGGCAGGGTGCGGCTCTGGCACGCGACTTTGATCCGTGATGCGCGTCTCCGCGCCGTTGCTTAGGTCTCGGACAATTAGATCCCAGCGGTCACCCATGACTTTGCTGTACAGCGCAATGTTGCCGTCGGACGATAGGTCCGGCGGGCTTGTTACTCGACCAAGGACGGTCTCGATAGGTGCCGTCGGTATGGACACGTCGACTACGAATCCGTCTCCCGGGCCCGGCATGTGATCCGTGTAGCCGGCCTCGAGGTTCCTCATGAATGCAAGCCGGTTGCCGCCCCAACGCGGATGAGTTCCGCCCAGTGCCACTAGGACGATGTTGGCGAGGGAATACGGTTGGCCGGATGCGCTGAGGACGACATCCGCTATCCAGATGCCACTCTGTCCGGTTCCAATCGATGTCGCTTGGAATGCGACCCTCGAGCCGTCGCGGGACCAGCGACCTGCGTTCACATCGAACTCACCTGGGTTCACGAGAATACGGTCGTGAGTGTCATCGTCGCCGCCAGGGCCGTCGTAATACCAAGTGGGATTCTCGAGGCTTCCTGCTGATTCAGGCGCTGCGATCAGCGCTTTCCCGCCTGCTGCAGCTTCGCGAACATCAAGTACATAGCGGCTACCGCCTCCGTGACTCAGGTCGCCAACGGCGCTAACTGCGGCAATCAGTGCGCGGTTGGATCCGGTCTCGGTCATCTGGTCAGGATGGTGGACCGCGTAGGTCGTATCGATCAAGTCGAGCCAGGTAGGTGGCGCGTTATAGCGGTACTGTGCGCCGCCGGAGATGGAGCCTGCATGTCCGATGATCACTGGCCTCAGGAGCGAGGGTTGAGTGCTTCCACCGCCGCCCTTGCCACCGCGTTGTGCCGACACGGGGGGCATCGTGATGCCGATGGCCATGAGGAGGGTCAGTAGGAGTGTCGCACGTCGAGTTTCCATACTTACAGTTCAGGTGAGACTCGCTTTTCGCCCCCCCCCGAGCGCGTGAAAATGCAGGATAGGTCGACTGCTTTGATACGTCGGTTATGGGCTGGCGCTCCGTGTGCAAGTCTCAACGATCGCGGGCCAGGCGCTTGACCCAGACGTTGCGGAACTTGGCCCAGGCCTCGTCGCCCACCTGGGCCGGGGCGTGGCGCTGGAGCCCGATGAAGCCGCGTTCGGCGCGCTCGGCGAAGGGCTTGCCCTGCTTCGGCTCGAGGCTGTGCGTGTCGATGTCGTAGAGCTCGATGCCGTTCAGCTCGACGCGGAGGCGCGAGCCGACATAGCGGATGCGGTAGCTGTTCCAGCGGCCGAGCGGGAAGAGCTGTTTGTCGCTGGAGGGCGCGAGCGCGCCGTAGAGGCCGCCGGTGAACTGGTAGGGCGCGAGCTTCGACTTGGTCACGGCTTCCCAATTGAAGTCGTCGAGGATCTGGATCTCGCAGCCGCTGAAGGCCGGGTTGCCTTCGGGCGCGGCGCGCAAGAAGAGCCCGCTGTTGGCCATCTTCGCGATCTGGAAGTCGAGCTGCAGCTCGAAGTCCTCGAAGTCCTCGCGACTCGCGAGCGTGCCGTCGCCGCCCTCTTTCAAAAAGCTGAGGACTCCGTCTTCGATGCGCGTGCCCTTGGCTGCGTCGCCCTCGAGGCTGCGCCACGCGTCGAGGCTCTCGCCGTCGAAGAGCCGCGTCCAACCCGAGCCTTCGCGGGCGCGCAAGAAGCCGCGCTCGTCGCAATCGAAGCTCGCCTCGTCGAAGACCGGCAGCTCTTGGATGCGGATGTCGCGGAAGCGCGCGTCGTGCTCGCCATCGGCGCCGCCGCCGTGGACCTGGATGCCGATGCGACCGGTCGGCGCGAAGCCCGCGGCGAGGTCACGCGGCAGTTGATAGTCCGAGAGCCGTTTGCCGTTGAGCCACGTCGTGATGTGCGGCGGCGTCCCGCGCACGAAGCACTCGACGCGATTCCACTCACCGCTGCGCCAATGCTCCCAACCCTTCTCATTGTGTTGCAGCCAGCCGTCCGCGTAGATGCCGCCGAGCTCGCCGCCAGGGCGCGCATCGAGGGTTACTTGGATGCCGCGGTCGCGCGGCTTTCGCCCCTCCGTCGCCTGCTCGCGCGGCACCATGAAGAGGAAGATGCCGGAGTCGAAGGGTTCGGCGATGCGGACCTCGAGCGAGAGGCGGAAGCTGTGCCAATGCTCTTTGGTGTAGAGCAGGCCGCCGGCCTTCTTCTCGCCTTCGCGACCGCGGATGCTTCCGTCTTCGATGGTCCAGATGGCCTTGCCGTCGTAGCGGCCGCCGACCGGCGTCCACTGGTCGAGCGTGCCGTTGCGGCGGTCGAAGAGCGGATGCCACGACTCCGTGTCGAATACGAAGTCGCGCGTTTGCTCTTGCGGTGACTCAGTCGCCTTGTCCTGGGCGCTGATACCGGCGCAGAGAGCCAGAGCTAGGAAGCAAGTGCTGAATGGGCGGCTGCGAGGAAGGCCGTCGTTGCGACTCGAGTTTGATGGCATGTTCGTGCTGTCGAAGAGGGGCGGAGGACGCGCCGGCGGTCGACGCGGCCAAGAAGCTAAGCGACCCGCAGCCCCGATCGAGGGGCCGCTGTCGAGAAAGCACGGACTCCGCGAGTTTTCGGGCCCGCCCAGCGCCGAGCGCTGTTGGAAGTCACCGGCAGCGCCGACATACTCGCCGCATGATCGAAGTCCAGCACGTCACGAGCACCGCCGCCCTGCTGCGCGGCGCCGAGTCCTTGCTCGTCATTGCGAAGGCCGCGACCTTCGCCGACCTCCCCGCCGTCCTGCCGGCAGCCGTGCACGACGCCGTCGTCGATCTCGCCAAGGGCGTCAAACCCGGCGACCTCGGCCAGCTCGAGTCGACCAAGGTCCTCGGCGCCAAGAAGAACGCGCTGCGCAACTATCACGTCGGCGTCCTGCCAGACGCCGTCTCGCGACACAACAGCCCGGCCCAGACCGAGGCTGTGCGCCGCATCGCCAAGCGCATCGGCGACAAGTGCGCCGTCCTCGTCGTCGTCGACGATGCGGACCACGTCTTCGGCGTCATGACGGGCATCGCGCGCGCGCTGCCGCGCTTCGAGCGCAAGAGCGAAGCGAAGGCCGGCAACGCCAAGGCCCCGCGCGCCGAGAAGGCCGCGAAGTCCGAGAAGGCAACGATCGGCATCGTCGGCCGCGACGGCAAGTTCCTGAAGGTCGAGCCTGTCGCCGAACGTGCGGCGCACTTCTCGCGTGAGGCTGCCCGCCTCGTCGACATCCCGCCGAGCGAGCTCACGCCGAGCGCCTTCGTGCGGGAGGCCAAAGCAATACTCAAGGGCCTCGCACAGGTCACGACCTCGGAGATCGTCGGACCCAAGCTGCTGGACAAGGGGCTCGGCGGTATCCACGGCGTCGGCCGTTGCGCCCTCGATGCGCCGCGCCTCTTCATCGCCGAGTACACGCCCAAGGGCGGCGCCAAGCAGAGGTCCGCAGCCAAGGGCGGCAAGCACATCGCCCTCGTCGGCAAGGGCATCACCTACGACACCGGTGGCCTCAACCTGAAGATCCAGGGCTCGATGTCGGGCATGAAGGGCGACATGGGGGGGGCTGCCGCCATGCTCGGCGCCTTCGCGACCCTCGCCACGACCGGCTGCAAGCAACGTATGTCGCTGCTGCTCTGCTTGGCTGAGAACGCGATCGGTCCAGCCGCCTTCAAGCCCGACGACATTCTGCGTCTGCACTCCGGCAAGACAGTCGAGATCAACAACACCGACGCCGAGGGGCGCCTCGTCTTGGGCGATGGCGTCAGTTATGCGGCGCGCGTCCTCGGCGCGACTCACGTCCTCGACGCCGCGACCTTGACCGGGGCGCAGCTGGTCGCGACGGGCCGTCTGCACGCAGGCGTCGTGTCCAACGACGAAGAGCTCGAAGCGCTGATCGTGGCAGCCGGCAAGGCGAGCGGCGATTTGTGCCACGCGCTTCCCTTCGCGCCGGAGTTCTACAAGAAGGAGTTCTCGTCCAAGGTCGCGGACATGCTCAACTCGGTGCGTGACAGGATGAATGCCCAGAGCTCCTGCGCTGCACAATTTATTTACAATCACTTGGAGGGTTGTGACGTCAAGTGGGGCCACGTCGACCTCGCTGGTCCAGCCAAGATGGACGAGCGCGGGACGGGCTTTGGCGTTGCGTTGATCACCGAGGTCGTGCGCCGCTTGGCCTGAGACCCTCGAGCGGTTTCGTGCGTGTCAGGTCCGTGCGTGTCAGGTGCGTGGGGGCACGAGGCTCTCGAACATGAGGTCTTGATCAGGATGCAGGGCTGTCCGTACGAGCTGCGACAAGCTGCGGTCGGGGACAGCGCGGTAGACCTCTTTGCCGTTCAAGACGACAATGACTTCCTTCGCCATGTCGACGACGCGGTCATCGAGCAAGACGCGCAGACCGCTCGCGTCCTTGTCACAGGTGATCGTGATCGTGTTGGACTTGCGATCGAGGTCGGCGACGACGAGCGCGCCGATCACGGGCTCGTCCCAGTACAGCCAGTAGAACTGTCGCTTCCACGCGAGAGCAGGCTGCCAGGTGACCCGGTCGGGCACGGGCTTGCGCTCGCTCTTCAGGACCTTCTCGAGGAGGAAGTCGACGCCTTCCTTGGGGAAGCCGTGCCCGCGATCGTTCACTTCGATGTATTCGAAGTCGTAGGCACCCCAGCGCTCCTTGGCTTCGGCGAGCAGCCGCACGGCAGCTTGATTCGGCGCCGGCGGCACCTGTGGATCGTCGGTGCTCTGGAAAATGACCGCGCGCAGGTTGCGCAAACTCGGGATCACGCCAACCTCGACATCGATGATCTTCGTGCGTTCGTTGACGTCGAAGATCGGCGTCGGCGCGCCAGCGGATGGCACGATGGCCGCGAGGCGATCGGCATGGTGTGCGCCGAGGGTCCAGCTGCCGTAGCCGCCCATCGAATGTCCAGCCAAGAAGACGCGACTCGGGTCGACTTTGAAAGTCCGCAGCGCCGCATCGACGAGCTCGAGCACCCACTCCTCGGTGCCGTCGGTCGTCCATCCGTGCTCGGACTTGACGAGGACCTCGGGACAAACGAGGGCGAAGTCGAACTTGTTGGCCGCGCTCTGGTAGGCGCCGAAGGCCGAGTTCGCGTCGCCAGCACCCTTCCCGCCGCCGTGCAGTCCAAAGAGAATGCCCTTCGGCTTCTTGGTGTCGCCGCCAACGTAGTAGAGGCCGCGCTTTTCTTTTTCGTGGAACCAGTTCCGCCCACTGGTTTCGAGGCGTCGGCCCTTCTTGTGGAAGGACAAGAGCTTCGCGCGCCAATCCTTGGCCTCGCGCGCCGACAGCGGCGCGACGCGCGCGAGTTTCTCGAAGAGTGTGGTCGCTTGCTTTGCTCGGTCGTCCTCTTCAGCCGTGAGATAGGCACGAATGCTCTTCTCACATTCGGCCTTGGTCGGCGGCTTCGCTTGGGAGAGCGTTGCAGCAGCGAGGACGGCCTGAGCGAGTGCCAGCGCCACGACGGATGTCGAAGGTCTCATGTCGTTGCGCATCCTAGCCCTGAAATATGCGCTCCGATCCGCGAGATCGCTGCGCTGCGCACGAGAGCACCGCGCTCACGGCCGTGCTCGGCGTCCCGAATCCTCACGTGGCTACGGCCACGCTCCGGTTCGGAACGCCTGTGCGCGACCACGCTCACGGCACTCTCGTGCTCTCTCGCGAACCGGAGCGCATTTTTCAGGCGTAGCCTCATCCTCATCCAGTGCGCGCCCCTCGCGTTCGGCGCTCGAAGGCCAAGTAGGCCCGGCACAGCGGATAGAGCAGCAGCACACAGGCGATCGCGAGCGCGTAGCTCGCGCCGAGTCCGAGGCTGCCTTCCTCGAGTCCCGACAAGGCCAGCGCCGCGCCGAGCACGATGAAGTGCAGCATGTAATAGAAGAGCGCCGTGCGTCCGAGCACGACCAAGAGGCCGTGTTCCCGCACACGCGCCGCGCGTCGCAACGCGAGGCCTTCGAAGAGCGCCAGCAGCAGAGCCATGAGGCCGACCTCGAGCGCCACGAAGCTGAGCGAGGGCGGGTACTTGCTCACGTGCAGCCAGCGCAGCGCGCTCGCGAGGCCGCCCTGTTGTCCGTCATCTCCACGATAGAGGCCCATGTTGCCGTAGCCGTCCACGAAGCGGACGACGAAGAAGACCAAGAGGCCGAGCGCCGCAAACTGAAAGAGCCTGCGGGCAACGCGCTCGGGCTCGATGCGCCGCGCTTCGATCGACCAGTGCCCGAAGGCCTGGCCGAGCACGAAGATCGCGAGCCAGGGCAGGGCCGGATAGAGGCTCATGACCGCGCCCTGGTGGCCAGGGACCAGGAACATGAGTGCTGGGGTCGAAGGTTCGGCGCCCGGCGGACTGAGCTGCAGCGTGAGCGCTTCACTGCCCACGAGCCACAGGGTTGCGAGCGCGACTTGCATCGAAATCGACAAGCGCCGCGTCAGCACCGAAGCGAGGATCGCAAAGCCGATGGCCCAGAGCACCTGCAAGAGCACGTGGTGCCCGGGCGCGAGCAGCGACAAGAACGCTTCGCAGCCAAAGAGTGTGAGGGCGCGCCCGACGAGGTGGGCGTCGATCACGACCGTTCGCTGCGCTCTGGCTTCGCGCTTCGCGACGCTGAGCGCGATCGACAGTCCCGCGAGGAAGACGAAGCTCGGCGCGCAAAGGTGTGTGACGTTGCGCGTCAAGAACTGCAGCGCCGACGTCGATGTCTCCTGCAGCGGCACGAGGTAGGCCGAGTCGCCGCGGAAGCGCCCGCTGTTGAAGAACTCGGATGCGTGGTCGATGGTCATCAAGACCATGACCAGGCCGCGCATCCAGTCGACGGCGACGACGCGCGCGCCGCCGTCAGCGGGCGCTACAGCCACGGCGCGTCACGAGGTAGACCGCGAAGCTCCCGAGCCAGTGACCACCCGCGTAGTGCTCGCCGGTCACGGCCGTGAGGCCGGCTTCTCGATGCGTGCGCGCCGCCTCCGCGAGACGCTGGCGCCGCGGGTCATCCGTCGGCAGGCCGAGCAGCATGCCGTCGAGCATCCAAGCGCGTGACAGGTTGAGGCCGTCCAAGTGGGCGAGCTTGCCGTCGCTCTTGTCGCTGACGACGGCGACCTCGAGCCATGCGTCGGGATCGACCGGGATGCCATCCGCAAGGCCGTCGTCGTTGTGCTCGAGCCCATGATGGAGCTCGGGCAGAAAGCCAGTCAGCCACGCAGCGAAGTCCTTGGGTGCCAACACGCGGCGCATGAAGTCGGCTTCCGCGAGGCCTGGCGAGAGGAAGTCCTGGCCGCCGGGCTCGAAGGCGAGGCGCCAGCCGCGGTCTGCCATGTAGAAGGCCCGCCCGCGCTGCTCGATCAAGGTCGCCAAGTCGTCACGCTTCGTGCTTCGTGCCCAGTCGAGGGCCAGGCCCATCGCGAAGGCCGTCTGGCTGTGCTCACCCGTGCGGATCGGGTGCGTGAGCTTTGGCAGCCACTCGAGGAAGCGCTTGGCCGCGATCTCGACCAAGGGCTCGAGGACTGCAGCGTGTTGCCGCCCGACCTCGTCGTCCCACTCGTGCAGTTCCGCCGCCAGTTGCAGCAGCCAAGCGAGGCCATAGGGCCGCTCGAAGGGCTTGTTGTCATCGCGCTCGAAGTAGGCGACCTCGCGCGCGACCTTGTCGGCCACGAAGCTCTGCGCGAGTTTGGCGCGAGCCTCGGGGACGAAGGGCGCGTTCGGAAAGGTCCGACAGAGCCGCACCAACAACCAGTGCCCGTGGACAGCCGAGTGCCAGTCGTAGCAGCCGTAGAAGATCGGCGTCAGCGCAGAAGGCGGCTTGGCATCCGCGGCTTCGTGCAAGACGTGGCCGATCTTGTTCGGATACTCGCGGTGGATGCAGTCGAGCGCGAGGCGGGCGAAGCGCGCGGCCATGGCTTCGTCGACGGTCGCGACCGGAGGCGCGTCGCCTCTGCTCTTGTTGTCTTGAGCGACGCAGCGCAGCGTCGTCGCGACGAGCGTCGTTGCAAGAAGCAGCGCGAGAGTCAGCGCCAGTGGGGGCGAGTCGGCGATGGAGTCGGAGAGGAAGGATGAAGAAGGTGACACGGGCAGCAGTCTACCGCAAGGCTGCATGAGATCCGCCCGAAGTCGCGCCCGCGTGGCAGGGGCGGAAAGCTGAGCCCTGAGCCGGCCTTCGTACAGCGAAGCTCGATGGGCTCGCGGCCTCTTTCGGCTTCGTCTAGCGTCGCAGCTTGACCTCTTCGTGGTGAGCTACCGACTCGAACTGCTTGCTGCGCTCGCCGCGCTCGTTTGCGCACGTTTGCGCAACGGTGCGCACGCACGGCGCGTCGTTCGTTCGCGAGTCTTCGGCGCGCTACGAGCCCGACGACGCGGCATCGGCCCCGAGGTCGCAGCACGCGCCGCGTCTCGGTGATCGCGCGCGCGCGGCGATGCGCCTTCGCCACTTCAGTCCGCGCGCCGAAGATGCCTACCTCGGCTGGATGCGTCGTTACTACGACTTCCACGACCGGCGCGATCCGGCTCAACTCGGCGCTGAGCACGTCACGGCGTTTCTGAATGCGCTAGCGACCCAGGGGCGCGTGGCAGCCTCGACCCAGAATCAGGCGCTCGCCGCGTTGTTGTTTCTGTATCGTCAAGTCCTGGATCTTGACTTGCCGTGGTTGGACGACCTCGTCCATGCGAAGACGCCCGTGCGGTTGCCCGTCGTGCTCTCACGCGAGGAAGTTCGCGCAGCGCTCGAGAAGCTGGTGGGCGAGCCGCGCCTGATGGCCACACTGCTCTACGGCTCAGGCCTGCGCCTTCTCGAGTGTTGCCGCTTACGGGTGAAGGACGTCGACTGCGCGCGCAAGCAGCTCACCGTCCGCCGCGGAAAGGGCGACAAGGACCGCGCGACGATGCTACCGGGATCGACCCAGCACGCCCTCGCCGCGCAGCTCGAGCGCGTGCGCGCGCAGCACGAGCGCGACCTCGCCGCTGGCGCCGGCTGGGTCGAAGTGCCAGTCGCGCTTGCCAAGAAGCTGCCCAACGCCGGTCGTGAATGGCCCTGGCAGTGGGTCTTCCCCGCGACGCGCATCTACCGTTGTCGCGAGACCGGCCAGAAGCGCCGCCACCACCTGCACGAGACCGTCTTGCAACGCGCCGTGCGCCGAGCCGTGCTCGAGTCCGGCATCGCCAAGCGCGCGACCTGCCACAGCTTCCGTCACTCATTCGCTACACACCTGCTCGAGGACGGCAGCGACATCCGCACGGTCCAGCAGCTTCTTGGCCACAAGGACGTAGCGACGACGATGATCTACACGCACGTCCTCAACCGCGGTCCCGCCGGCGTGCGCTCACCCGCGGACCGACTGTTCGGAGATGGGTCGTGAGTCGCTCCGTTCTCTCGATCACGGTTCTCGGTGTGGGGGCGACTGTGCCAGTTGGCCGCCGCGATTCGTCGTGCGCTCGGGTTTGCCGCTCGAGTTCGTTGTTGGGCGCGCGGCTTCTTCGGCAGATCTGCCTAATGCTGATGGTGTCCGGGCGTCGCGTGCGCCGCATGTCGAGTGCGCGTGGTCACTTTGGCCACCGGAGCTTGCACACCCGGGCTGCATTAGGCAGACGGCTACGCTGCCTTCGAGGGTATTATGCAGGGCTACCGAATACACGTTAGGCCTCCCGAGCAGCGCCAAGATGACTCCGGCGGTAGCGGCGCCACGAACGAAACCAGGATGGAGCGCTGATGGCGACCACTGAAACGAACAACAACGATCTTGCCTACGCCGACACCCTCTGGAAGTCGGCAGACGCGCTGCGCGGCCAGATCGACGCCGCCGAGTACAAGCATGTCGTGCTCGGCCTGCTCTTCCTGAAGTACATCTCCGACTCCTTCGAGGCCCGGCGCGAGGAGTTGAAGGTCGAGTTGGAGGCCGACGGCATCACCGGCCCGCAGCTCGAGAGCCTGCTGGAGAACCGCGACGAGTACACTGCCGAACGAGTCTTCTGGGTGCCGCCCGAGGCACGCTGGCAGAACCTTCAGAACTAGGCCACCCGGCCCGATGTCGCCACGCTTATCGACGATGCCATCCTGGCCGTCGAGCGCGACAACCCGAACCTCAAGAGCAAGCTCCCGCGCGACTACGCCCGTCGTGGCATCGCGCCCGAAAAGCTGAAGGGCCTGATCGACCTGATCGCCGACATCGGCTTCAAGGGCGATCGCGCCAAGGCGCGAGACACCCTCGGCCGTGTCTACGAGTACTTCCTCGGCAACTTCGCCCAGGCCGAGGGCAAGCTGGGTGGCGAGTTCTTCACTCCGCGTTGCATCGTCCGTCTTCTGGTCGAGATGCTCGAGCCCTACGAGGGGCGCGTGTACGACCCCTGCTGCGGCTCGGCGGGCATGTTCGTGCAGTCGGAGCGCTTCGTGGAGGCGCACGGCGGGCAGAAGACCGACATCTCGATCTTCGGCCAGGAGTCGAACCCCACCACCTGGCGGCTGGCGCACATGAACCTTGCCATCCGGGGCATCGAGGCCAACCTCGGCTCCCAGCCCGCCGACTCGTTCCTGCGCAACCTGCATCCGGACCTGAAGGCGGACTACATCCTGGCCAATCCGCCGTTCAACGTCTCCGACTGGTCGGGAAAGCTCCTCCAGGACGACGTGCGCTGGCGCTACGGCACACCACCGACCGGCAACGCCAACTACGCCTGGATCCAGCACTTCATCCATCACCTGGCCCCGCCCAACGGTCACGGCGGAGGCGTGGCCGGCTTCGTCATGGCCAACGGCTCGCTGTCCTCCGGTTCGGGAGGCGAGGGTGAGATCCGGCAACGCATCGTCGAGGCCGATCTGGTCGATGCCATCGTCGCGCTGCCGGCCCAGCTCTTCCTTACCACCGGCATCCCCGCCTGCCTCTGGTTCCTGACCCGCGACAAGAGCGGCAAGAACCTCAAGCACGGCGGTCGCGACCGCTCGGGCGAGACGCTGTTCATCGACGCCCGCAAGCTCGGCACCATGCAGACCCGCACACTGCGCGTGCTCACCGGCGGCGACGATGGCGAGACCCTGCTCGCCGACGGCCTGGGCGACCCGAAGGCCGAGTCCGACCTCGGCCGCATCGTCTACGCCTTCCGCCAGTGGCGCGGCGAGCCCGCCCCTGACTGGTGGGACGAGACCGAGCACGGCAAGTGGGAGTACCGCGACATTCCCGGCTTCTGCAAGAGCGAGACGATCGAAGGGATCGGCAAGCACGGCTTCGTGCTCACGCCCGGTCGCTACGTCGGCGCCGAGGAGCAGGAAGACGACGGGGAGCCGTTCGCAGAGAAGTATCCGCGGCTGCTGGCGGAGTTGGAGGATTGCTTCTCTGAAGGCGAGCGTCTGATGGATGTCGTCAGGTCTGCGGTCTCTCTGGTTGCGAACGGGGAGCAGCGCGCCGATGCCTGACTGGGTGACAAAGCCGCTCGGTGAAGTCGTGACGAACCACGACTCAAGGCGAATCCCGCTTTCCGGACGAGAGCGCGAGACTCGCCGTGGTCCGTACCCTTACTACGGTGCGGCGGGCATCATCGACTACATCGACGAACCGATCTTCAACGGCCTACATCTCTTAATCGGTGAGGATGGCTCGGTCGTGCGCGATGACGGAACGCCGTTCGCGCAGTTGGCAGACGGGGAGTTCTGGGTCAACAACCACGCGCACGTGCTCAGGGCAGATTCTGACACCGATACGCGATTTGTGTACTACGCGATCAGTAGAACGAATGTTAGGCCGTGGGTGACAGGCGCTGTTCAGCCAAAGCTGAATCAACGCAACATGAACCAAATCCCAATTCCGTTTCCCGAGCCCGACGTGCGTAGCAGCATCGTTCACGTCCTGGGATCCCTCGACGACAAGATCGAGCAGAACCGAAGGACGGCGCGGACGCTGGAGCGGCTGGCGCGGGCGATCTTCCGGGCGTGGTTCGTGGACTTCGAGCCGGTGAAGGCCAAGGCCGCCGGCGCGACCTCCTTCCCCTCCATGCCCCAGGATGTCTTCGACGCCCTGCCCACCCAGTTTGTGGACTCCGCCATCGGTCCCGTGCCCGAGGGGTGGAATGCCGGAGCGATTAGTGACCTGGCAGCGCTCTCGAAGACACAGGTCAATCCGCAGGAGAGCCCCGGCGAGGTTTTCGACCACTTCAGCATCCCGGCATTCGATGCTGGGATGCGTCCTGTTGTCGAGGCGGGCAGCACCATCAAGAGCAACAAGTTCCTCGTCGTTGGCGGATGTGTTCTTCTGTCCAAGCTGAATCCGCGCATTGCGCGAGTGTGGCTTCCACCAGCTCCTCGCGGAAGGAGACAGATAG
>CALLZN010000322.1 GCA_937858895.1 uncultured bacterium | reverse complement strand
GCCAGAAGTGCCGACCGGGACCGCGTGCCACTGGCCGGTGACGGCCGAGTAGAGCAACGGCATCCCGCTACTCTGAATCTGCGCGCTGGCAACTGCCCGCGAGACCGCCGGCAAGACGACCGCTTGCTGCTGGCTCGCGATCGTCCCGCGCCACGCCGAGTAGGCATGGACAGCTGTCGGCTCGACGACGAGGACCGTCGTCGAATCGGCCATGCGCGTCGCCGTCGCCGGCAAGGCGGCCTGGGTCCAGGTCCCGAGCGGTGCCGAATAGAAGTGCGTTGCCTGCGGCACGGCGACGATGCCAACCTGGCGCTCGACCTCGACGGTCGCCGCCCCGGTGCCGACGAGCGCCGAAGCGAAGCTGCCCCGCAAAGCCGACCAGCCGAGGGCCTGCGGTCCGCCCTGCCAGATCGCGACATCGCCAGTCGCTCCGCGTGTGAGCGTCCCGGCTGGCAGGGTGGCCGACGCGAAGCTGCGCGTCTGAGCCGAGTAGCCATAGACCTCCGTTCCGGCCTCGGCGAAGCCACCGAAGGAGTCGACGAAGACGCGCGTTGCCGGCGCGTTCATGCTCCGACTGCGCCACACCATGTCGAAGGCCCCGAGACCCCAGAGGGTCGTGCCATCGACCGCGATGGCCGTGTGCCGCTGCACGACGACCGTCGCCGAGTTCGGGAGCGTCTTGCTGACCCACTTACCCGTGAAGCCCGAGAAGGCGTGAATCTGATTGCCGTCCCGCACGAGGACCATCGAGTCGTTGACCTGCGAAGGCGGGTTGATGATGGTCGCAGAGGCCGAAACTTGAATGCCGCGCCACAGGCCCTCGAGAGACGAGAGGGCAGTGATGAGCTGGCCATCGGCGAGGAGGAACCAATCGTTGGCCTGGCGCAAGATCGCGTTCGGCGACTTGGAGACGCTCGTCCAACGTCGCGTGTGCGCCGAGTAGGCATAGAGCGCGGGGCCGGCGTCGTAGGACGCGATCTTGCCGAGCTGCACGAGGGCGGCGCTGCTCGTGCCTGCCGGGAGCGGCAAGTCGGTGAAGGCCGACGGCCGCTGGGCGACGCTAGTGCCGCTCGTTAGGGCGGCCGCCCATAGGAACGACACATGCAGAGCGAGTCGGACACGACCCTTTGTGTGGCGTCGCCGCGTAGCGGCGGTAGCAGTAAGAAGGCGAAGCGGAAGCATGCGGTGACCTGTGCCGGGGCAGAAGCGTGATCGACGCGGACAGCGTCCCGTGTGAGCAGTCTAGCCGCTGTTCGGACGCGCGGAAGTGCCCGGCGTGACTCCGCGCTGCGAAGCCTGGCAAGGCGACTTCGCGCGCGGAGCGCGCGCCAGCACCGATTCGTGCTCAGCTCGACCCGCGCGGCGTTCGATCACCAAGGAAACTCTCGTGCCCACCTGGTCGAGGACCATCTGAAGTATGACCACGCCATCGATTCGCGATCTCCTCCATCACATGGTGCAATGCGGCGCCTCGGACCTGCACCTGAAGTCGGGCAACCGCCCTGGCTTCCGGGTCGATGGCGAGATCCGTCCCCAAGAGGGCGAAGCCGCAGTCGATGCGGCGACGGTCCTCGGCTTCGCCAAAGAGATGATGACGCGCGACCAAGTCGCACGCTACGAGGCCGAACTCGACCTCGACTTCAGCTACGAGGTCGCGGGTTTGGCGCGCTTCCGCGTCAACGTGCTGACCCAACGCGGCGTGCCGGGCCTCGTGATCCGCCAGATCCCGACCAAGATCCCGAGCGCCGAGCAACTCGGATTGCCAGAGACCTGCCTCGAACTCGCGGCCAAGCCCCGCGGCCTCGTGCTCGTGACCGGGCCCACTGGCAGCGGCAAGTCAACGACTCTCGCCGCCTTGATCGACTGGATCAACCGCAACCGCCACGGCCACATCCTGACCATGGAGGACCCGGTCGAGTTCGTCCACGAGGACAAGGGTTGCTATGTGACGCAGCGCCAAATCGGCCAGGACTGCAAGGGCTTCAGCGAGGCGCTGCGCCGCGCGCTTCGTCAAGACCCCGATGTCATCTTGATCGGTGAGATGCGCGACCTCGAGACGATCGCGCTCGCGATCAGCGCGGCCGAGACCGGCCACCTCGTTTTTGGGACGCTGCACACTACGGGCGCGATCTCGACGGTCGACCGCATCCTCGACGTCTTCCCGCCCGACCAACAGCAGCAGGTGCGAGTCCAACTCTCGAGTTCTCTCCAGGGCGTGATCTCGCAGTGCCTCCTGCCTCGCATTGGCGGCGGCCGTGTCGCCGCGCACGAGATCCTCGTCGCGACGAGCGCCGTGCGGTCGCTGATCCGCGAAGGCAAGACTCCGCAGCTGCTCAATGTCCTCCAGACGGGTGGCAAGTCCGGCATGGCGAGCCTCGAGAACGTCCTCGCGCGCTACGTGCGTGAGGGCATCGTCGACATCGACCACGCGATCGAGAAGGCGAATCGACCTGACGAGGTGACCCAGCTCGCCGGCGATGCTGCGACGCGGCGACCGAGCGCTCCGGTCGATGCCGCGACCATGGCGAGCTTGCCGCAAGATCGCCGGCCGGACAGCCAAGGCGAGAACCTCGGTCGTCGTCGCGGCGACGCCGAGCTCAACGAGGACCCGGCGCTGCGCGCCTTCCGGCCGCGCCGCGCCTGAGTTCCAACATTCCGTCCATTCAGTCGGCGCGCGAACGCTTGGCCTCGCGGCGCTGAACTTCCGCGAAGTTCTTGCCACGATCATGGCCGCGGTTGAGGTCGTAGTAGCGCCGACCGTAGTCGACGAAGTTCTCGACGTCGAAGCGTTCGTAGGCGACGAAGGGCCGCTCGGCGAGGCGCTTGTGCACTAGCTGGTCGATGGCGAGCAAGGCGACCTTGCCGTTCTCGTCGCGCGTGATGCTGTCGCGATAGGAGTACTTCGCACGATTCCGTTCCGCGTGCTCGTCGAAGTTCTGCCAATCGCAGCGCGCCCTAGTTGCGAGCGAATGCGTGCGCGGCTGACGCTCGTGCAGGCGGCGCCACATGTGCACCTTGTCCTCGAGCGACTTGCCTTCATCGGCCCAGAGCCGGTGCAAGACCTTGGCGAACGAGAGCTCTTGGAGCAGGTCGTCCGGATGCCAGAAGCCTGGCAGCAACAGCAACACGCGCTGGTCGGGGCTCAGCACGAAGATCTGCACGTTGCGGCCGCCAGCGCCGTTGGTCGTGCCGACCGCGGTCTGCGTCTTGGAATAGCCGCTGCTCACGCCACAGAAGTCCTCGTCGCGGATGTCTTCCCACCCGCAGACGAAGTCATTCGCGAGCGCATCGATCACGTTATCTGTCGGAAGGGTCACGCCCCTCAAGCTTTGGCCGGCGCTTCACAAGAAGCCGCTGAGCGAGCCCAGCGTCTGGATCCAGAGAATCGGCTTGCCCTCGTTGCGCGCGGCCGCAGTCGCGGCCTTCAAGCTCTTGTGCCAGTCGACGCTCTTGCGCACGGTGTCGACACGCTTCGCGAGTTCGCGGCCTTCGACCCGGGTGCTACGGAAGGCCATCGCGGCTTTGCGCGCGGTGAGCTCCGGGCTCGGCGGCTCAGTGGCCACCCTGCCACCGGGGCAGCCGGGCACATCACGTGAAGCGCTGTTGTCCAAGGCGCCAGCGACCACGCTCTGCCCGCGGTTGGAGACCGCTCGTGCTGCCGTGCGAGCTGGGGCTGGGCGCGTAACGGCCGCCCGGGCTGGCATCCCTCGGGCCTGCGCCGCGAGTCCAGCGTCGCCAAGGGCAAGCGTGCAGGTCAAGGTGAGCAGCGACAGCGTCCTGGTCCGGACGTCGTACAAGTTCATGATGCACTCCTCTCGCGCGGTCGAGCGCGCGATCTTCACGTCAGGCTGGGGCTGCCGGGCAAGCTGGCCCCAAAGCTCGTTTTGAAACTAACACAAATATCGACCCAAGGGGACGAGCTCGCGTTACCCGCGACTTTCGATTGGCGACGCAGAGAGACCGAGGAAGGCACGCACATGGCAGACGATGCGCTCGCTCGCGCGGCCGTCACCAAAGAGACGAACGGTGGGGATAGGCGCAGAATTGGACAGCGCTGCACGCGCGAGTTCGACGATGCGCACGGCATCGAAGCCCGCGAGGCATGCATGACCTGTGTCGACGGCCTCTTCACGCTCCGTCACTTCGCGCAGCACGACGACCGGCTTGCCGAAGAAGGGCGCTTCTTCTTGGATGCCGCCCGAGTCCGTCAACACGAGGGCCGACCTCGCGAGAAGCTCGAGAAAAACCGGGTAGGGCTGTGCATCGATGAGGTGCAGGCGCTCGCGACCACGCAGCTGCGCTTCGAAGACATCGGAGACGGCCGGATTCTTGTGCAAGCAAACGACGACTTCGACCTCGGGCTCGCGGTCACGAAGCTCACACAAGGCGGCGGCGATCTGTTGCAAGCCGCCAGACAGGCTCTCGCGGCGGTGGGCGGTCACGAGGACGAAGCGCCGACCGCGCGCTTCGATCGCGCTCGCGAGTTCGAGCGCCGGTGCTGTGTCGGCGCGGTCACCACTGGCGCGCGCACGCACGGCCTCGAGGGCGTCGATGACGGTGTTGCCGGTCACGAAGATCGCCTGCTCGGCGACAGCTTCGCTTCGCAAGTTCGCAGCCGCGCCCTCGGTCGGCGCAAAATGCAGACTCGCGAGCCGCGTCACCAGGCAGCGGTTGGCTTCCTCGGGGTGCGGGCGGAGCATGTCAAAGCTGCGCAATCCTGCCTCGACGTGCGCGACCGGGATCTTCTGGTAGTGGGCGGCAAGGGCGCCGGCCAAGGCCGTCGTCGTGTCGCCCTGGACGACGACGAGGTCGGGACTTTGGTCCCGGTAGGCGTCGCCCAAGCGCTCGAGCGCACGGCCAAGCGACTCCCAGAGACTCTGCTGCGGCAGCATCACGTCGAGGTCGACATCGGCTCGGAGCCCGAAGTCAGCGAGGGCCTGGGCGAGGAAGTCGCGTTGCTGTGCGGTCGAGATCAGCAGAACGCGCAGGTCCTGGCTCGCCTGCAAGGCACGCACGAGCGGCGCTAGCTTGATGACCTCGGGGCGAGTCCCGACCGTGACGGCGATGAGCTTCGACATGTGCGGGACTTCGAAGCGGCGAGGCTACGTGTCACGGTGGCGCAGGGCAAGGCGAAGGCGCCATTGTCCCCGGCGCACGGCGCGCTACCCTCGTGCAGGCACTGCGGCTCGCATCGAGAGCCGACGGCCCCCGCAGCCTTCCTACCCACAACGCGCCCGCGAGACGCTAGCGACCCCCGACATGACCCTCCGCCAAGAACTCGAGAGCCTGCTCGGCCTCAGCACCGTCGACTACCACCACGGCCTGACCAAGGACGCCCTCTTCGACGCCGCGATCGCGAACGACCGCGGCCGCATCGAGAAGGACGGCCCCGACGACGCCCAGAAGGCCTACCCGACCAAGCTCGGCAAGGACGGCCCCCTCGTCTTCTACTCGGACCCCTCGTGCACCGGTCGCCCGGTCCAAGACACCTTCGCCGTCGCCTGGCCCGAGGTGGAAGACGAGATTTGGTGGAAGGCGGACGTGCAGAAGTTCGACCCCGAAAAGTACATGGGTCTGCGGAAGCGTGTCGCCGAGCACCTCAACGCAAAGAACGCGACCCTCTACGTGCAGGACGTCTACTGCGGAGTCGACGCCGAGTATGCGATCCCCTATCGCTTCGTCGGCGAGTACGCGACGCACGCGCTCTTCGTCCACAACATGTTCCCGAAGCACGTCGAGGGGATCACGAACGCTGACGCGAAGCGCTGGACGATGGTCAACGTCCCGTCCTTCCGCTGCGATCCCGAGCGCGACGGTAGCAAGTCGCAGCGCGCGGTCATCCTCGACTTCAAGAACAAGATGTGCCTCGTCGTCGGCCGCTCGGACTACTGCGGCGTCAACAAGAAGGCGATGTTCACGATCATGAACTACATGCTGCCGAAGATGGGGCATCTCTCGATGCACTGCTCGGCGAACGTCGGCCTTGACGGCGACTGCGCGATTCTCTTCGGCCTCTCGGGCACCGGCAAGACGACGCTGTCGGCCGACCCGCATCGCCGCCTCATCGGCGATGACGAACACGCGTGGACCGGCAACGGGGTCAGCAACCTCGAGGACGGCTGCTACGCCAAGCTCATCGACCTCGACAAAGACGCCGAGCCGATCATCGCGAGCGCCCTCTCGATGAAGGGGACTCTGATCGAGAACGTGCCGCCGCTCGCGGGCAGGAAGATCGAGGAGACCGACCCGCAGGACCTCGACCTTTCGGACGCGTCGATCACCGAGAACACGCGCTTCTCCTACCCGCTCGACTGCAACCCCAACGTCATGCCCGGCGCGAAGGGCCCGCATCCGCAGACGATCGTGTTGCTGACGGCCGATGCCTTCGGCGTCCTGCCGCCGGTCTCGGTGCTGACGCCGCGCGATGTCATGTACCACTTCGTCATGGGCTTCACGGCCAAGCTCGCGGGGACCGAAGTCGGGGTCACCGAGCCGCAAGCAGCGTTCAGTGCCTGCTTCGGGGCGCCCTTCATGGCGCACAAGCCGTCGGTCTACGCCAAGCTCCTCGCCGAGAAGATGAGCAAGCACGAGACGCGCTGCATTCTGCTCAACACGGGTTGGGGCGGCGGGCCCTACGGCACCGGCAAGCGCATCAGCATCAAGCACACGCGCGCCTTGCTCGACGCGGCGCTGCGCGGTGACCTCGACGCCGGCAAGGTCGAGTACGAAGAGCATCCGATCTTCCACTTGCGCATGCCCAAGACCTGTCCCGACGTGCCGAGCGACATCCTCAATCCGCGCAACACGTGGAGCGACAAAGACGCCTATGACACGGCCGCGACCAAGCTGCGCGACATGTTCCGCAAGCACTTCGAGGCGCGCGGCTTCGCCGAGCTTGGCATTGAGCCCGTGATGTGAGGGGAGCCGGTGATGTGAGGGGTGTGGCCGCCTCGAGCGAAGTTGCCAAGAGCCTGGTCGACAAGCTTGCCAAAGTCCTGCTCGGGAAGCGCCTGGTCGTCGAGCTCGCGGTCGCGACCTTCTTCGCCGAAGGTCACCTCCTCATTGAGGACTTGCCGGGTGTCGGCAAGACCCTGCTCGCGCGCGCGCTCGCGAAGAGCCTCGGGGTCGACTTCCAGCGCGTGCAGTGCACGTCCGACCTCCTGCCGGCGGACCTGCTCGGCTCGGAGTTCTGGGACCCGTCGACCGGGCACATCGCGCTGCGCGAAGGGCCGGTCTTCACGAACATCCTCATGGCCGACGAGCTCAATCGCATGCCGCCGCGAACGCAGTCGGCCTTGCTCGAGTGCATGGCCGAGGGCACGGTCACGCTCGGGCGCGAAGCGCGCCGCCTCGCCGATCCCTTCTTCGTCATCGCGACGCAGAACCCGGTCTTCACCGCCGGCACCTACCCGCTGCCCGACAACCAGCTCGATCGCTTCTTGCTGCGCATCGGCATCGGCTATCCCGACCGCGACGCCGAGCTCGAGGCGGTGCGTCGCGAAGACGGACATGCCGCGCTCGATGGGCTCGCAGAGGTCGCGAGCCGCGAGGAAGTCCTCGCTTTGCGCGCAGCGGTCGAGAACGTGCGGCTCGAGGACGAGCTCTTGCAGTGGATCGTCGACTTCGCGCGGCGCACGCGGCAGGAACCGGACTTCGAAGTCGGACTCTCGACGCGTGGCGCCCAGGCCCTGCACCGAGCGGCCCGCGCCTTTGCGCTCGTGCGCGGACGAGACTACGTCGTGCCCGACGACCTCGATGTCTTGCTGCCGTATGTGTGCGGGCACCGCGTACGCTGTCACGCGCAAGACAAGGACCCACGCCCCCGGCTCGAAGAGTTGCGCCAGGCTTTGCCGCCGACGCGTCTTTGAGCGCCGAGCGACGGGGCTCTCGACGAGCCCGACAGGAGCCCGACAGGAGACAGGAGAACGAGCAGGATGGGACTGACCCGGCGCGGACGCGGCTTTGCAATCGTAGCGCTGCTCTTTCTCGGCTCGAGCCTGTCGAGCGATACCAAGCCGCTGCGCGTCCTCGGCGCGGCTGCCCTCGCGCTGGTATTCGTCGACCTGCTCTTCCTGCCTCGCGGGCTGAAGGGCATCGACTTGCGCGTCGGGCCGCGACGCACGATCGCGGGACGACGCTTCGTCGAGAAGCTGCGCGTCGACCTGACACCCGGTGCGCCCGCAGCAAAGGCGCCGCTGCGGCTGACCGAGGCGGGATCGCAATGCGGTGGTAGCGCCTGCCTCGTCGAAGTGGACGCGAAGAGTGGTGGCGCGCTCATCGAGCTCGACTGCCGCTTCCGCGAGCGCGGCGTCTTTGCGGAGCGGGCCTTCAGGTTGACGGCGACGTCGCCGTTCGGCTTCTTCGTGCGACACCGCGAGCTGCGCGTCCAGCGCGAGGTCGTTGTCGAGCCAGCCCGGCTCTCGGTCGACGAAGCTCTGTCCTTGTTCCTCGACGCCCACTTCGTCGACGTCTCGCGCCGCGCCTTCGAGCGCCGAGGTACCGAGTATTGGTCCTTGCGCGAGCTCGAGCCCTTCGGCGACCTGAGGCGTGTCCACGCGGCCCGCAGCGCGGCGGCACGACGCCTGCTCGTGCGCGAACTGCGCCGGACCGAGGTGCAGGCGGTCGAAGTGGTCCTCGACCTGCGCGCGAAGGACGCGACCATGACCCAGCACGCGCGCTTCGAGCTCGCGCTGCGCTTCGCGGCGAGCTTCGCCGATCGCGCGCTCCGGACGGATGGCGACGAGTTGCTGGTTTCGGCGTGCATCGTCGGGCGCGGCAGCGTCGAGCGCTTCGACCTCGCCTCACCCAGTGCTGCCGCTGACTACTTGCGCTGCCTCGCGGGTGCCACTTGCGCGCCCGTCGTGCCGCTCGATGCCTCGGTGCTGCGCTACTTCGAGCGCAGGTCGAGGGCACGCTTCATCCTCGTCGAGGCCGGTGTCGAAGACCCAGACCTCGTCGCCCGCATCGGCGACCCGCTGCGTCCGTTGCACGTAGCACCGCAGCGCGCGCCGAGCCGCAGCTCCGCGGCTGTCTCTTCGACTTCGGCCTCCAGCACGGCGCCCGCACCATGAAACCGCGTGGCTCCGCACACGACGCGCTCGACCGGGACGAGGCGATGGACGGGCGCCCGCGCCTCCACCACCAGGTGGCAGCGCCGACGGCAAGCACCCTGCTGCGCGTCCTCGAGTTCTTGCTCGCGACCCTGACGGCGCTGAGCCTCGAGCGCAGCGTACTGCCGCTCGCCTGGATCTTCACGCTCGCGCTACCGGCGAGCCTCCTCGGACGCGTGCGCAGTCCTGAACGGCTCCGTTCGCGTTCGCGCTGGGGCGTGCTCGTCTTTGCAGCCGTCCTGCAGGGTCTCCTCGTGCTCGCCGCCCTCGAGGTCGGGCGGAGCCTGCCGTCGACTGGCTTCTTCGCCATTCTCCTTCTGCCAGCGCTCTATTACTTGGCAGCGCGGGGCCAGCCGCGCGAGGCCCTCGTCTTCATCTTGTTGGCCGCCTGCCTGCTCTTCTTCGGCCTCCTCGTGCGCAACGAGATGCCGCTGATCCTGGTTACGACGTGGACGGCGGCCGCGGCTGCGATCCTCCTCGTCGAGCGTGACAGGGCTCTGCGCGAAGGGCAGCTCTTGCGCATGTCCCTGCTGCGAACACCGCGGCAGCGCCTGCTGCGGAGCGCCTTCGTTCTGGCGGTCGCCATGCTTGCCGCCGCGGTGAGCATCGAGGTGGCGATGTCGGTCGGTTTCAGCAAGGCCGATGAGCCCGAGGACCGCCAAAGGGGCCCCGGCTCGGAACGGCAGCGTCGCTCGAAGGTCACAGGCGTCGACGACCGCTACTTCCTGGAGCGCCTCGATAGCACGGACGTGCGCCTCGGCGACGAGCCACTCTGCTTTCTGGCCCCGCTGGACGGGGTGCCGCTCGCCGCCGACCTCTACCTGCGGGTCAGCGCCTTCGTCAAGCCCACGCTGCGCTCGTGGCAACTCGCCGAGGCGACCTGGGAGAGCGCCAAGTTCCACCGCCTGCTGCGTCCGCGCCAGGCGAGCCGCGAGGCGAAGCTGACCTTGCTCGCGACCCTCGAAGGCTTCGTTCCCGTGCCGCGCGGCTTGGTCGAGATCGCCGCGCATGCTCCACTGCGGGTCGATTCGAGTCTCGTGCTGGCTCGCCGCGACGACCGACTGGGCTCCGAGGACATCGCGGTAACCTTCCAAGTACTCAAGAGCGACACGCCCGCGCTGGCGGCGGCAGGAGCTGGCGGTGGCGACACGTTGCCCGGAGTACCTTCGGAACTGCGGTCCGAGGCCTTCGAGGCCTTGCTGCGCGACTTGCCGTCGGGCGAGGACGTCGGCGCGCTCTTCGCCGCGATTCGTGAGCTCTTTGCCGAGCGCTTCGACTACGTGCTGGCCGACCCCGAAGGGCAGAACGGGGCGCCGATGCTCGACTTCTTCGAGACGCGGCGCGGCTACTGCATGCACTTCGCGAGCGCGGCGGCGCTCTTCTTGCGTGCACGCGGCGTTGCGGCGCGCATCGCGACGGGACTCTACCAGGGCGCGTCGGGCAGCGAAGCGGAGCAAGTCGAAGCGCGCGCGCGAGAGCTCGGTCTCATCGACGAAGCCCAGCTCATGGGCGACGGCAGTCTGCGTCGAGCCTTCGGCGCGCAGCATGCCCACGCCTGGGTCGAGGTCCCTGAAGCTGGCGGAGCTTGGTTCGTCTTCGACCCGACGCCGGTGCCGCTGCGCGGCCTCCAGCAAGCGCGCGCGGCGCTCTTGGCGGCGGACTTGGAGGAGACAGAGCCGTTGCCTTGGCGCGACCTGGCTTGGATCGCGGTCCTCCTCGGCCTCTTTGCTTGCGCAATCGCATTCTTGCTCGTGCGGCGACGTCGGCGGCGCACGCACGCTGCCATGGTGCCCCATGTCGCGAACGCTGAGCAACGTGCCTTCCTCGTGATGCTGGAGCGCTTGGCCGCGATCGGGCTCGAGCGCGAAGGCGCCGAGAGCCTGACGCGCTTCGCAGCGCGCATCGACGAGCGACCTGATTTCGCCGCCGAAGATCGAGGCGTGCTCTGTGCAGCTATAGAGACCTACCTCGAGCTGCGCTTCGGGGCACGTGCTGGCGATGATGAGCGACGCGCGCGGCTCGAGCGCGGCCGGGACTGCGCGAGCGCCCTGGCTGTGGCGGGCAGGGCCTAACGCCTGCTATCTTCGCGCCCTCGAAGACCTGAGCGCAACCTCGTCGGAGCACCCACATGCGTTGGAGAGAGACCAAGAAGAGCCAGAACGTCGAAGACCGCCGCGCCCAAGGCGGCGGCTTTCCCGGCGGCAAGGCGGGCATGGGGATCGGCGGCATTCTGCTGGCCGTCCTCGCCATGTTCATGACAGGCAAAGTCGATCTCGGCGCCCTTCTCCAAGGCCTCGGCGGCACGGTCACGGCCGGCGGTGGCGGTGCGAGCACCGGCTATCAGTCGACGCCCGAAGACGAAGAAAAGAAGGCCTTCGTCGAGCACATCCTCGGCTCGACCGAGAGCATCTGGAGCGAGATCTTCCGCAAGTCGGGCAAGGTCTACCAAGAGCCGAGGCTCGTCGTCTTCCACCAGGCGACCTCGTCGGGCTGCGGACACGCGAACTCGGCGACCGGGCCGTTCTATTGTCCGGCCGACTCGAAGGTCTACCTCGACCTCGACTTCTTCGAGATGCTCGCGAAGCGCTTCGGCGCGCCGGGCGACTTCGCCCAGGCCTACGTCATCGCCCATGAGGTCGCCCACCACATCCAGCACCTCCTCGGCTTCACCGACGAAGTGCACTCCAAGAACGGCCGCGTGCCGCAAGAGGTCTACAACCGCTGGTCGGTGGCCCTCGAGCTCCAAGCCGACTTCTTGGCAGGCGTCTGGGCCCACCACATGAACAAGAAGGAAGGCCTACTCGAGCGCGGTGACCGCGAAGAAGCGATCAACTGCGCGATGCGCATCGGCGACGACACGCTGCAAAAGCAAGCAAGCGGCACGGTGCGCCCCGAGACCTTCACGCACGGCACTGCAAAGGAGCGCGCCTACTGGTTCATGAAGGGCTTCGACAGCGGCGACCTCAACCAGGGCGACACCTTTACGGCGCTAGGCCTACGCTGAGGCTGGCCGCGGGGGGCACTTTCCGATCACTGGAAGCGCGTGACGATGCCGCCGTTCCACGGACCGCTCGTGATGAGGCTCGGGCGGCCGGGCACCCTGTCGTCATAGAACCGCGTGAGCCGGCACACCCTCGCATCCCTCGGGAAG
>CALLZN010000321.1 GCA_937858895.1 uncultured bacterium | reverse complement strand
GGTGCCCGCGAGCTGGTGCAGGAAGTAGCGCTCGTCGGGCCCGTAGAGCTTGTCACCGACGATCGGGTGGCCGATGGCCGCCATGTGCACACGGATCTGGTGCTGGCGGCCAGTCTCGGGGAAGCACTCGACCAGGCTCATGTCTGCGTAGCTTTCTCGAACTTGCCACCTCGTGACCGAAGCGAGTCCGTCGGCGCGCGGCGCACACCTGAGTCGAATCGTGCTCTTTGGATCAGGGCCGATCGGCAGGTCGATCCTGCCCGCGGCCATGCGCGGCTTGCCCTCGACGATGGCGAGGTAGCTCTTCTTGACTTGCAGCGCTTCGAACTGCCGCCGCACTTCGCTGTGCGCGCGATCGGTCTTGGCGACGAGGATGAGCCCAGACGTCTCACGATCGAGGCGGTGGCAGAGCCGCGGGACGACATCCGCGTCGACATCCTCGAGGTTGCGATACATGCGATGGAGGATGTTGACGAGCGTGCCGTCGAGGCGTCGACCTGACGGGTGGACGGTCAAGCCTGGCGGCTTGTCGATGGCCACGATCCACTCGTCTTCGAAGACGGCATGAAGCTCTTCGTCATGCCAATCGAGGACTGGAGTGGGCCCGTCCTTCGGGAGCCTGACGACGAGGATCTCCTCGGCCCGCACGCGCATCGCCGGCCGCGCTGGGTCGACGTTCCGCGATGGATCGTCGCCGGGAGCGGCTTCGATGGCAACGTGGCCATCGCGGATCAGACGTTGGAGATAGGACCGGCTACGCCACTTGAGAAGGCGATGCAATGCAAGGTCGAGGCGGATGCCTTCGATCTCGGGATAGATCCGCAGACGGACGACTTCGATCGGCTTGCCGAGGTCGCGCGCTCGTTCCCCAGGGACCCGCGGAAGCACCACGGCGCGAGCTGGTCTCAGCTATCGCTGTCGTCGCCGTGCATGCTGTGGAACGACTGCCCCGGGTTCAGCGGCACAGCGGACATCTCGTCCGAGGCTCCGGCGCCACGCGACTTGGGACCCTTTCGGCGCACTTTGCGCGTGACCATCGACTTGCGGACGGCGCGCTGCACGTTGCGAATCCGCTCGCGGTCCTCGCGGCGTCGCTTCTCCGACGGCTTCTCGTAGACGGTCGTCTTCTTTGCCAGCCGGAAGATTCCAGCATAGTTGCACTGACGCTTGAAGCGGCGCAGCGCGGTCTCGAGAGGCTCGTTCGGGCGGACCTGGATTCGAATCATGACGTTTGGTGAAGCATCGTTCGTTGGGGAAGGTTCCTATCTCGGGCGAGGTCGCGTGCAGAGTTTAGCCGACGACTTCCATGCGACCGACGCCTGGCGTCCCTCGCCTGAAAC
Organism: uncultured bacterium; assembly: GCA_937858895.1. Lineage (GTDB taxonomy): Bacteria > Planctomycetota > UBA1135 > UBA1135 > JACKHW01. The sequence goes on along the minus strand of CALLZN010000321.1, from coordinate 32,548 downwards.
AAAGGGCGGCAGAGTCTAGGGACCCTGCACTAGCTCCGCAAGCGTCTATTTCCGCAGCGACATACGCTCAGTCCCGATCCCCTCGATCCCGATCCAGGAAGCGCCGAAGAGCCGGGCCCAGGTCGGGACCGAAGCTGCCGTAGTCATCGACCCAGTCCGAGGAGCGCAGCCTCCCGACGCCGAAGTTGCCGCGACGCAGCTCATAGACGAGGACCGCACCGCGCGAGTAGGCGAGGGCCCAGAGGTCGAGGCAGTCGACCGAGGAATCGCTCCAGAGGGTTCGCGGCTCGATCGCGACGCGCGCGAAGCACTGACGCTCCTCGGCCGGCAGGTCCTCGAGAGCGTCGGCGAGCCTCTCGGCAACTCGATGCTTCATGTCGGCTCCCTGCGAATGGGGGATTTGCGGGCACGCTTACTTTTCGTCGCGCAGCCTCTCAGGATAACCGCGTGGCTGCTGCCGAGAACGAGCGCGGAAGAGGTCTCTTCGACGAGACCGAGCACGAGTTGCATGGCTCGCTCAAGAAGCTCTGGTTTCGGGGGGAGGGTGGCTTCGCCGTCGGACAGTTCCTCATCACCGAGACCAAAGAGACCTTGGCGATCCGCGGCCCGGTGGCCGACCTCGCCGAAGGCCAGCCGGTCCGCCTCTTCGGCCACTTCGAGGAGCACCCGCGCTTCGGGCCTCAGTTTCAGGTGAACCGCGTCGAAGTCGAACGGCCCGAGGGCAAAGAGGCTGTGCGCGCCTACCTCGGCTCGGGCATCGTCAAGGGCATCGGTCCGGCGCTGGCCGGCCGTATCCTCGACCACTTCGGCGACGAGACCCTCGATGTCATCGAGCAGCAGCCCGAGCGCTTGACCGAAGTCTCCGGAATCGGCGCGAAGAAAGCGTCCGAGATCCACGAAGCGGTCCACGCTCAGATGAGCATGCGCGACGTGCTGCTCTTCTTGCACGGACATGGCCTCGCGCCTGGCCTCGCCCAGCGCATCATCGATGCCTATGGGCAGGACGCCCCGCGCTTGCTCGAGAGCAACCCGTATCGCTTGGCCGACGAGCTCGTCGGCGTGGGGTTCAAGCGTGCAGACGAAGTCGCAGCGCGCCTCGGCATCGCCCCCGAAAGCGAGGAGCGGCGCCAAGCCGCCCTGCTCTTTGTCGCCAGCCGCTCGGTCGCGCGGGAAGGCCACACAGCCCTCTGGAAGAGCCATCTCCTCAGCGATACCGCCGAGCTGCTCGGCCAAGCGCCCGACGCCTTGGAGGACGCATTGCAGGCTTTGAGGGACGGCCGACGCCTCGTCATCGAAAAGCGACCCGGCCTCCCGATCCTGCGCGACGGCGAAGAAGAGCTCGTCTATCCGCTCCGCACGTGGGTGAGCGAAACGGGCCTCGATGAAGCCCTCTTCGCGCTCACGCGCACCGAGCCGCTCGGAATCGTCGGCGACATCGACTTGGCTGTCGCACAATACGAGCGCGATCACCGCGTGCAGTTGCCCAGCGGCCAACGGGAGGCCATCCGCATCGCGCTCGGAGCGTCGCTTTCGATCGTGACCGGAGGTCCGGGCGTCGGCAAGACGACGATCGTCCGCGCCCTCGCCCACATCGTCGAGGAGCGTGGTCACGTGATCGCGCTCGCAGCGCCCACGGGTCGAGCCGCCAAGCGACTGAGCGAGGCCACTGGCCGGGACGCGACGACGCTGCACCGCCTGCTCGAATACAACGCGGGCAGCCATCGCTTCCAGCGCAACCAGCGCAATCCGATCGACGCCGAAGTGGTTGTCGTCGACGAAACTTCGATGCTCGACTTGGCGCTGGCCTACGAGCTCGTGCGCGCGATCAGGCCTGGCACGCACCTCGTCTTCGTCGGCGACGTCGACCAGCTGCCGTCCGTAGGACCTGGTCGTGTGCTTCAAGACATGATCGAGTCCGGGCTCGTGCCGGTCGCGCGCCTCGACAAGGTCTTTCGTCAGCGTGAAGGCAGCGCCATCGTCGAGTGCGCACACCGAATCCGTGATGGCTTGCTGCCGCGCGAGACCCGGGACGCGAACAACGCATCCGACTTCTACTTCGTCGAGACGCGCGATCCGCGTCGCGGCCTCGACGCAATCCTCGAGATCGTGAGCAAGCGGATACCAACGCGCTTCGGCTTGGATCCGGTCGAGGACGTTCAGGTCTTGAGTCCGATGTATCGCGGCCCGCTCGGTGTCGATTCGATCAACCAAGCCCTCGGCGCGCTCCTCGTGCCCCATGGTCCTGAGCTCGTTCGTGGCACGCGGCGCTACCGAGTCGGGACGAAGGTGCTCCAACTACGCAACGACTACGACCTGGACCTCTACAACGGTGACCCCGGGCGTGTGATCGCCGTCGAGCCCGAGGCCATGAAGATCCGCGTGCGCTTTGCTGGACGCGACATCGAATTCAGCGGCCCGGAGATCGACCAAGTCGTGCCGGCCTGGAGCATCACGGTGCACCGTGCTCAGGGCAGTGAGTATCCGGCCGTCGTGGTCGCGCTCGACGCTGGCCACTACTTGCTGCTGCACCGCCGCCTCCTCTACACGGCGGTCACGCGCGCCAAGCGTCTCCTCGTCCTCGTCGGTTCGCGCTGGGCCCTCGAACGGGCCATCGGCAACGACGACGACTCGGGACGCGTGAGCGGTCTGCGCGCGCGGCTCGAGGCGCGCGTCGTCGCTGGCGGGGTGCAACCGCGCGCGGTGATCGCACCTGAGATCGACGAGGGGTCGGGATGACGACCTCTGCGTGCCCCCGACGTCACGAGTTCTTCGGACCTACTTTTTCGGAGCCTCCTCGGGTGCTGCGAGGGTCGCCAGGTAGCGGCGCGCGGTCTCCGACGCTGGCTCGAGCGATGTAACGAAGCGCTCGAAGCTCGCGTGGCGTTCGGCACGCGGAAAGCTCGATCGAACCAAGCTCAAGAGCTGAATCCCAACGCCTTCATCGACCGTTGCGAGCGCGCTCGCGATCTTCGCCGGATCCGCGCCGCTGCTCTCGAACATGCGCCGCGCCGTCTCGCGCGGCGGCGAGTAGCCCGGGATCCCGTCGCCGTCGAGCCAAAGCGGGTTGGTGGCTGCGAGGGTGTAGCCGTTGAGCGTCTTCCAAAACGCCTCGCGGATCGGATCGCCAGTGACCACGCAGACGACCCAGGCGTCGTGCGGCATGGCTGCGATCTCGAACGGCAGCCAGGTGTCGACGGCCTTGCCAGTCGCCGGCCCGTCTTCGGGTGGGACCGCGCGGCGCGCTCGCAGCACGCCGTTGACGAAGACGTGCACGAAACGCGGCCGCACCCAGGATGGCGCCGCCACTCGAACCTCGAGTTCGACCGCTTCTTTGCCCATGACGACAGTGTCGCCGATACCAGCGCCCTCGCCGACCTTGACGTCGGTGATGATGCCCATGCTGATCGAGGTTCGTCCGTTGCGGAAGGCTTCGCAGGCAGCCTCGACATCGATCGCGACCGGGTCGTCGGACTTGCTGGGGACATAGGTGCGGCCTTGGCCGACGGGGTCACCGACCGTGTGCGAGTCCGAAGATCCGACGGCGAAAATGCGTTCGCCGTAGTTGAGCAGCGCGAACCAGTCGCGGAACAAGAAGAGCGGGTCTTCGATCTCGGTCGTCGCGTTGACGAGCTCCATCGCATCGAAGGTCAAGCGGCTCGGCCCGCTCGCGCGCTCGCCGGAGAGTTGATTGAGGCGGAAGCGCCCAAAAGGCCCCTTCTCGATGTCCGGCCAACGCGGATGATTGAGGATGACGACGCGGGCGCCCTTGGCACGCATGCCGTCGATGACCTTGATCCAATCGCTGAGGCGGTGTTCGGGCACCTTGTCCTTCGGGTCGAGCGGGAAGGCATTGAAGTGCCCCATGCTCGTCGTGACTTCGTTGCCGACCACGCTCGTGTAGTACTCCGACAAGCCGAGGCGCGCCTGCTCGGGGCGGTAGTCGATGTTGTGGTTGTGGTCGGTCGCGATCGCGAGCTCGACGCCTTCGCCGGCCAGCGTGACAAGGCGCTCGACGAGGCTCGCGTCGCCGTGACCACTGAACTCATAGGTATGGATGTGGGTATCCGCAGCGACATAGCCGAGCGTCGCGACCTCGTGCTGGAGCGTCAGCTTCAAGTCCGTCGTTTCGGCGGCCTTGACATGGATCTCGGCGGATGCGCGCGACCACTCGGTCCCGCGCGAAACGTCGATGCGATACTTCCCTTCGCTGACTTCGAAGCGCTGGACTTTGGCCGTCGTGTAAACGATGCCCGCGCGCGACGCCGACTGATCACCATCGGCAAAGAAGACCTCGGGCAACGCCTGCTGTTCATCGACGATCGTGATGCGGGCAGGCATGGGCAGCCCCTTGTGGTCGACGACCTGCACGGCGACGACGCCGAGCTTCAGGGCTTCGCGCAACGGCTTCTTGTAGAGCCGCACGCGTCCGACCGTGATGTCGTCCGTCGGCTTGCGAGGCTCGATCGCAAGCGTATTCGTTCCGTCCCGAAACGCGTCGCCAGGGATCAAGTAGCGGTAGTCGCCGAGTTCTTTGCGGCGCTTGAGAACAGCGACCTTCTTGCCGTTGAGGACGACGTCCCACTCGTTGTCGACGTGATAGTGCCGGATGACCAAGCAACGGAGACCCTCGACCCGTGCCGCCTCGAACGTGAAGTCCAGGCGCTTGCCCTCGGGCTCGTCGGGCACTGCGTCGGGCCACTTCTCGACCTTCGAGTCACCGAGGTGGCGCATGGCCTCGAAGAGAAGCAACGACTCCGGCTCCGTGCCTTCTGGCCGATCCTGGGCCGAGGCAGTTCTTGGCGCGACGAGCGCGGCACCGATGAGGCAGAGGCTCGCGAAGAGCGACGGTGTGAAGTGCTTTCTCATGATTGCTTGGTGGCCATGACGCGCTGCCCTCCGACGACTCTGCGGTCGCGGTTCGAGCAGAGGCCGATCGTCGCGCCGCCGCGCGTGGATTGCCACGCCTTGCAGGAAGCTCACGCGACGCTCATCGCGACTTTTCGATCATCGGCGCGGCCGATGGGCGCAGGCCGGGTGCGATGGGCGCGCTCGAAATGGCTCAGCGCCGATGGAATTGGCGCTGCCAGAGCCTATGACGTTGGCTTTTCAACAGACCCCGTAGTGGGAATCCTTGCTAACTCTGGAGCCTTCATGAACATCCGCGCTCGTGCCATTCTCTCCTGCCTGTCCTCGAGCGCATTGCTCGCGACGCTGCTCCTCGCGCTGCCTGCCCGTTCTGCCACGGGCCAAGACGGCACCGAGCAAGAGAGCGCTCAGACGAAGGCCCCGGCCCTGTTGCGCGCCCGACACATTCTCATCCCCTGGAAGGGGAGCGCAGCCCAGTCGACGTCGCAGTTGAGCAAGGAGGAAGCCAAGCAGAAGGCCATCGACCTCCGCAAGAAGATCGACGAAGGCGCCAACTTCGACGGCCTCGCGCGCAGCGATAGCCAGTGCCCGTCCAAGGCCGACGGGGGCTACCTCGGTCAGTTTCAGCCCGGTCGCATGGTCGAGGCCTTCACCAAGGCCGTCCAAGCTGCCAAGGACGGAGAAGTCGTCGGGCCTATCGAAACGCAGTTCGGTTGGCACATCATCGAGCGCATGCCCAACCCCAACCCTTGGCCGGAACGCTTCGCCGTCAGCCACATCGTCATCAGCTTCAAGGGCGCGGAACGGCAGCTCGGCACGAGCGACCGCACACGAGAAGCCGCGCTCGAGCTCGCCAAGACGATTTCGAAAGAACTGAAGGCCGGCAAGCGTGACTTCGCGAAGTCCGCGGCTGAACTCAGTGATGACGAAAACACCAAGAGCAATGGCGGCTCACTCGGCGTCCGCGAGCCGGGCGGCCTCTTCCCTCGCATGTCCGACGCCATTGCCGCCCTCGGCGTCGATCAGATCAGCGACCCAGTCGAGACGCCGCTCGGCTTCCACGTCCTGCGCCGCGAGGCCGTGCCCGAACCACTGGGCGCCAAGCACATCTTGATCATGCACAACAAGTCGAGTGGCTCGCCTGCGAAGCTCACGAAGGAAGAAGCGCTCGCCAAGGCCAACGAACTGCTTGCGAAGCTGAAGGCCGGCGAAGACTTCGCCACGCTCGCCGCGGCACACTCCGATTGCCCATCGAAGCAACGAGGCGGCGACCTTGGCGAGTTCGACCGGGGACGCATGGTGCCGGCCTTCGAAAAGGCGGTCGTCGACAACAAGGTCGGCGCCATCGTCGGCCCGGTCGAGACCGACTTCGGCTACCACATCATCGTGCGCACCAAGTGACGCAGCTCAGCGACCCGCAAGGAAGCAGATCGATCCGCTGAGCTTGTCTTCAAGCTTCGTGGCGACCTCGCGTGGCACGATGACTTGGCGGTCCTGAGTTCGCGCCGGCAAGGTGACGATACCTAGTTCGCCACCTTCGAGCCGTCGCGCCGTGTTCTCGTCGACGGTCAGAAAGGGCACGGCTCCGCTCGCTGTCACATAGTGCCATCGACGGCTCCCACGAGCCTCGATCGCGCGCGCTTCGACCAGCTGCGCCAGCATCAAGAGCTCATTGCGCTCCTGCTCCGCACGCTGGCGCTCTTTCTCGCGTTGGCGATCGCGGATACGCGCCTCCTCCTGCCTCTTGGCGTGTTCCTTGGCCTTGGCCTCGCTCTCGGCATCGAGCGCGCGGTCGCCGCCCTTGAGGGCGCGTTCGACGCGCTGCTCGTGCTCGAGTTGCTTCGCCTTCTTCTTGTCGATCAGCTTGGCCTTCTTGAGTTCGTCGAAGAGGTTGCCCATGCGACGATTCTACTCGTGCATCGCCCGCTTCAGCTCCGGAGTTCGATGACCGGAGCGAGGTCGACGGCCGCGGTCGGCACGTCGTCGACAACCGGTCCCGAATCGTAGATCGTGCGCGCAGGCAGCGGGTCTCCGACCTGTCCCAGCTTGGCTTCGACCCAAGAACTCGCGCGCAGCCCCATGGGGCCGATCGTCGGATCTTCGACGAAGGCCTGTAGATGCAGCGTCAGTCCGACGAAGCGCGGGTCCTGAGTCGGAACGCTCGGGATCGCAAAGCGCGCCGTTCCGCGCGCATCGAGGCCGCTCATGGTGGCCTCGACGATGAGCGGGGCAACGTAGAGCTTGCATCCGCTGGCACCGACCAGATCGAGAGGCAGAGTCTGACCGCGCCAGGTCGTGCTCGTGTCACCGACGGCGAGGTAGGTGCGGCTGGGCTGCAAGCTGCGCGTCCAGGTCCAGGCATGCACGGGCGTCTCGCCATCGATCGCAGGAGCGTCAACACGAAGTTGGAAGCCGATCGGACAACCCCGCCCGAGGTTGCGCGTCGAGCCAACGATGCTGCTCGTGTCGAAGGCCTCCGCATCGACGTACCAGTACGAGTTGACCGACGACGAGCCAATCGGCGACGCCTGAACATCGACGCAGAGGTTCGTACCGGGCGCGATCACGAAGGGCGTATCGAGGACGATGACGGGATCGAAACTCGCTGGCGGATTGACCGGGATCGACAGGGCCGCCCACTTGACCTGCTTGTCGGTCACGACCTTCGTTCGATTGCGGCCGTGCCCAGCGTCGAAGCTGTCTTCGGCGAGCAGCGCTGGCACGCCCACGCCGATCGTCGACATCTCGATCGTGACCTTGAACGTGTGCTCCTGGAAGCTCGTCGTGCGCTGCGCATCGCGGCGATAACCGATCGACTTCACGGTGAAACCGCTGCCGCGGATGCCGAGATCGGCGCCGCGATACACGGAGAGAACGCGACTCGGAGCCTGCCTGCCCGGCAGATGAAAGCCGCTGTTGCCTTCGGTCGTGTCGAGCGCATTGGTCACGCCCCGCCCCTTTGGCAGAACGAGCGACTGCGCGAGCACGGATGCTCGACACGTCAAGAACGCGAGCGAGCTGACGAAAGCGACGACGAGGGGTTGTTGAAGAACATGGGTACGACTCATCGGAAACCTCCCTGATGGATTCGATACTTGCACGCGCATGACTGCGCGCGCTGGTGTTGCAGCGGTCGCAATCGCGACCGCAATCGAATGCAGCTGCGTGCCTCGAAAACGGCTCAGCTCAGGGACTTTTCTCGCGCCGCAGCGACGAAGGCCTCGAGGATCGATCGCGGACCCTGCATCCACTCAGGGTGCCACTGGATTCCCAGGATGAAGTCGCCCGGATCGTCGCTCTGATGGGCGCGCTCCGCCTCGATGGCTTCGATCACACCGTCGACGGCGTGAGCGCTCGCTCGCAAACCCATACCGACCTCGCGAATTGCTTGGTGATGCACGGAGTTGCTGCGCTGCCGACCTGCACCGATGAGTTCGGCGAGCCGAGTCGACTCGACGACTCGGACGTCGTGCTCGAGCCGGTCATAGACATCCGGATCCCGATGTTGGATCGCAGCGGGGCACTGGGTCGCGATGTCTTGATACATCGTGCCGCCATGGGCAACGGACAAGAGCTGGCAACCGCGGCAAATGCCGAGCATCGGTTTGCGAGCTTCGATCCCAGCGTGGACGAGCGCGAGTTCGTAGAGGTCGCGTCGCCGATCACCGCACCAGGCTGGGTCAATCGCGGACTCGCCATAGCTCTCGGGCGCAATGTCCGCACCGCCCGAAAAGACGAGGCCGTGACAGATCCCCACAAGATCACTTGCTGCCTGCGCATCATCGAGGAGCGGCAGGAGGATCGGCGTGCAGCCGGCGCTTCGCAACGCCGCGACCATCCCCTCTTCGATGTATTGGAGCGGCTTGTTGGGAAAGAGGGGGCGGCCCGGCTGTCCTCGCTCGAGCGAGATCGAAACGCCAATGACGGGCCGCATGCCGGCTGGGATGGATCAGCCTCTTCGAGGATCGCTGCGTCGCCGCGCCAACACGGCGAGGAAGACGCAGAAAATGCCTGCCAGGAACAGCGGCAAGGCTTCGGTTCCCGGCACGGTGAGCGCGCCGAATGCACCGTCGAGGGGCGCTCGGGAGTCGAGCGCTCCGGTTGCTTCTCGTGCTTCGAGGACCGTTGTCAGAGGCATGGAGGCAGGTAGAGGGTGAAGTAGAGTTGAACGGCCGCCAGCCTGAATGATGGCGACAGTGCTGCTGATCACGAGAGCGGTGCACAGCGATGCGTGGGCAGGCATCGTGAGGCTTCCTTGATTTTGAGGTGTAGTAGGCAGTGCAGATCGACGCCGGCTGCAGGAAGGATGCGTCCATCCGAGGCTTCGCGGGCTGAGGCTTCGCGGGCCCCTGCGTTCGACGTTCTAATCATGAGGTTAGGGACAGCTGCGCGACTGTCAAGCTACGTCGCTCGCGGGCTTCCGTCGCAGCCGGACGTGGCGACGCTCGGCGGCGACTCGGCGGCGACTCGGCGGCGACTCGGCGGCGAAGAGTCGCAAAGCGCGCCCCGAAGCCGTATCTTCGGCCACATCGGGAGGAGGCTGGGCGATCGCTCGCTTCATGCGGGAGGAAAGTCCGGGCTCCTCAGGGCAGGGTGGTGGGTAACGCCCACCGTCCGCAAGGATAGGGAAAGTGCCACAGAGAAGAGACCGCCGGCGTCCTCCATCGCGAGGTCCTCGGTAAGGGTGAAACGGCGAGGTAAGAGCTCACCGCGGGGGCGGAGACGTCCCCGGCACGGCAAACCCCACCCGGAGAAAGGCCACGTAGGAGGATCCGCACGGCCCGTGCATGGTCCTCGGGTAGACCGTTCGAGGCCGGCAGCGATGTCGGTCCCAGAGAAATGATCGTCACCGGATCCTCGCGATTCGGCACCAGAACCCGGCTTACGGCTTCCTCCCGATTTCACCTTTCTTACCCAGCTCTACCTCGGCCCGAACTCGGCCCTCCATGACCACGCAACAACTCCCAGACATGGACTTCGTCTGGGTCGTTCCGCGAGCAACGCTCTTCGTCGACGGCCGGACTCCACACGGCTTCGTGGCTCGCGGCGCACCCGACTTCGATGCGACTTGGATCGACAGCTGCGAGCAGGACGGCTTCTTCGTCGAGCGCCCGGCCGCAGAAAAGAACCCCGCCTGGAAGCAGGTCATTCCGTACTGCTTGCTCCTGACGCCGACCGGCCTCTTCACGGTCGAACGCCTCCGGCGCGGCGGCGAGGCGCGCTTACACGGCATGCTCTCGGTCGGCCTCGGCGGGCACATCGAGCCGGGCGACCGCGTGCCGCAAGGGGTGCAGGACAGCCTCGTTTTCAGGGCGGCCCGTCGTGAACTTCACGAAGAACTCGTGCTCGAGGAAGACCTGTCGTTCGAGCTGCTCGGCCTCGTCAACGACGATTCGAATGCAGTGGGTTCTGTCCACGTCGGCATCGTCCTCCTGGCTCAGCTCAGCAAGCTGCCCGAGGTGCGCGAAAAAGACCGCCTCCGCGCCACGACGACCCCCCTTGTCGATCTCGGCGCCGTATGCCATGCTGCTTCCCACTTCGAGTCCTGGAGCGCCTTCGTTCTGGCTTCCACGGACTGGACCGCTTCGATCATGAAGATCGAGTAGATTTTAAACCGGACTTCCGACGGTCAGCCGACCGAGCCGAAGCCGCACGGGGAGGGTCATTCCGCACTCGCATCGACGAGCGGCCGGACCACGAACAAGACCCCCAACCCTCCTCGCGGCTCTCTCGTCGACATGCCTGCTCAAGGCCCACGAGAGCAGGGTCCCGAAGACGTGCGGACTTTTCCAAGGCACGGCCGAGAGGCCACGTTCAATGAAACAGGAGGGACTATGACCGGGAGGGTCATCCTTTCGACCAACGACAGTAGTGTTCATGCCATCGACCGTGACGGGATCTTCGATCTCCTCATGAATGCCCGCCAGGCAGACTGGGTCGATCTCGAACTCAAGGACGGTCGCATGCTGGCTGGTGCGATCATCTTCAACGAGTTCAAGGGCACTGGCCGCCTCATCAACATCGATGAGGAGATCAGCGTCGACTTCCGCGCGAGCGACGTGCGGTCGGTCAAGTTCTGAGTCGCTGAGAAGCGACGGACTTCGAAGCGGGGTGGGCTCCACGACAAGGGAGCTCACCCCGCTTGCACGTACGCGGGCACGCACGCTTCCACGCAAGACCGCGACAAAAAAGAACGAGGCCGCAGTCCGTCGACTGCAGCCTCGTGGTTTCGTTTCGAGCCACCAACCGTGGGGAAAGGTGGAATGAGGAAAGGTACTTACTTGGAAGTCTGAAGTAAGTGGTCACGGTTGATGGCTCGGAGATTCCAACAGGCCACTCTGCTCCGAAGAACTGAGTGCGAGCTCGCAGGGAACCATCCTGCAAAGCCCCTCCCATTGGGATCACCGCCCAACTGGCCCCCAAGATATGGATGCGAAGCTCCGATACAAGCGCCGTTTCGACAAAAAAGCGCTACATCTTGGGGCTCGTCAGACAAGCTGACACTACGAAAGGGTCATCCTAGATTCCCCCTCTACCCAGAGGTTCGAGCAGCGCAAAATTCGCAGCTCGATCAGGGAGTCGCATGCTCGTCGACGATGCGCTCTGCAACGCGGGCGACGGCTTCGGCTTCATTCTCACAGACGCGCACGCAGGCTGCATCGAGACACGCTTCGAGTCCCGCTGCGGTCGCTGCTTCGAAGCGCTCCTCGTCGGCGAAGATCCACCGCCCACTGAGTTCGCTCGCGCCGATCGCGAAGGGGAAGGCCGCGCCGCCGCACTCAGCGCGCCGCGGCAAGATGAACGCTCGATCGCCGACAGCGAGGAGATTGGCCGCCGGACAAGCGCGCGAGGCGAGAACCTGCGCGACCCATGCCGCTCGGCGTCTCGGGTCGGGACTCCGCACCTCGACCGACAGAAAGGGCCACGAAGCGCCGGGCATCGTCGCGAGGATGAGACTGTCGCCTCGCCGAGCCAGCTCACACGTCGCCGGCCAAGCGCCATCGCGCAGCAGAGGCGGCGCCACCAGCGTCACGTGGGCGTGGGCTAGGGCAATCGACGCCGACGCGCCGACGGTGTTCGCAAGCAGGCAGGCGCCGGCTGCCTCGACGTGGCTGAAGGCGGGCGCAAGAAAGGCTGCGTCGACCTCACGCGCGCAGCCGCCTTCGTTCCACAGCAGGAAGGAAGCGCCGAGGAAGGGGAAGCGATTGGGCGTCGCGACGAGGCCATCGCCGCGCCAGAAGGCCTCTTCTCGCCGGATGCGAAAGCCTGGATGCGCGCGGAAGGCCGTCCCAGCTCCGGGGATGCCACCGCGCGCACCCCGCTGCGGCACGTAGCAGAGTTCGAAGTCGCAGCCGAAGAGCCGCAACTCGCGACGCCGCTCCACGATCGACGCGTCCGCGACGACATGCCCGCTCGACGCGAAGGCATCCAAGAGCGAGGCGTCACCCATGCAAGCGTCCCTGCACGGGCAGCGACGGCGAGCGACGCTTCCTCAGAAGCGCACGCTCCACTGGATCAGCCATTCGGTTTCGGAGCGCGAGCGACGCGACGCCTCGATGTTGTTGAGCTCGAGACGTAGGTCGACGTTGCGCGTCACGTCGATCCACGACCCGATCGTGTGCATGACGCGGTCGTCGAGGATCGAACGCTGCAGCGCGCTCTGGTTCGGCAAGCCGCCGTGGATGTGCAGACCACTCAAGCGATAGCCGAAACCGAGGCCCGTGAAAAAGAGGCGCTTCTGGTAGTAAACGCCGTCGAGCGGAATCACGACGTGGGGCGCGAGGCTCCAAGCTTCGCGATCGCCGTTGCCGTCCTTCGCGATCCAGAACTCGGCGTCCGCGCCAAAGCGCAGCGACTCGAGATCCCAATCGAAGCCCGCGAGGAAGCCCAAGCGACTCTTCTTGGTGCCGCCGTCGTAGGCCGTGCTGACCAAGCGCAAGAACGAAACCTCGGGCGCCGAGAGCTTGCCTTCGCGGTAGGAAATGGCTGCGCGATACTCGAGCTCAGGCTCCTCGAACGCGCCCTTGAAACCGAGACCGAGCGAGAAGTCCTTGTTGTTGTTCAGGTCGCCGAGCTGCTCGTTGTCGTGGAGTATCGGCGCGTTGCCGACCGCGCCCGTCACGCCGCGCGTCGCGCCGACGCCAGCGTCGCGGGACCCGAGGTTCGAGCCATTGTCGAAGCCGATGCGATAGAAGAGCCCTTCCTCGAAGTCGCCGCCGATCTGGATGCCGGTGACTTCGTCGCGATAGAACGACGTGCCCGCGAGTGAGAACGACTCGCTCCAGCGATTCAGGAAGTCGCGTTCCCAGCGGAAGAAGTTACCGACCTGCACATAGGTGTGCGACGCATCCTCGATGCCGAAGAGGTTTCGGAAGAAGTTGCCAAAGCGCAGGTAGGCCTCGTCGATGTCGACGGCGCCCTCGTCCTGGTCGCGCACGACCGGGTCGAGGGTCAGGCGGCTCTGGAAGCGGAAGTCCTCGATGAGTTCGAGGCCGAGCGCGAGCTCGAGGCGACGGACGCGGAACTCGGTCGAGCCGCCGTTGAGGCCGAACTGATTGGCGTCACGATAGGCGCCGAGGTCGTTGCGGTTCGCGTGCAGGTCATAGAACTCGAAGTCGATGCGACCACCGACCTTGACGCGGTCCGACTCGGTCGTCGCGACGTCGTCCTGAAAGCGCAAACCCGACTCGAGCAAGTTGGCGTCGAAGAGGCGCGGCGTCTTGGTCCCGCCGCGGCCGACACCAACCGTCTCAGTGGCCGAGCGCAGCTCTTGCAGCTCGCGCTCGAGGCGGTCGACCTTGTCTTCGAGCTTCTCTTGGCTGCCCACTTCGGGTGGCTTCGTCGACTTCGGGGCCTGGGCCGCGACTTCGGCACCGATCGACAGCAAACTCATGGCGCTCGCCAAGATTGCGACGCGTGACTGTTGCATCTGTTTCCTCCTCATCCCCTCGTGATTCCCCTCGCTGATGCCGAGTTGGAACTCGCGACAGCGCCACTGGCAACGCCAGCTCAATCCTTCGCGAAAGCTGCGCGCCACGAGCAGCACGAAACTACGGAGCCATCCGCCGTGAGCCAAAGCAAAAGTCGCGGCACGAAGTCTAGGTCTCGGTTCCCGATCGGTGCCGCTCGCCTGCTATGCTCCGCCGCTCGATTTCGCCAATGACCGCTCCCAACAGTCCCGACCTCCGAACGTGAAGACCGTATTCTTAGGCACGGACGACTTTCCGATTCCGACTCTCCACGCCCTGGTGGCAGCGAAGCGCGCGCCAGACCTCGTCGTCACCAAGGCCGATGCGCCGCGCGGGCGCGGCCGCAAGATCTACCCGCAGCGCGTACGCCTCGTCGCCGAGGAGCTCGGCATTCCTTGTGAGCAGCCAGAGGACGTCCTCGAGCCCGCCTTCCTCGAGCGGCTGCGCGACTTCGCGCCGGATCTCATCCTCGTGGTGAGCTTCGGCCGCATCCTGAACGACGCCTTCCTCAAGATCCCGAAGCAGTTCTGCCTCAACGTTCACGGGTCGCTGCTGCCCAAGTTCCGGGGCGCGTCGCCGATCGCACACGCGGTCCTGGCCGGCGAAGAGCTGACCGGCGTCACCGTGCAGAAGATCGCCCTCAAGCTCGACACGGGCCCGATCCTGCACCGCGTAGAGACCAAGATCGGCAAACACGAACACGCAGGCGAGCTCTACAACCGCCTTTCCAAACTCGCGGGTGATGCCTTGGTCCAGGCTCTCGAGAAGGTCGAGGCCGGCGACATCGACTTCGTCGCACAGGACGACGCGAAGGCGTCGCGCGCGCCCAAACTCGAGAAGGAGCAAGGCTTCATCGACTGGGAAAAAGAAGCCGTCGAGATCGACCGCCTCGTGCGGGCTTTCACGCCGAAGCCGGGGGCGCGCACGCGCTTCGGGCCGCGCAAGCTCATCCTGCTCGAGGGCCGCCTCGAAGAGGACTTCTTCGGGCTCGGCATGCCGGGCGGCGTGATGACCGCCGGCGAAGAGGGGATTCGCGTCTGTACTGGTCGCGGCATCTACCGCATCCTGCGCCTCAAGCCCGAGAACGGCCGCAACATGACCGCTGGTGAGTTCGTGCGCGGGCACAACTTCCCGCCGGATGCTCGCTTCGGATGACGAACCCAGCATGACGGCCGCAGATAGTGCGACTCCGGCCGCGGCTCGCCGTGCTGCCTGGGATGTCTTGACGGCCTACCTCGTCGCCGACCCTTCTCGGGCTCGCCTCGGGACTCGCAAACGACCCTTCCCGCCGCCGGACCTCGAGCCGCGGGACCGTGCCCTAGCCCGGGACATCGCCGAAGGCAGCGTCGCCCGCATCGCGACCCTCGACGCCATCCTCGCGGACGTCGCACGCGGGCGGACCCCGCGGCCCCAGGGCTTGCGAGCCGCGCTCTTGCTGAGTGCTTGGCAGCTCTTCTACGCCCCCGATCTGCCGGCGCATTCGATCGTCCATGCCGGCGTGGCCCTCGCGAGGCGGGCGGCCGGTGAAGGTGGCGCCAAGTTCGCCAATGCGCTCTTGCGCAAACTCGCAGCCACGCGTGACCCCGCCGCTTGGCTCGAAGCGAGCCGCGCCCAGGGCGACGAGCTCGACTGGCTGGCGATTTGGCATTCCTTGCCGCGCGAGATCCTCGAGCGCTGGATGCAGGACTTCGGCCGTGAAGCGACGTTCGCGATCGCCGAGGCCTCGAACTCGCGCCCACCGACCTCGCTGCGGATTACGGCGCAGTCGACGCCCGACGAGGTCGCGGCGTCGCTGCGCGCCGCGGGCTGCGAAGTCCGCGAAGGGCTCGCCGCGCGCAACCTGCTCGTGACGCGTCCGCACGCGAACTTGATCGAGACCCAGGCCTTCAAGGACGGACACTTCGCGATTCAGGACACGACGCAGATCGAGGTCGTCGACCTCGTGGTCGACCAGGCTCGACGCTTCGCCGAACGCAGCGGCAGGGGCGAGCTGCGCATCCTCGACCTCTGCGCAGCACCTGGGACGAAGACCTGCGCGATCGCCGAAGCCCTGCCCAATGCCAGGGTCTTCGCCTACGACAGCGCGAGCGACCGCCTCGCACAGCTCTTGGTCGAGGCCGGACGCCTGGGCCTCGACGCGTCCGCCACCGGCCGCGTGCAGCGACTGGAGACCGCGGCAGCCCTCGAGGCCGCGGCCGCGGCGGAGCCCTTCGACCTCGTCCTCGTCGACGCCCCGTGCAGCAACAGCGGCGTCCTCGCGCGAAGGCCCGAAGCCCGGTGGCGCTTGTCCGCAAACACGATCGAGCGTCACGCGCAGGCCCAGGTCGCCCTCGTCCTCGAAGCGCTGCGCTATGTCCGAGCGGGCAGCCCGATCGTCTTCGCGACCTGCAGCATCGAGTTCGAGGAGAACGAAGGGGTCGCGCGCGACCTCGCGGCGACCGGCCGCGTGCGTGTCGTGTCGAGTGAACGCAGCTTGCCCGAGACCGCGCTGCGCGACGGCGGCGGTGTGACGGTATTCGAGAGGCTCGACGACCCCGGAGGCACGTGACCTTGGACCGCGACAGCCGCTTCCACCTCGTTTTTGCAGCCCTCTTCGTGCTCAGCTTCGTGGCCGCGTCGTCCTTCGATGCGTGGCTGCCCGGCTGGCGTGACCCTCAGCTGCGCCTTTCTTCCTTCGCGATCGGCCTGATCTGGGTCGTCGCCTTCTTTCTGCAGCGTGGTCGCTTGCTCGTCGACGAGCTGCGCGTGCTGCGCGACCGAGTCGAGCGCCTCGAACGACGTGTGCGCGACCTCGAGGACGAGGCCGCGGCCTGAGCGGGCAGACTTCTCCGCGGTGGCGGTAGCCTCGCGCGGGGCTCTCTGTAAGTTCGTGCCCATGGGGGAAACGAAGGACAAGAGCGCCGGAGCACTGCTCGCGCACTTCTTCTCGCGCGTCGAAGCCCGCGACCACGGCGATGTCCACGGCGTGCGGGCGCTGCCACAGGAGCTGCGAGCGACGCTCAACGGGCTCTACTCGCGCAGCAGCCTTTCGATGCGTCAGACGTTTCTCGACCGCCTCAGCAAGGGCCTCGCCGAACAAGGTCGCAGCCTCGCGGACTTCGCCCGCGACTTCGAAGCCGCGGACAAGAGCCCCGAAGACCTGCTGTCGAGCGTGCTCGTCGAGAAGGCCGGTAAGTTCCTCCGCACCTACGCGATCGACCACGGTCACAACTCGCTGCGCGAAGGCGCCGTAGTGCAGCTTGCGATCGAGAACGTGAGCCAGCTCTTCACGCGCTTCGTCCAGCGCGAACGACGCGCGAGCTTCGAGGAGAGCAGCACGCGCTACATCTCCTTTGCGCGCGAAGGGCACTGGCGCGACCCCGACATCGTCGCGGCTGGTGAGCCCTGGTCGACGCTCTACGACGAGGTCATCGACAGGACCTTTGCCTTCTACCAAGAGTCGGTCGAGAGCCTGCGCAAGCACTTGCTCGCGACCAGGCCCTGCCCCGCCGGCAACGACGCGAAGGCGTGGGAGCGCGCGGCGCGCGCCGAAGCCTTCGATGCCGCTCGCTACCTGCTGACGCCCGCCATCCACACGAAGTGGGGGATGATCGCCGACGCCCGCACGATCGCCGACTTGGTCACGACGCTGCTTTCTCACGAGCTCAGCGAGTTCCGCTTGCTCGGCGAGCGCATCCGCGAAGAGGCCGAACGCGAGTTTCCGACGCTGCTCGCGCATGCCGCGCGCAATGACTTCTTGGCGGCGACGCCGGCGCGCCTGCACGGAATCGCAGACGAGCTCTTCCAAGAAGCGGAGGCGGTGCCGGCTCGGCGCGGACCTTCCCAAGGCGAGCTGCGCCTCCTCTCGTCACCCGCGGACCTCGAAGTCCACCTGCTCGCGAGCCTCGTCTACGAGGAGGCTGGCAGGTCGCATGCGGAGCTCGTCGCCGCGCTGCACCGGCTCGGAGACGCCGAACGCGAGCGGCTCTTCGCCCGCGCCCTCGAAGCGCGCGGACCGCGGGATGCGATGCCCGAAGGTTTCGAGGGTGCAGGCATGCTCGACTTCGAGGTTCTCGTCGACTTTGGCGCCTACCGCGACATCGGTCGGCATCGCAAGGGCTTCCAGCAGCAGCAGACCCTGACGACGCGACATGGCTATGTCGTGCCCGAGCTCTTCGAGGACGCGGGCCTCGGTGAGCGCTATCGAGCCATCCTCGACCATGCGGCAGAGAGCGCTGCCCGCCTCGCTACGCGTTGGCCGCGCGCGGCGCAGTACGTGATCCCCTTTGCCTTCTTGCAGCGCGTGCGGCTGCAGTTCGATGCTCGCCAGATGGCGTACTTCTGCGAGCTGCGCTCGGCGCCCGAAGGCCATTTTTCGTACCGCGAAGTCGCGATCCGCATGGCCGAAGCCCTCGAAGCCGCGGCTCCGCGCTATGCACGCTGGCTGCGCGTCTGCAAGGATCGCGTCTTCCTCGGCCGCATCAGCGCCGAAGAAGACCGCGATGCGCGCCGCACGGCGCGCGAGGCGCGAGCCCAGAGCCAGGGCTATCAACTCTGAACTCGTGGTGCGAGTGGCGCGAAGCCACCGACTCAGAGCTGGCGCAAGCGCAGCACGAGGCGCGTGCGCCGTTCGTGCGGGCCGTCGCGCAGCAGCGGGCCGTCCCCGAGCACGAGCTCGCCATTGCGCTGCAGTCGCACCGTGCGAGCGAAGGTCGTATCGCTCACGCTCGGCAAGTCCACCGAGCCCGAGCCATCGGCGGGCTCGACGACGCGGCGCATCTCGAGCAACTCGCGTCCAAGCACGACGAGGTCAACCAGGCACTCGTCACCGAGCGAGGTCACCGAAGTCGCGACTTGCAGGCCTGAGAAGACGGCTGCGAGCACTGGATCGAAGGTCCCCTTGTCCTGAGCGATCTCGACATTAAAGTCGGCGACGTAGTCTTGGAGCTTCCCGTCGGAGACGAAGGCCACCTTGCCACCGAGCGACGTCGCATGCAGCGGTTCACCGATGAGGCGATAGCTACCGTCGCCGACTTCGACTTCGCGCCGCAGCTCGACGTCGAAGCAGTCGAGTTGTTGCTGCCCCAAGGTCTTGATGACCTGCGACACGAGGTCCTTTCGCGCATGGTTGGCAGGAACGACGAGGACGCCGTTGTGGAGCTGGATCTGCTCTTCGCTGTCGTCGTCGAGGTTGACGATGGACATCAAGGCGTCGACGTTGAAGGCGTCCGAACCGCTGCCGAGGTGGAAGGACGGCAGTTCGGAATGCTCGTCGAAATGGTATTCAAGGCGGCTGAAAGCAGCAGTCCGGAGAGCGAGCATCGAATGGAATCGCGGCGTCGCTGTCCCAACTTCTGGTGTCCCGCCACCATCGCTACGCTCGACGATGACGAGGAGGTCCAAAGCACCGACCCGCGTGAAGAAGGCTCCCGAGCCTTCCTGAGCGACCGCGAAGGTCGCGCAAGCGTGACGCGTCGTCGCGACTTCGACGCTGCCTTTGATGGGGGAGAGGTTCTGGCTGTCGACCTTCTCGAGCTCACCGTGCAGCGCCATGCCTTGGAGCACGAAGCCCTTCTGGAAGGGATCCACGCCGAGATGGAGCCAGATGTTGTTGCCTCCTCGCGCGACAGCGATCTTTGGATCGTGGATCGCCACGCCTTGCGCAACTTCACAGTCGATGTCCTGTTGGTAAGCGCTGCGCCGATCGAGTGAAAAGCAGAGCGCGTCCTCAGCTCGACAACGCGTCTGCGAGTCGAAGACGACTTGGCCGTCGCGAGCCGCTCGAGCTAGGAGTTCGCGAGCGCGTTCGATCGAGAGCCTCTGCGGCCCATGCGCCTCGATGCCACGAAAAGCGACACAGCGCAACTCGAACCAGGGACGCACGGAACGTCGCAACTCGGCCAACAAGGCGTCGACCTTCTTCAAGACCTCGTCGTCTTGGATCGCGATGAGCTTGGTGCCACTCGCTTCCAAGGACGTCCCCTCACGCTCCCACGACTGCGGGTCGACGTGCGTGCGGATGAGATCGCTGAGGCCGTCCAGATCCAAGACGATCATGGGGTCACCCCATGGCCCTTCGAGCCTGCCCCCGGTGACTGAGTCAAACAGCGTTCTGTCCTTGACGCGTTCAAACTGTCGGTCGAAGCGGGGCAGCGATATCCCTTGCGCCACCTTCGTCAAGTCACCGACCTCGAAGACTCGTAGGACCTTGCCATCGGCGACTCGCACATCTCCCTTGCGCAGATCACTCGTCGGCGCGGGGATCGGGTCGTCCGTCAAAGGCGCGTAGCTGCCCGTCGTGAAGGAAGCAAAGACCAGGGTGCCGACGAAACCCACGAGGGCTTCGAGCGAACAGAACCGTGGCGTGAAAGGTAGTCGTCCCATGTCAGATCTCCTCTGTCAATGTGAGGGGTGAAGCCGAAGGCAACCCCGTCGGGGGTAAATCAGTCCGATCGAAGGCTCTCCGATCGAAGGCTCTCGGAGGGAG
Source organism: uncultured bacterium (assembly GCA_937858895.1). Taxonomy (GTDB): domain Bacteria; phylum Planctomycetota; class UBA1135; order UBA1135; genus JACKHW01. The sequence continues at coordinate 12,247 of CALLZN010000321.1, read as the reverse complement.
GCCCGGCGAAAAGGTCTCGCAAAGCAAAGCGATCGGGTTGTCGCCGCAACGAGGCGATGAAGGTGGCAGCCCGGTCGCAAAGACGTGCGTGCACGCTGCGAGGCAAGCTATCGATCACTTCCTGCGCGAGCGGAAGCAGGTCCTTGGAGCGATACCTGGCCAGACCGACACAGAAGTCGAGGATCGCATCCAGGCAAGGCTCGTCGCCCGTGATCGCAGCCGCGACGAGATAGCGAAGCGCGAAGCTGCCATGCATCGCGCGCAGGCGCTTGGCGCCGAGCCGCAGCCCGAGGGCGCCGGCAAGGTCAGCACGGTGCTGGGTCGGCAGAGCCTCGAGGTCGTCGCCGACCCTCGCCCGTAGCTCATCGACCGCGCGCCGACGCTCGCTTCCCCGCAGGTCGAGCACGAAGGCTGCCCACTCCGTCGCCTGGTCTCGCCTGGCGTCACGCGGGTGGAGCACGACGCTGTTCTCGAGATACCAGCGCAGGGCTGCCATGCGGAAGTCCGAGTCGAAGTGCAGATCGTGAGGCCCATGGTCCGCCACTCGCGCTGCGCTAGCTTCGTACACGAGAAGGTCCACGCAGGACTTGGTAGGCGGCGTGCAGTAGGTCGCGGCGACGAAGAGCTGTCGCGCACGATCGCCCAAGGCCTTGCGTGAGAGGCCTCGCACGTAGTCCCCACGGAAGGCCCGAAGCCACTCGTTGCGCGTCGCCGCAGCGCGGGCAGTCGGCCGCTCGATGCGGAAGCCAGCCGGCAAGGCAAGCGATGTCGTGGAGCTGAGAGCTCCGCGGTCGGGTGCTCGGAGACAGGTCTCAGCCGCGTCTTCGCGATGCGCCGCGGCGGGCACTCGCGGAGCGTCTCCTTCGAGCTCAACCGCACCGGAAGCACCCCAGAGCAGCAAGGCCAGGGACGCAGCGACGGCCAGCGCGACGAGCGCCAAGCTCGCGCGACGTGCACGCGACGCGCGCGCGGAAAACGCCATGGACGAGACCCCGCCATCCGGCGCCAACGCCGCCGGGGCATGCAAGAAGGCAAGCAACCGGTCCGCGGTGGCTTCATCGACTTCGGTCGAAGTGCGCGACGCGATCATGGCGTCGATGCGCCGCTGCATCGCGAGCGCCTGACGACAACGTGGGCAGGCCTCGAGGTGGGCGCGCAGCTCATCCTGCGCAGCGACTGGGCCGCAGTCTCCGTCGAGGACGTGAGCGACGACCTCGTCGGTCAGCGGGCAGCTTCCGTGGGCGGGGCGGTCCCAGTTCATCGTTCGTCCCCCAGCTGGTCTTCGAGGCGGAGGCGCAGCTTGCGTCGCGCCTTGAGCACAGCCTGGCGCATCGCGCCGGGCGTCGACTCGAGGACGCTCGCGATCTCGTCGTAGCTGAAGCCCTCGACAGCGCGCAGGTGCAAGGCCGCACGTTGCACCTGAGGTAGGCGCTCCATCGCTTCCTCGACGCGGTCGACGAGCTCGCGGGTCGTCACGCGCTGGAGCGGATCCACGTCGAAGTGGTCGGGGAGCTCGGCGATCGCGTCGATGTCCTCCTGACCCGGAAGGGGCCGCGCCGGGTCCAAGCGTCGTGGCTCGGTCGCCAGCCGGTAGACGATGCGCACGAGCCAAGCCCTGAAGCTGCATTCGAAGCGAAAGGTCGCGATACCACGATGGGCACGGATCAGAGCTTCTTGAAGGAGCACGTCGCCGCCGACCCGCGGCGGGGCGAGGCGGCGCGCGAGCGCGAGGAGACCGCCGAGCTGAGGGCGCACGAGGCGATCGAAGGCACTCGCGTCACCGAGGCGCGCGGCCTCGAGATCCGGCGATGCCGGGTAGGGACGAGCTGCCACGCCAGGTCCTAGCCTCGTGTGCGTTGTGCGGTTGGGGGTCACGTAGGAGAAGACCCGCGCTGCAGTTCGGCCGTTACCCGGAAGTCGGACATCCCCTGACCTTAGCCCCTGGCGCTCGTCGCGGTGAAATCGGCAGGGACCGCGCTTCCTTCGTGTTGCGAACTGCTACGCTGCTCATCGCGATGGACTACCGCGTCAAGCTTCCGGCCTTCTCGGGTCCACTCGACCTCTTGCTGCACCTGGTCAAGCGTCACGAAGTCGACATCCACGAGATCCAAATCTCCGAGATCCTCGCGAGCTTCCTCGAGTACTTGAAGGCGCTCGAGACCCTCGACATCGGCGATATCGGCGACTTCGTCGTGATGGCGTCGACCTTGATGGAGATCAAGTCCAAGGAGTTGCTCCCGACCGAGAGTGTCAACTTGCAGGCTGAGCTCGATCCGCGCGACGAGCTCATCCAGCAACTGCTCGAGTATCGGCGCTACCGCGAGCTCACTCGCAAGCTCGAACGCTACGGTCAGCTCCGCGAGCGCGTCGCGGCGCGGGGCAGCTTCGGCGCGGACGAAGCCGCCATTCGCAAGCTGGCCCAAGAGGACTATGAGCGCGAAGTCGAAGGGTCGCTCGACCTCGAAGACCTCGACGCCTGGTTCTTGCTCAAGGCCTACGCCAAGCTGCTCGAGGAGACGGACTTCGGCAAGACCTACAGCGTCGAAGTCGACAAGAAGCCGCTCGCCGTCTACATCGAAGAGCTCGCCGGTCGCCTGCTGGCACGCGGCCTCGGAAACGAGGTCCCCTTCCGCGAGGCCTTCGAATTGAAGCTCGGCAAGATGGAAGTCATCGGCAACTTCATGGCCCTCCTCGAGCTCATGAAGCAGGGCCGACTCGAGGCGCGTCAGGACAAGACTTGTGGCGAGATTTACCTCATCCTCGTGAGCGCCGAGCCCATCGACGAAGTCGAGGGAGTCGACGAAGTCGAGGCGCTGGACGCGGACGACCGGGAGGGCCCGCTTGCCGAGTGAAGTAGATAGCTCGAGCCGCGGATAGATTTTTGTCCGTACGCGCAGCCCACCGGTCACTCCACGGGATCGACCCCAATTCTCGGAGCGACAGTGTCTAGCTTCCTCTCCTCGCAGCTCGCCAGAGCCAGGCGCTCGGCCTCCGACCTTGTCACTGTCCTCGTGAAGCGCTGCAATGACAGCAGTCATGGCAGCTCCCTCCGAGGACCGCGGTGCATCCCACGACGACTTCGTCACTCGCTACGAAGCCGTGGCTCCCGCCCTCTGCGCTTGGGTGCACCGCCACTTGTTTCGAACCGTGCGCGCCAAGGTCGAAGCCGAGGATGTGCTGCAAGAGATCTGGATGCGAGCCTTCAAGCTTCGCGAGCAGTACGAAGGCGACGCGGACGGCTATCGGTCCTGGATCTTCTCGATCGCCAAGATGATCCTCCTCGAGGTGCAACGCAGCGTCCGCAGAGCGCAACGCATCGAATATCCAGAAGGGCATACTGCCCAATACTCGGCGATGAACGACGTCGCCGATTCGATGACGCGCCTCACACAAAGGCTCGTTCGCGAAGAGTCGATCACGCGCTTCCTCGAACACATCGCGACCTTTTCCGCCGAGGATCAAGAGTTGATCTCGTTCTGCGGTCTCGAAGGCATGACCTGTGTCGAAGCCGGCCGGCGGCTCGGTCTCGGCAGCGAGGCCACGACCAAGCGCTGGCAGCGACTGCGAGCCCGCCTCCGCGACGGAGGAATGGCTCATGAATGGATCGCCTGACTCGGACCCACGGACGGCGATCGCGGGCGAGGCGGCGCTCTTCGACTTTCTGGCGGTCTGGTCGGCCGATCGGAGCGCGGGCAAGGTCCGAGACGTCGCGGACTACGTAGCGCGCTTTCCCGAGATCGAGGCGGCGATCCGCGCCGAGTTCCTCGCCGACGCGGCGAGCGCGGAGGGCAGGGACGTCTACCAAGAACCGCGCATGCTCGGCGCGTACAGGCTGATTCGCAAGCTCGGCAGCGGGGGCCAAGGGACGGTCTACCTCGCCGAAGACACTCGGCTCGCGCGCCGTGTCGCCATCAAGATCCTCGCCCCGGAGCTCGACTTCGTGTCGTCGGACAGGGTCCTGCGCTTTCGTCGCGAGGTCGAGATCCTCGCGCAGCTCGACCACCCCGGCATTTGCTCGGTCCTCGAAGCGGCGACGACCGACGACCTTCCCTATCTCGTCATGCCTTTCGTCGAAGGCGAAACGCTGGCGACGTGGGTCAGCCGCGCGCGAGCCGAGGGCGCAGCACCGACAAGGCGCAGCGACCAACATCGAATCCTGCGCTGGGTCGCTTCGCTCGCGCGCACGCTTCAAGAAGCCCACGACGCTGGCATCGTGCATCGCGACATCAAGCCCGGGAACATCGTGCTGTCGCCACACACGATCCCTGTCATCCTTGATTTCGGCATCGCTGGCCACATCGACGCCACTGGTGGAGCGATCACGAAGGCCGGCTCGCTGCTCGGGACGCTCGCCTACATGGCGCCGGAAACGCTGCATCGACGCACGTCGGCAACGGACCCGCGCTGCGATGTCTACGCGCTAGGCGTCACGCTCTACGAGTGCCTGACCCATCACCTGCCCTTCGAAGCAGAGACTTACGTGGCGCTTTGCCGCGCGATCGAGACCGGCGAGGCCGTCGATGCTCGTCAGCACAACCCATCGTTGCCACGCGACCTCGAGGCGGTCGTGATGACCGCGATCGCCAAGTCACCAGTGCATAGGTACCAGCGTGCCATCGACCTGGCCGATGACCTCGACCGCGTCATGGCCCGCGAAGCCATCCACGCGCGCAAGCTGCCGGCCTACATCCGCGCACTCCGAGTCGTTCAACGGCACCCGACGCTCTGTTCGATCCTAGCCACGGTCTTGATCATGCTCGGCGCGCTCGCCTACGCGCTTCGTGAAGCGCATCGCAATGAGCGCGAGGCGTCGGCCTTGAATCGCGCCTTGAGCGCGGGAGCGAGCGACGAAGGCGCGTTCCGCGCGCTCGAAGAGCTGGTCGAAGCCGCCGGCCCGCACCCGGACTCACGCATGCGATCCGCGCTGCTCCACGCCCTGGACGGCTGCCACCTCGCACACAGCATCGCTCGCCGTAGCCGTTACCCGAGTCCCATCCTCGATCACGGTAAGCGACACCTCGCAATCGGCGACCAGCACGGCGTCTTGAGCATCGAAGACATCGCCAGCGGAAAGCGGACAGCGACGCGCCAAGCCTCGAGCAGCGCGCTGCGTGCCATGGCCTTCACGCGCGACGGCGCGAGGATCATCACGACTGGAGACGACGGCGTGCTCCGCGTCTGGTCAACCGAGAACTTGTCCATCGAGCGCGAGATCAGAGACTTCGGCGATGCGCCTCTCACGACGCTCGGTATGAATCCTGCCGGTACGCTTCTGCTCGCCGGAGGCCAAGGCCGCGTGCATGCCGTCGACACCGAGACTTGGAAGCCCTCACGGAGCATCGAGATCGAAGCAGCGGCTCGCCCGACGAAACTGCTCTTCTCACCCGATGGCGAGCACGTTTTAGTCCTGGCTCAGGATGGATCCGAGGACCCCGAGGGGGCAAATCGAGCGTGGATCGCCGCCACGAAGTCAGCCCCGATCGCGAGCCGCATCGAGATCACCGACCAAGAGGTCGTGCACGCGCAGTGGCATGCCACGAAACCTGCTCTTGCGCTTGCATACAACGGAGGCCGGATCGAAGTCATCGACCCAAGCACGGGAAAGCGGCTCTTCGCCAAGGACACTTCGCAAGAAGCGCACTGGTGCGGCTTCGATCCCGGCGGCGAACACATCCTCGTTCCGAGCGACCATGCGACCGAAGTATGGCGCTGGGGGGAGCCACGAACAGCGCCCGAGCTGAGCATCGAACACCCCTATTTGCGGACGATTGGCGCGGCAGCGTGGAGCAACGACGGCAAGATGCTCGCGGCCGTGCACCGTGACGGGACTATCGTCGTGCGCGATGCGCGCAGCTGGTCGGTGCTCCTCTCGTTTCAGCAGCGCGCCATCGACGTGCGCTACCTAGCTTGGAGCCTCGATGACGCGATGCTCCTGACGGCGGACTTCACGAAAGTGTCGGTTTGGCACGTCCTCGTGCGACCGCACATGCCTCGATTGTTCTGTGGCTCGAGCATCACGAACACGCTCGCCGCTCATCCAGACGGCGATCTGGTCCTTACAGGCTCGAGGGAAGGTCAAGTCGTACTTCGCTCCTTGGCGAGCGGTCGCGTTCAACGCGAGCTGGCCTCCATGAACGCAGATGTCCGCCGCGTGCGCTTCGATCGCCGTGGACAGCGCGCGGTAGCAGTTGCCGTCGATGGAAGCCTCGCGATCTTCGACCTTGCCGACGGCACCGTGTTGCAGCGCATACACGCCCACGAAGGGGCGGTCGTCGACGCGTTTTTTTGTGATGCGGTTGCGGCGGACGTCCGACATGCGGAGACCCTGATCAGCATCGGCGACGATGGGCGATTGATCCTCCACGACATAGGCGACGCTTCGGCGCGCACGGTCCTGCAGCTCAGCAACGCACCGCTCCGCTGTGTGACGATGCATCCGACGAGGCCATTGGTGGCAGTTGGACATGCTGACCGTCGCGTGAGCGTCTGGAACATCGCGCTGAAGACGTTGCAGGGCGAGGTCTCCGTTTCGAGTGTAACCGGCGATTGGCGCATCAATCCGATGGCACAAGTGAGGGGTATCTGCTTCGAGGGCTCCTCCAATCTCTTGCGCACATCGCTCGTCAACGACTACCTGCATACGATCGAAGTGGGGGACGACGGCGTGACTCGCATCAGCGGTAAGATCAACGACGGTCGTTTTGGAGGCCCGCTTGCCTTCGACGCCGCGACGTCGAGCTTCATCGCAGCCGACTATTCGTTCGGCTATCTGTCGAAGGTCTCAGGCGAGCAACTTCAACCCTTGATGCTCAGTCGTGGCGCCGAAGCGCATCGCAACCGCGTGACAGCGGTCGCCGTTCATCCGCGTGGTGAACTCGCTCTCTCGGCGAGCCAGGACGGCAACCTGCTCGCCTGGGACATGAACGCAGCTGAGTTGCGGCTGTCGATGCGCTTCGACGCCGCCCTCCTCGATGCGTGCTTCCGCGGTGATGGCGCTTCGATCCTCGTGAGCTGCTTCGACGGCTCGATCCGCTCCGTGCCCCTCGACCCGCTCGCCGTCGCTCGCGACTACATAGCTCGCCGTCGCCAGCGCATGGAATGAGTGCGCCGTGCACGGGTCACGGCGCGATCACGGAACCGAGAGCCTCAAGATCGGAACTTCGGGCACAGCGCCGATGCGCAGCGGCAAGAACGTCACACCGACTCCACGACTGACGTAGAGCTGCGAACCGGCGACCTCGTGCTGCCCTTCGATCCACCCGAAGCGGCTGTGGTGCAGCGGGACGTAGGACCCGAAGCGCACTTGCCCGCCGTGCGTGTGACCCGACAGTGTCAGGTCGACGTCGACCGCAGCTGCTTCGAAGAAGAAGTCCGGATGGTGGGCGAGGAGCAGAACGGGTTCGTCCGGGCGCGCACCCTCGAGAGCCGCTTCGAGGTCGGGGCTCCCTTCGGTCAGGTCGTCGACGCCCGCTACCCAGAGGCTCGAAGCACCACGCTCGACGCGACGCCCGGCGTTGTTGAGGACCTGGACGCCATGCTCGGTCAGCCAGGCTTCCCAAAGACCGATGTCGCTGCCAAAGAAGTGGTCGTGGTTGCCGGGCACCGCGAAGACCCCGAGAGGGGGGTGCAGCTCTTCGAGCGCATCCTTGTAAAGCAGAATCTCACGCTCACGCGTGTTGATGAGGTCACCGCCAAAGCAAACGAGGTCTGGTTCTTCGGCTTGAACCAGGCGGAAGAGCGCAACGAGCTCGTCCGCGTCGAGGAAGCTGCCCGCGTGCAAGTCGGAGAGGAAGGCGATCTTTGTGCCGCCGAGCCCAGGACCTCCGCGCGAGATCGCGATGTCCACGTGGTGGATCAGCGTCTTCGGGCAGAAGGCGCGGTGCAACCAGCGCCCTGGTGGCAAGGCATCGAGCGTGCGGTTGACGGCGGCGGTCGCACGAGCGACGAAGCGACGTAGCGGGCTGCGCTTGCCCGTGAGCGGGCCACGCGGCAGTGGCGCGCGAGGTCGTCGGTCGAGGGCAGGATGTAGGCCGCGCGAGGGGCGTGCCTCGGTAGTCGCGTTCGAGACGAACGTCGACTCCGACTGCGTGGCATCCTCGCTCAGCATCGTCCCTGTTGTCTTTCGCTGATCCACAGGCTGAGACTAGTCCTTTTGCGGTGCAGCCGCTTCGTCGGACAGGGAGAAGCTCCGCCCCGCGCGCACGGGTTGACCCTTGTCGCGCAGGGTTTGATGGACGTCGTCGACCTTGGCCGCGAGCGCTCCGGAGGCTGCAACGACGACACGCCCGCGGTGCGAAGTAACGAAGCCCATGCGCTTGCCGTTGCCCGCGCCGAAGGTGCCGGCGAACTCGCTCGCGTCGCGCTCGCTGTCCCAGAAGGTGATCCAGGCCATGCTCGGCTTTGCTGCAGTCGTTTCACCGGCGCTTCCGGCGGGACTGCCGAAGACATAGAGCCGGTCGCCTCCCCAACCCTCGCTCGCCCGCGGCGACCAGTAGGCCGCCGTGGCGATCTGGGTATCGACGATCTTTGGATCACTGCGTTGCAGGAGCGGGGTGACGGCGATGCCGCAGCCGAACTCACCAAGCGTGTTGACGTCCCGCAGCTCGCTGCCGGCGAGCTGCGCGAGCACTTGCAGAAAGCCCTCTTCGCCTGCCAAGGTCACCGGCTCGTCGCGGCTCGAGCTCCAGTATTTCTCCGGGTGCAAGACCTGCTCACTCGAGGACGGAAGCTCGCGAAAGGCACCTTCGATGCGCTTGGAGGCCCCACTTGCGATCTGCGGTAGCAAGCTCGTGCCGCCTTGGCTCTTCGCGAAGAAGCTGCGCCCGAGGAGCCCCGCCGCGAGCTGCACGCTGAAGAAGCGCGGGCTCCGCGTGCTCGTGTCGTTGCGCGCTCGTTCCCAGTCCTTGATGCCGAGCCGTTCGGGCATGGTCCAACCTTCTCGGTGAACGGTCGCCCACTCGCTCATCGTCAGCAAGGACGCGCCTTCGCGGAGCGCAACGAGGACGAAGGCCTCGTCGAAGGTCTTGGCGCGCGCGAGCTTCGCTTCGAGGTCGTAGCGCTCCGTATCGAGCGCGCGGCCGATGGCCTGGGCCGCGAGCAACTTGGCAACGTAGCGACCGAGCTTCGTCGTCTCCGTTGGCACGAAGACCGTGGCGGACTTCGCTTCGTAGTCGATGCTCAGCATGCGGGCAGCGACTTCGCCGAGCTTCTTGCCTGCGTCGATGCCGGGAATCAGGAGGCCGAGGCTCGCGAAGCTCGAGGCGTCGTCTTTCAGTCGGGGCCAAGCTCGCGCATGACGCTGAGCGAGCTCCGAGCTCGGCACGAGGCGGAAATCGAGGCGTTTGCCGATACCGAGGCCGCGTACCTGGCGGACCTCGTGCAGGGTTTCGGAGAAGACCTCACTTGGGGTGAGCTCTGCTGCGCCTTGGCCGCCGAGGCCCGAGGTCGAAGCGAAGAGAACGATGGCGGCAGCGAGACGGCGGTACATGCTTCGACCATCGACCTGACTTCGGGCGATACTTGATGCGAGCTGCGCCGGCAGTGCATGGCCTGGCCGACGCCTTGCCGTCGAGACTTCGTCGCTTCAGTCGGAGAGCTGCTCATCGACGCAGTGCTGGCAGTCACCGCCAGCTGACGCAAATCTGAACTGGCTTTGGAGTCCCCACCGAGCGGAATCTGCAAACTTGCCCGGCGGAACGTATCGTTCTGCTCCCACTTCCGCAGGATCAGCCCCCGCACCTGCCCTTTCCCTCACGCTCCCGGCGACCGAGTTGCCGCTGGCGCTTCTTGCTTACATGACCAATACCAATCGTCCCTTGCGACCTGCGGTCGCGCTTCTCGCAGCGCTGGCCAGTGTCGGACTCTCAGGCGCTTCTGTCGCTGCCCAGGGCACGCCCCGCGACGCATGGCAGCGCTTCATCGACCAGAACGGGCCCAACTGGTCCGTCGTGTGGAACGCGGCGACCGAAACGCCGAGCGCCATCTACGGTCCTGGACTCGCGCTCGAAGGCCGAGCGACATCCTTGGCCGAAGCGCGTCGCCGCGCCGTTGCGACCCTCGACACCTACGCCGATGTGCTCGGCCGCGGCGCCTCGACCTTCATCGAGACGAGCAGCGGCAAGATGGGTCGGACCTACGCCTTCGTCTACCGCCAAGCCTTCCGCTCGCTCGACGTGATCAGCGGCCGCGCCGACGTCCGCGTCCATGAGAATGGCGGCATCTCGCTCTTCGGCTCGTCCGCCTTCCAGATCGCCGCAGACTTCGACCTCGTCCCCGCGGTCAGCCGAGACAGCGCGCGCGTGGCCGCCTACCGCGCCCATGATCTCGCGGCTCCGGTCGCGCCGATGGCCGCAGACGAGGCCCGCCTCGTGATCTGGGGCGACTCGAAGGCGACGACCAAGAGCGAGCCGCGCCTCGCCTGGGAGATCAAGATCGCCGCGAGCACCAAGCTCACCGGTCGTTCTTACGTCGACGCCAAAACTGGCGAAGTTCTCCGTTACGAGACGGACTACCACGAGTGCAGCTTCGGTTGCGCGCATGCGCCGGTCATGGCGCCGACCACGCCGAGCGCCACGAGCGCTGCGAACGTCGAGTATGCGGCCGCGCAGCCGAACCCCGTCGGTATGGCCCCCGTCGTCGGCAAGGTCCAGGGCTGGGTCAATACGGGCTTGCGCCCCAACGATCCACTCCAGCTCGTGCCCCTGCCGAACATTCGCGTTCAGGTGGTCGGCGGGAACAGCGGCTTCACCGACGCCAACGGTGACTTCTCGATCGCGCATACCGGAACGACCCAGGTCCAAGTCGATGTGCAGTTCGTCGGCACTCACGTGCGAACTGTCGTCCCTTCACGCGGCACGCGCATGAGCACGCAAGTCAACGCGACGCCAGCAACGCCAGTCACGATCACGGTCTACAGCGCCACCGCCGGCGAAGACGACCGCGCGCAGTCGACCGGCTACTGGTGCACGGACGACGTCAACACGTGGCTCTCGCGCATCAACGGAACGCTGCCCTCCCTCATCGACGGCGTCACGGTCAACACGAGCCTGCCGCAGTCGTGCAACGCATTCTTCACGGCACAGGGCAACTCGATCAACTTCTACAACCAGGCCTCCAACTGCAACATGACGTGCTTCTCGACCGTCGTGTACCACGAATGGGGTCACGCGATCGACAACGCCTACGGCGGCATCTCGCAGACGGACGGCTTGAGTGAAGGTTGGGGCGATATCGTCGCGATCTACCGCACGGGCCAGCCGATCGTTGGCGACAACTTCTTCACGAGCGGTGGCTCGATCCGCACGGCGCTCAACACCTTCGTCTATCCGGCCGGCGGTGGAGTGCACCAGCAAGGTCAAACGTGGATGGGCTTTGCTTGGGACGTGCGAGAGAACCTCCGCCTGCGTAACGGCGCGGCAGGTGTTCTGCGCGCCGAGCGCATCGTCATGACGACCCTCGTCGCTGACGCGACCAACCAGCAGGCCGCGGTGCGAGAAGTCTTCATCGCCGACGATGACGACAACAACCTCGACAACGGCACGCCCAACTACATCGACCTCGAGGCCGCTGCCAAGAAGCGTGGCGTCCCTTACCCCATCAAGAAGTTCACCGATCCGGGTAGCTACGCGAGCTTCGGCGCCGGCTGCGTCGGCACGGGTAGCGTGCCGGCGACCTGCGCCTCGCTCAACGTGAACGGCTCGCTGCTCAACTCGACGGGCTTCCCGGGCGTTCGCTACATGCTCGAAGTCGTGGCTACGGCTCCTCTGCAGGTCCAAGGCTTCTCGATCCTGCAGGCCTCGCGCACCACGGGGAACGTGACCGTCCCGACCTACCTCTACAGCGCCAACGCTGCCGGTCAGCCGGACCAGGTCTTGGCCACGGGCAGCATGGTCGTCGGCAACGCGGCGGGCCTCTACGACACGCAGCTCAACCAGGTCGTCTCGATCGCGAGCGGACAGAAGTTCTTCATCGGCTTCGAGAACGCCAACCCGACGATCACGGTCGGCACGCTGACCTCAGGCACGATCGTCCCCTACTGGCGCAACAACGGGACCAACAACTCGTGGGTCCAGTTCACGACGCGGCCGTGGGGCTACCGCATCCTCTGCACAACAAGCGGTGGTGCGGTTCCGACCTTGTCGATCACGGGTTCGCCGGTCGTTGGCGTTTCGTTCTCGCTCGACCTCGCACGCGCTGCCGCTCGTGCACCAGCGGTCCTCTCGATCGGCGCGAGCAACACGACCTGGGG
>CALLZN010000320.1 GCA_937858895.1 uncultured bacterium | reverse complement strand
CTGCACGTCTTGCTTCAGGGTGCTTTCGACCGACGGCGCTTCCTCGATCTCCTGCGGTTCTTCATCGTGTTCGAGGACGAGGGAGGCGGCAAGGTCACGAAGAAGATCGCCGGGTATCACCAGTTCCACGCCGTCAACTTCGCGGTCGAACAGACCCTGCGGGCCGCCGAGCCGGCCGGCGGCGAGATCGTGGAGGAAACGCCCGGAACCTACGAGGTGGGCCAGCGGCCCGGCGGTGAACCGGGAGACCGGCGAGTGGGCGTCGTCTGGCATACCCAGGGCTCCGGGAAGAGCCGGACCATGGCGTTCTTCGCCGGCCGCGCGATCCTCCACCCGGCGCTCGAGAGCCCCACGATCGTCGTCCTCACCGACCGGAACGCCCTCGACGAACAGCTCTTCGGGACCTTTGCCCGGTGCCACGAGCTGCTCCGCCAATCGCCGGTCCGGGCGGCCGACCGTGCCGATCTGCGCGCCAAGCTCAAGGTGGCCGGCGGCGGCGTGGTGTTCACCACCATCCAGAAGTTCGCCGAAGGCCACGGCGTGATCTCCGAACGGGCCAATGTCGTGGTGATGGCGGATGAGGCACACCGCAGCCAGTACGGCTTCGTCGAGGGCGGCGCGCGCTGGATGCGCGAGGCCCTGCCCAATGCCACCTTCGTCGGCTTCACCGGCACGCCGCTCGAGCGCGACGACAAGAACACGATTCATGTCTTCGGCGAGTACGCGGACGTCTACGACATCCGCCAGGCGGTGGAAGACGGGGCGACTCGACCGCTGTACTACGAGTCGCGGGTGATCAAGCTGAAGGTGGACGAGGAAGGCGCGCGGGTCGCCGAGGAGGAGGTCGAGTACATCGTCAACGCCGACCGTGTCGGCGAGCCGGCCGAAGAACAGTACCGCGTGCCGCTGGAGTCGCTGGTAGGTGCGCAGGAACGCATCGAGCGTCTTGCGGCCTTCATCGTCGAGCATTGGGAAAAGCGCCGCGCCGCGATGGAAGGCAAGGCCATGGTGGTGACGATGAGCCGGGACATCGCCGCCCGGCTGTACGAGGCGATTCGCGCTCTGCGCCCGGACTGGCACAACGCGGACGACGAGCGCGGGGCGATGAAAGTGGTCGTTACCGGCACGAGCGACGATCCCGAGCCGTTGCGCGGCCACGTGCGTACCAAGGCGGCCCGCAAGCGACTCGCCGAGCGCTTCAGGAATCCGGAAGACGAACTGCGGCTGGTCATCGTGTGCGACATGTGGCTGACCGGGTTCGACTGTCCGCCGGCGCACACGATGTACCTCGACAAGCCGCTGGCCGGCCACAATCTGATGCAGGCTATCGCCAGGGTGAACCGCGTCTACGGCGAGAAGCCCGGCGGTCTGATCGTCGACCTGCTCGGGTTGGCCGATCAACTCGCGGACGCGCTGGCGACCTACACGCAAGCCGGCGGGACGGGCGAGGCCGTCAGGCAGGTCCAGGACGAGGCCGTGCCTGCCATGCAAGCGGCATTCGAGAAGCTGCGCGGCTTCTTCCACGGCTGCGACTACGAACCGGCGCTTCACGCAGCTCCCAGCGAAGTCCTCGCCATCTACCTGCGTGCGATCGACCATGTGCTGGGGCAGAACGACGGCTGGAAGCGCTTCCGCGCCCTGGTCAAGGAGCTGTCGACCGCCTTCGCGCTGGCCGTACCGCGGCCGGAGACCGAGGCGATCACGCCGCACCTCGCGTTCGTCCAGCGCGCCGCCGCGATGATCCGCAAGCGTTTGGCGGATGACCGCAGCGGCGACGCGGATCGCACCCGGCAGCGCGACATCGACGCAGCGGTCCGTCAGGTGATCGGCGGCGCCGTCGATGCGGACGACGTGATCGACCTGTTCGCGGTCGCAGGTCTCGACGAGGCTCGCCTCGACATCCTCAGCGACGAATTCCTCGAACGGGTAGCGGCGCTGGAGCAGAGGAACCTGGCCCTGGAGACGCTGCGGAAGCTGCTCAATGACCAGATCCGCGTGACCGAGCGGACCAACATCGTGCAGAGCCGCAAGTTCCGGGAGGCCCTTGAAGACGCGATGTTGCGCTACACGAACAAGGCCATCACGACTGCGGAGATGATCGCGCGATTGATCGATCTGGCGAAGAGCCTGCGGGAGGCGCAGCGGCACGGCGAAGCACTCGGCCTGAGTGCCGAGGAGACGGCCTTCTACGACGCGCTCGCCGACAACGAATCTGCCCGCGAAGCGATGCAGAGCGACACGCTGCGGCTGATGGCGCGCGAGCTGACGGAGATGGTGAAGAACATGCCGAAGCTGGATTGGACGCAACGCGAGTCCGTGAGGGCGAGCCTGCGCCGCAACGTGAGACGCTTGCTGGCCAAATACGGCTACCCGCCGGACCTCGCCGAAGGGGCGACGCAGCTCGTCCTGCGGCAGGCGGAACTATCGACGGAGAACTCGGACCAAGGATGATGGCGTACGTCGGCGGCGGGAGGCCTAACAATGCGCTGCAGCGGACAGCGCTTCGCGCTGCCGCTGAGCGCAGGCGTTCGGCCGGCGAGACCTTCTGAAATGACGGCATGAGGATAACGTGAAGCGCAAGGTCTACTTGGAGACGACGATCGCCAGCTATCTGACGGCGCTGCCGACCCGTGACCTCGTCCGTGCCGCCCACCAGCAGATCACTACCGAGTGGTGGCAGGGCCGAGACCGCTTCGACCTCTTCATATCGGAAGCGGTTTTACAGGAGGCGGGGGCCGGTGACCCAGACGCCTCGGGTCGGGGGCTCACCGCCCTGCCGGGGATCCGGGGCCTCGCTGCCCCGAAGGATGTCGCCCGGCGGGCGCACCCCCTCGTCACCGGGGGCGCCGTGCCCGAAAATGCGGCCGTCGATGCCGTTCACATTGCGGTGGCCGCGGTGAACGGCATGGACTTCCTGCTCACCTGGAACTGCCGGCACATCGCCAACGCCGCGACGCGTGGTAGGATCGAGCAGGTGTGCCGCGCCGCCGGAGTGGTACCCCCGGTGATCTGCACGCCTGAGGAGCTCCTAGAGGAATAGCCATGGTCCGAGACGCCATCGTTGAGGAGGTTCGCGCCGCTCGCGAGGCGTTCGCGAAGCAGCACAACTACGACATCGCCGCCATCGTCAAGGCGCTTCAGGAGGCGTCCGCGCAGGCGGGCCGGGAGCTCATTTCGCTGCCAGCCAGGCGGGCCCCAGAGGACGTTCCGAGCGACACCGAGCGACCGAACACGCCGCTGCAGCCGCCGGCCTTCGGCCGCGGCTGAGCGCCAGAGACGTTGGGCGGATCTCCCGCCCGTGTACACCCCGTATCACGATGGAAGACCACGACGACGACGACGTCCTCAGCAACCCCGAGGCTGCGCACCCGCGAGCGCGCGAGCTAATGACCGAGGACTTCTTCTGGGACTGCGCAGACGAGGATGCCCCGTTTGGCAGCGACGAGGGTGACACCGCACTTTACGAGTATCGTGACTGGCGTGCGTCCCATCCCCGGTCCTCCCTCGTGGACTGCCTCTCTTGGATCATGGGTGGACGGCTTGCGGATTACTGCGGGACCCTGCTCGAGGACTCGCAGATCGCCAAGGACCTCGATGATCCTGACGGTGCGTTCTTGGCGGACCAGTTCGACATGTTCACCCTCGACGCGACTGTCCTCGCAACTGGTCTTGCTCAGTTGGTGTTCGAGGGACGCATCGATCCAGCTGCGAAGCCGTACTTGCGGGTCGCGGCCAAGCGGCAGCTTCATCCCAAGGTCGTTACGAGCGAAGACCGTGCGGAAATCTTGCGAGCGGCTCTCCGCGTCATCGATGCTGCATGATGCAGATTGGACCGCCCAACAAGGCCTTGGAGCCGGCAAGCGCCGCAGCGGCGCTCGCGGCTCAAGGTCAAAGACGTTGGAGCGCATGAATGAACGCCGCATTCGAATCCGCTGGCTTCCTGATTACGGGCGCGCTGATCTCTGATGCGGGATGTGACGCCGCAATCAAGCACCTGGCACTCCTTGGATCCGTCGGGGCTCGCAATCTCCTTCAGCTTGAGTGGTGCGCTAGCCTCGCGCTGCGAATTATGAGCCATCCCTCTTTGGCAGGAGTCGTCCCAGAGTGTTCTGTGCCCGTACAGTGCACAGTATTCGAGAAGTCGCCCGCTCGAAACTGGCTTGTTTCCATTCACCAAGACCTGAGCATTCCGGTCCAGGAGCACGTTGCACATCGCGACGTGAAGGGCTGGTCGCACAAGGAGGGTGTGCTATACGGGCAGCCTCCTGCAGCCATTCTTGAGCAGCTCGTCGGTGTGCGTGTCCATCTTGACCCTTATCGCCCCGATGACGGGTCATTGCGCGTGGTACCGGGGTCGCATGATCGCGGCATTCTGAGCGATGATGAGGCTCTGGCACTTCGTGACCGCATAGGCGAAATTGAATGCGCGGTCCAGCGCGGTGCGGCACTGGTAATGCGCCCTCTGCTTCTTCACGCATCATCCAAGCTCAAGGGCAGTCAAGTCCGGCGCGTGTTGCACTTCCTGTTCGGACCGCGTGAGCTTCCACTTAAGTTGCGGTGGGCACACGCGCTCTCACCACGCCCGGAAGCTGACAGTCACCAGCGGGCTTCGCCCGCCGCTCCCGACGCTGATGGCGAGTCTTAGCTGGACCATGGATGGCGATCCCGTTCACCCGATCCTCGATCGGGCCCATGAGTATTCGATAGCGGATCTTCGCTACCACGTTGGACTAGGCGGGACCGAGCCCTACGTCGATATTGAGTTGCGCGATATTGATTTGCGCAAGGGGTCGGTTGTTCGACGACTGAGATCTTGGTCGCCACAGCAGTTCGCCATCTAGGAGGGGTGCTTTCCGTAGCCGACGCACGGGTTGGTGATCCTCGATGCTCGAGGACGGAGGCTCGAGGGATTGGGCGTGAGGGTCGCCGACTTCGAGGGCAACCACGGCGCGATCACCTTCTGGGCGCGTGATGTTGTCGACTTGGATACATTGGATGCCAGCCAACGAGCTCCAAGAGCTGACGGTGCCGCGCGCCGTAGCTGAGAGCCCAAAGACGTTCGGCATGAGGATAACGTGAGGCGCAAGGTCTACTTGGAGACGACGATCGCCAGCTGTCGACTCGGCGGGACTGCCCTGCGGGGAATGCGGGTCCTCGCAGCCGCGGGGGAATCTGCAGGCGTATCGCGAACGCTGAGACGCGTGGTAGGATCGAGCACGTGTGCCATGCGGCTAGGGGGATGTTCCGAGCGACACCGAGCCGCCGAACACGCCGCTGCAGCCGCTGGCCTTCGGCTGCGGCGGAACGGCAAGGCGCTAGGCCAACAAACAAGAGTTGATCATGGCCCGATACTTCGTTCATCTTCCACCAGATGGCTCGCCCGCAATCTATTGGCGCCGTCTGGCCGGTTTCGCTGGTGAGTTGATCCAGATCAATCTGAACCTACTGGCTCATGCGGTGGGTGATGATCCGATGGGCTTGCTCCCTGCGAACGGGACGTTGGTGCCTCCGCAGAACTACGCGTTCGGCAACAATCCGGGTGAGAGTGCCAACCTGCAACCATTTGCGTTCACGATACCGGGGGGCGGCTCCACGCGTCCCCAAGCGTTGCCTATTGGTCCTAACCTGCAGCGCTTTTTGGACGATCCGCTCGCGGGCGAACGCCTCGACCTTTCGTTGCCGTTCTACGACGAGGACATCAAGCTGGGCACGAACGGCGGCGGTTGGTTCCGAAACAACAATGCCGACAATGCGTTCCACGCAGGTACGGACTTCAACACAATCCCGACCGCCGTCTTCGATGTCTGTGCGGCGGCAGAAGGTCGCGTACTGGCCATGGCTGGCGGTCGGATTGTCCTCACACATACGACGCCGGGCGGCCACGAATTCCGCACAGTATATGTACACATAGATCTTGGCACCGTTGCGAAGGCCGTGGGTGACCCTGTTCGGAGAGGTGAGTTTCTGGGACGCACTGACGCTTCTACCAGTCCGATACACCTGCACTTCGGTGTTGCGGTGCTCGGACCGGCGTTCACAACAGGCGGTGTAAGCTTTCCATCCCTGTGGTATTTCATCGACCCTTGGGGCGTTTATGACCTTCGTGCGAACAACTACCTGCCGACATCGGGTCGCATTTTCGAGTCGTCGATCGCCGGCGTCGCGCACAACGTTCAATGGCGCGCCCAGCCGCTATTCAAGACGATACCGATTGCGCGCACCACGGATGGGTATAAGGCGATAACCCGCATACAGGTTCGTGCCCGGCGAGGCGATAACCTTGGTGGCACATTCCCCGCTGAGCATGAACAGTTTCTCGTTTGGCTAGAAGGGGACTCCGAATTCTTCTTGGTGCCACTAGCCCAGGCTTCCAACGACACTACGGAACTCGAACTGCTTCGCCTGCTCCGTGAGGCCTTCTATCATGGGAAGCGTGTGCGCCTGGAGTATCGCTATGCAGGTGACTTGCGTTACATCATGGCAGCGTGGGTAGGAGGATGAAGCTATGTCCGCAAGAGAACTGTCCGCATGGTGTCGGAGCACGGCCAAGTGCACCGCTTGGAGTGGGCGGCGATCTGGTCGATCGCGGACAAGTTCGGTCGCAATGAGAGGCGTACGAGTGCTTCGCCAAGCCTGTCGAGAAGACATTCCTGCTATGCACGCCGTTCGGATGGCTGTGCGTGAAAACGCGCTGCGATCTGCAGCGGTTACTGAGTCGAGCTACGTGCCCGCCATCGAGGAGACCGGCCGTGGCTGGGTAGTAGAGGTCCACGGGGAAGTCGTCGCATTTGCGGTTGGCAACAAGGTTACGGGCAATATCTGGGCCCTCTTCGTACGCCCGGAGCACGAGGGTCGGGGTTACGGCCAGAGGTTGCACGAAGTGATGTTGTCCTGGCTATTTTCTCAGGGTGTCGAGCGGGCTTGGCTCAGTACGGATCCGGGAACTCGAGCTCAGCGCTTCTACGAGCGTGCAGGCTGGCAGTATGTGGGCGTTCTGCCGAGTGGAGAGGCCGCATATGAGTATCCTTACGACGGTGCGTTCTAACCCGTCTCTTAGGCGGAAGCGGATGACCCTGCGGATCTCTGTGAGCACGGAGACTTCGAGTGAGGACTTCGAGGTCGACCATCGAGAGGGTGACGCCTCGGTTCTTGTCCGTGCAAGTGGCGGCCGCGAGTGGTCCGTGGATCGTGACTCGTAGCGGAATGCCGTCTTCAACTTGGCTGACGCTGTCTCGGAGTTCTACGCGAGGTCATCGCCCAAGTGTCCGACAGCAGACGATGCCGCAAGCTTCCGAGACGGCGCGGTAGAGCCTTCGCGCCGAGGGCTTGGCGCCGCTCGCAGCAGCAAGATCGCGCCTCACGGCTGGCGCAGCACGACGCTCAACACCTGTGCCAAGTAGATCTGCGCTGTCTGCGTGTAGGTGCCAAAGCCCGTCACGCGTTCGACGCGCGAGCCGCCGCCGAGCCGCGCTTGTAGCGCACTGCTGAACGCCGCGAAGCTCATGTGCGTCTCGGTCGCCGACCCTTCCACGATCGTGAAGAACGCGAGTGGGATGCCCGTCACGATGGGCTGCGGACTCGCTGTGAGCGTGTGGCCGTCGAAGCCGTCGCGGACGAGCTTCGTCGTCGCACTGGAGACGTCGAGCGAGAGCGACGATGAAGTCAAGGCCGCGAGGCCCGTCGATGACGCCGGATCCCAGCGCACGTCGAGGATGG
Organism: uncultured bacterium; assembly: GCA_937858895.1. Lineage (GTDB taxonomy): Bacteria > Planctomycetota > UBA1135 > UBA1135 > JACKHW01. Next base: position 26,145 of record CALLZN010000320.1, on the reverse strand, counting down.
CGTTCGCCGTGCCGCGGTGGATCGTGCGCGTCGAAGCAAAGTCGAGGTCGAGGGCAACGCCGACTGGATTCACGTAGCCGACCGCTTCGACCTTGGCGCCGACGTCGAGCGAGAAGAGCGACAGTAGCAAGGCCTCGAGGCGGTAGGCGTCAGGGTCGGACTCGCGCGTGCTGCCGACCATGAAGTCGAAGGCTCCAATGTCGAGCTTGCCGATGCGCGTGAGGTCGAGGGAGAGTGCGCCGCCGACCGGTGCGCCGTTCGCGATGCCGAAGACCCGCGTCGGCAAGAGTTGAGCAACACCGTGCCCGTCGCTCGCGTCGAGCGTCGTGCCGACGAGCGTGCCGAAGATCTCGATCTCCTGGCCAACGGCGAGTTCGTCAGTCGAGCGCAGCGTCGCGTCGCCGGGACGCAACACCCTGGTCAAAGCGTGGTTGGTCGTTACCGTGAAGACGCGATCGAAGAGCAGCGTCGAACTCGTCTTCCCGTTGCCCCGCAGCGTCAAGGTCGCGTTCGTCCCCGCTCCGCCGCTGCGCGCGACGATCCAACCTCGCAGCCGATCTTGGCCGTTGCCGACGACGCCCGAACCAGCTTCGATCGAAGACGCCGCAAAGCGTCCGGTTGCCGCGTCGAGCGCGCAGGTCGCGCGCACGCGAAACGGCAGCGCATCGAGGGCCGCGAGCGCCGCCAAGGCTGCCGTGCCTTGGCTCGCGAGCCCGTCGAGGTGGAAGATCGTCGTCGCATCGACATCGACTTCGGCGACCGCGGTGCTGGCGCCCGCCTGGAAGCGCAGCGCCAAGCGGCGTTTCGCGTGGTCGATTTGCTGGAGCAAGCCGCTGACCGCGACCTTCTTGGTCACGAGCACGGGATCGAAGCGCGCATGGAGCACGGGGGCGAAGCGCACCCGATTCGTGTCCTTGTCGATCGTCAACGCCTGCCCGAGGTCGAGGTCGAACTCCATGACGTGCACCTTGCCAGCATCGATCGTCGGCCGCGCCCCGAGCGAGAAGTCGACACGCACATCGACCTGTCCGGTGATCGGTGTGTCGCTCGAGTCGACGAGGGCCGCTGCGCTGGGAGCGTCTTGGAGCCAGACGCTCGCGCTGTCGAAGTCGAAGCTCAAGATGGCTGCGCGGAGTCGTCCCTCAGCGAGCTGTGCCGTGGCGACGAGGTCGAGCCGGTCTTCGAGCGCCAAGAAGTCGACGCGCATCGGCGATGCGAGGGCGTCGACACGGCTGCCGTCCTCGAACTCGAGGCGTAGGCGGCTGAGGTCGACCTCGAAGGCTGCGAGGTCCTCGCTTGCCGCGTCCGTGATGACGAGGGCGAGCTTCGCGTGGTCAGCATCGCCGGGAGGGACAGGCGCGCTTCCCGCGCCGCCGCTACAGGCGACGAGCAGGTAGGCCCCGACAAACTTCCCGAGCTCTGCAGCCAGCCGCGACCCGAACTGGGCGAAGCGACCAGGCAGAGCGGTGGCGTGGCCGGCATGGGGGGCGTGGGTGGCATGAGCGGCGCTCGTCGAGGCCGGTCGGGGGGCATGGCACTGCATGTCCCATGGATCGGATCGTCGCGCACGCATGCCTGAGCCCGTTCGCAGCGTGCGCTTCGGGCGGCGATCCGCTGCGTCGCAGTTCTGCAGCGGCCGTTACGGGCGCGGCACTCGCCATCCTTGGCGCGTCGAGGCGCCAGCCGTGCTTTCGCGGCAAGGAGGCTTTCGCGATCCCATAAGTCCATTCCAGGCCTGGCTTTGCATATGGGGTAGGCATCATGTGCCATCCTGGAACGCTTCTTGCCTCGTTGCGCGGCTTGACCCCTTTCGACCTTGCCGAGGCTTCGAGACCGACGATGCTGACCACGAAGATGTCCCTCCGCGTTCTTGTCCCCGTGACGCTGTTCACGACCTTGGTCGGCTGTTCTTCGCAGGGCGCTCGCGGCGACGGCGGCGGTGAAAAGGCCGCTCCAATCGTCGCCTCCGCAATGCCGGTCGAGGTCGGTTCCGCCTACGAAGTCGCGGAGCGCGTCGTCCTGCCAAAGCTCGCCCCCGAAGACCACTCCTCGCTGCACAACGTCTTCGAACTCTCGCCCAACATCATCTCGGGCAGCGAGCCGCATGGCGAAGAGGCCTTCCGCATCCTCCAGGCCAAGGGCGTGCGCACCATCCTCTCGGTCGACGGCAAGGTCCCCGACGCCGAAGCCGCCGCGCGCTATGGCATGCGCTACGTCCACATTCCGATCCAATACAAGGGCATCAGCAAGTCGGAGGTGGCCAAGATCGCGAAGACCTTCCGCGAGCTGAAGGGGCCCTTCTTCGTCCACTGCTTCCACGGCAAGCACCGTGGGCCCGCGGCGGCAGCCTTGGGGCGCCTCGTGGTCGACTCGCTTTCGCGCGAGCAAGCGGTCGCCGAGATGCGGCAGTGGTGCGGGACGGCGAAGAGCTACGACGGCCTCTACGAGACCATCGCACGCACGACGATCCCCGACCCCGAGAGCACTGCCCGCCTCGACTTCGACTTTCCGGCGGCGCATGAACTCGAAGGCGTCGCTGGCGCCATGGTTCCGCTGGTCCGCGCTCACGACCATCTGAAGGACCTCGTCAAGCGCGACTTCGCCGCCGACCCCGAGCACCCCGACGTCGACGCCCTGCAAGAAGCGACGAAGCTCGCGAGCCTCTTCGAGCGCATGAACGCGCTGGACTCGTCGGACTACGGCGACGACTTCCGCGGTTGGCTGAAGGACTCGATCCGCGCATCGAGCGACTTGCGCGACCACCTACGGACGATGCGCGACGGCGGTGCCGAAGCGAGCCTCGCCAAGAAGGCCCTCGCACAAGTCTCCGCCTCGTGCAAGGCCTGCCACGACGTCTATCGCAACTGATCGCTGCAGGCCGCCTGAAAGCGTCGCAGGCCGGCATTCCCGAGTCGGCCGTTTCCGCGGCCCGGCGCTGCAGGCGTCGATGCGGCGACCATAGTCGTGCCAGTCTCACTCGAAGAGGAAGAGCGCTTCGCGCTGACCGTGCTCGATGCACGAGGCAAGGCCGCCGTCGGCGCTCGAGTTTTTGTCGATGTCGGCGCCGACAAGGTCAGCCCGTTGGCGCTGCGGCCGGTCGGCGTCACGGATGCCAGCGGGAAGATCGTACTAAACGACGGCGACCAAGGTCCCGCTAGCGCATGTCCTCGTCGAAGTGCGACGCCGTGCGTGGATCGCAACGCCAGGCGAAGGCCGGCGCTCGTACGCGCTCTGCTAAGAGGTCTTCGCGACGGACTTGGAGGCAAGCTCGTGCTTCCCTACTTGCCCGCGAACGTTCGTCCGCGTCGTGTTCAACGAAACGACGTCAGCAGGCTCGCCACGACGGTGCCGCGCTCCCTTCGTTCCGGCACGCCATGCCTTCGCGACCTTTGGCGTCCACGTGACGAGCCGTCGACAAAGTCTCTCCGGTTTCACCTTTCCTCTCGTCAATCGCTGCGCGCCGCTCTCCCTCCCCGAGATCGCCAGCAAGCTCGAGCGACGCTGACCCCAACGCCGGAGAATCGTGTAGGGTCGCTGCTCCCACTGCTCGCACGCCGCCTATGACTCATCGATCCGCAGAGATCGCACTCACCAACAAGATGGTCCTAGCTCCAATTCACCGCATCGGCCTCCGCTTCGTCCCGGTTCTACTCGGCGGCGCAGCTCTCTTCGGCGCGCAGCCTCTCGCGGGCCAAAGCGCACGTAGCCAGTTCGCAAGCAAGTTCAAAGCGAGTCTCCCAGAACTCCCCGAGCCGACGAGCAGCGCTGTCGTCGTCGGCGACGTCGACGGCGATGGCGTCAACGACCTCGTGGTCGCCACCCAAACGGAGACGGCGGAGGCCGGCCAAGTTCGCGTTCTACTCGGTGCAGCGCCGCGGCGCAGTGCTGCGCCAAGCGACGATGAGCTCTTCCGCGATGTTTCGACGACGCACGCTTTTCAGATCCGCATCGTTGCTCATGCCCTTGCGCTCATCGACATCGACGGTGACAAGGACCTCGACCTCGTCGCGGGCGGTCATGCGCGGCACGTGTTCTTGAACGATGGCAGCGGAAGGTTCAGCGACGTGACCGCGACTCGCTTGCCGCTTGCTTCTGCGCCAGTGAGGACCATCGCCGCAGGCGACGTCGACGGCGATGGTGACGTCGATCTCGTCTTCGCCAACGGAGAACTGCAGCGCCCGGGCTACCAGCCGGCGCTCTATCTCAACGACGGATCGGGGACCTTCGTCGAAGCGACGACCGGGCGTCTACCTGCTCGCCTCTTGAGCGTCGTTCGTGTGCTCATGTTCGACGCCGACGGTGACCGAGACCTCGACCTCTTCGTCGCGACGACTGCAGAGGGCTTCTTCAATACGGCTGATCAAGATCGCCTCTATGTCAATGATGGAGCCGGACGCTTCACCGACATGACGGCGGCGAAGCTGCCAGTCGCGCTGACGACGCTCCTCGACGCGGCGGCCATCGACATCGATCGCGACGGCGATCTCGATGTCCTCTTCGCGCAGCTCTCTGGCCTCTCTGCCTACCTGAATGATGGCAGCGGCAACTATGTTCCGGCCGGTGCCACGGTGGTCCCCGCAGGCCGCAGCGCATCGAAGCTTTGCGTTGGCGACTTCGATGCCGATGGCTGGTCGGATGTGTTTTGTGCGAGCAGCCCGCTGCACTATCTGTTGACGAATGATCGGAGCGGCAACTTGAGAGACGCAACGACGCCCTTGCCGGACGCCGGCGGGCTTCTCCGTGCGTGTTTCGCCGGCGACGTCAACGGTGATGGCCGTGCGGACATCGTCACTGTCGGTGAGAACACGGCCTTTCACACGTGGACCCGCAATCGGCTCTATCTCGCCACCGCGAATGGCGCCTTCGAGCTGACGCCTCGCTACGAGCTCGGGGCGACCGAGATCATGGCTGAGGCGATCGCGGTTGGTGATGTCGATGGGGATGGCGATGTCGACGTCTTGATCGGTGACTGGAACACCGAGAACGAACTCTTGCTTGGCGACGGCGATGGTGGTTTCACCAGCGCACCTGCTGGATCGATTCCGACGACGAGAAGCTCGACGCGGGCTGTTGCGTTCGGCGATCTCGATGGTGACGGCGACCTCGATGCCTACATCGCCAATGGGCGCAACATCTTTACGCAGGACGAAGTCTGGCTCGGCGATGGAAGCGGCAGGTTCACGGATGTGACGATGACTCACGTTCCGGCGAACAACAACCGCGGCTATGCCCTCGCGCTCTGTGACGTCGATGGGGACGGAGACCTCGATGCCGTGGTCGGCAACGACGCGCAGAACTACGTCTACGTCAACGACGGGACAGGACGCTTCCGTGAGCTCCTCGGAGCTCTACCGAACGGCGTTGGCCGCACCCGCGACATCGTGGCCGTCGACATCGACGGGGACCAAGACTTGGACCTCGTGTGGGCGGACTTGGATGGCAACGCGATCCTGATCAACGACGGCCAAGGCCGCTTCACCGACGTCACGAGCGCGCGCTATCCGCCGATGATCCCGTATCCGACGGGCCTGCACGTCACGGCCGGCGACGTCGACAACGACGGTGATCAAGACCTCTTCTTTGCTGCCCATGCCGGGCGCTCGAACATGCTGTTCTTGAACGACGGGCGCGGCTTCTTCAGCGACGGCTCGTTCGCTCGGCTGCCGGTCGATCGCCCGGCGCTCGCAGCCGAGTTCGCGGACATCGATGAAGATGGTGACTTGGATATCGTTCTCGGCAGCGAGGGTGCCGCTGTCTTCGTCAACGATGGGCGCGGCTACTTCACGGATGCGCCATCGCGCGTCGAGGTCGACAAGAGTCCCACGCACTCACTCGCCATGGCGGATGTCGACCTCGATGGCGACTTCGATGTCATCCTCGGGCGCTACATGCGCATCGGCTTTCGCGATGACAACGGCGGGCATCGGGTGCTCTTCAACCATCACCGCGACTGGCATGCGCCGCGCTTCTTGCAGCGCGACCGTGACTACGTCGTCGACTTCACCGCCGAGCCGGGCTACGGCACGGCCTTCGCCGTTCCCCAGCTCGGCTTCGCGCGACTGCAAGCTCGCGCAAAGGTCTTGGGTTTCGGGCTCTTGGCCCTCGACCTCAACGGTCTCGTGATCCTGCCGCTCCTGACCACCGGCACGAGTGGCAGCACGCGCGTGGTTCTGCCGGTTCCGAACGACGCGAGTCTCCAAGGCCTTGCGGTCCACACCCAGCCCCTCGTGCTGCACGACCTGCCTTCGTCGAGTTGGCGCTACGGCAACGCCATGGTCGACGTCGTGCGCTGATGGCCGATGGCGGCGAGGCGGCGCTCGAGTTCGAAGCGATCGAAGAAGCCGCGCGAGTGCTGACCCAGGGCATCGACGATGCGCAGCGCTTCGTCGAGCGCTGCCGCCGCTTCGGTTGCGCCGGAGAGCTCGCCTGCACGCACGACCGCTCCGAAGGTGCAGCCTTGCTTCTCCGACTCGCTGCGACGTAGCTTCCAGACTCGCTCGTGACCGCTCGGCAGCGTGACGAAGGGCAGCTTCGCGAGGCCGGGCACGCGACGCGCCATGCGGCGGCATTGCGACCACGAGCCGTCGAGGACGATGAGGGTCGCTGCGCGCAGGTCCTCTGCTTCGAGCATGCGCGTTCCGCGTGGGAAGAGCACGAGGGGGCGGTCGAGGGCCTCGAGGTCCGCGGCCTCGAAGGGCCGTGCGGCGTCGCCGAAGGGCAGGACGCGCGTGCGTGGCACGACGGTCTGCAAGAGGCGCGCGGTGTTGCTGCCGCGGTTGCGCTCGTAGGCGTGGCGCACGACGACGAGGTCGAAGTCGAGGTCGACGCGAGGCAGGCGCGCGCAGGCGCAGAGCTCTTCGGTCAGGCCACAACCCGCGCAAGGGCACCGACCTCGGACTCGACCGTCTCGCTCGCGCAGCATCGGGCGGAGCATAACAGCGCTGTCTTTCTTTGGACCTGTCCATGCGTTTTGCTGTGCGCATGTCCAAGTTCCTCCATCGGGCCGCGCGAACGGTCCTGGTCGCCGCGGTCGCCGGTGTGAGCCTCGTGGCCCAAGAAGCGCAGCCCTTCGGCGAGCGCTTTCCGAACCTCGATTCTCGCGCGACCGGCAAGTGGTGGGAGAAGGCCAAGCGCCTCGCCGAGGAAGACGCCGCCGATCAGCGGAGCACGGATCCCAAGGCGAAGCAGCGGCGCGCGCAGCGCCAGCGCTTCGTCAGCATGGACGTGCCGCGTGACCAGGTCGTGGCCTTCGCGCTCTACACAGAGGACGCGGGCGTCCTCAAGCTCAGCGCGCAGCTCTATCCCTTGCTGCCGGGCGAAGAGCGCGTCGCTCGGCTCGAGTTCGAGGAGGACGGCAGCTTCGTCGAAGTCGCGCGCGCCGAGGTCGTCGAGCTCGGCTGGTCGGCCCATTTTCGCGTCGCAGGTCACGACGCGAAGCAGGGCAAGCGCTACCGCGTGCGGCACGGCGAGGCAGCGGTCTTCGAGGGCTTCGTCCGGCCCGACCCGCAGCGTAACGAGGTCGTCGTCGCGAGCCTCTCCTGCAACTCGAGCGCGACGCCCGGCGCGCGCGAGCGCATCGTTGCTGCCCTGCGCCACCATGACCCCGACCTGCTCTTCTTCGCGGGCGACCAGACCTATCACCACACCGAGCACACGGCTGGTTGGATCCACTTCGGCTTGCAGTTCCGCGACGTGCTCAAAGACCGGCCGGTCGTGACCATCCCCGACGACCACGACGTCGGCCAGTCCAACCTCTGGGGCGAGGGTGGCAAGCAAGCGAGCAACGCGAACGGCCCCTCGGGCGGCTATTTCTATCCGCCGGCCTACGTCAACATGGTGCAGCGCCAGCAGACCTGGCACTTGCCCGACGCCTTCGATGCGACGCCCATCGCGCGCGGCATCGGCGTCTACTACACGCGGCTGCGCGTCGGTGGCGTCGACTTCGCCATCCTCGAGGACCGCAAGTGGAAGAGCGGGCCCGAAGGCAAGATCCCCAAGCTCGGCCCACGGCCCGATCACATCGTGGACCCTAGCTACGATCGTGCTTCGATCGACTTGCCGGAGCTCGAGCTCTTGGGGGCGCGTCAGCTCGCCTTCCTCGAGGCCTGGGGTGAAGACTGGACGGGGGCCGAGCTCAAGGTCGTGCTCTCGCAGACAGCCTTTTGTGGAGCGGTCCACATGCACGGCTCACGCGACGGACGCCTGCTCGCCGACCTAGACTGCAACGGCTGGCCCCAGCGCGGGCGCAACGAAGCGCTGCGCGCCCTGCGCCGTGTGCGCGCCCTCCACCTCTGTGGTGACCAGCACCTGGCGGTCGTCGTGAAGCACGGCATCGACGACTTCGAGGATGGACCCTATGCCTTCACGTCGCCGGCCATCGTCAACACCGTGTATGGCCGCTGGTGGCATCCACAGGAAGATGAGCTGCGGGCTACAGCAGCGGGGCGTGGCGCTGCGACCGAAGCCGGACTGCCGTGGACGGGCCAGTTTCACGATGGCCTCGGCAATCGCCTGACCATGCTCGCCTACGCGAATCCCGGTGATGTGCGCGACGAGCAGAAGCGCGCCGACGGCTACGGCATCGTGCGCATCGACAAGGCGGCGCTGCGCGCGCGCATCGAGTGCTGGCCGCGTTTCTCCGACCCGCGAGATGGCGATGCTGCGCAGTTCCCCGGCTGGCCCATCGACGTCGACTTGGCCGCCAACGACGGGCGCCGTGTCCACGCGCGGCTCGCGCCCTTGAAGGAAGCCGGCGTCGTCCAAGTCCGGCGCGCGGCGGATGAGCGCGGCCCGGCCGAGACTCTTTACACGCTGCGCGTGCCTGCGGGTTTTGAAGCGCCGGTCTTTGGTCCAGGGACTTACTCTTTGCGCTTCGGCGCTGATCGGCCCGAGCGCGTCCTCTACGAGGGGCAGGTCGTTTCGGACTGACTTTGCGTTCCGACAATGTCGGGCGTGGAACGAGCGGCAATGGACGTCAACGCACTCAGGATCGATCGGTCAGCGACAACGAAGCAACGTCGCCGTCGCAGCAGTGGCCGCGGCTGGATCTGGCTGCTCGCCCTCGTCTTGCTCGCGGCTGCGGTCGTGCTGGCCTTCCGCGATCCCTTGCTCGCCACCCTCGACCGCTGGCGCTTGCCCGAGGTCCGCATCGAGACGGTCGTGCGCGCGCATCCGGCGAGCGTCGGCGCGATTTCCGGCATCTCGGCCAACGGCCACATCGTCGCGGCGCGCCGCGCCGCGCTCTCGGCCGACACGCCAGGGCGCATCGTCGAGATCTCGGTGACCGAGGGATCGGTCGTCCAGAAGGGCGAGGTCGTCGCCCGCCTCTTTGCCGACGAGTACGCTGCAGCCCTGCGGCGCGCCGAGGCCGAGGTCGCGGTCGCCGAGGCGAGCGCGAAGAGCACGAAGGCCGCGAGCGACGCCGCCGTGAACGAGATCGCGCGCCGTGAGCGCGAGGTCGAAGCGCGCCGCGCCGACCTCCGCCGCGCCGAGGCCGACGCCCTCCTCGTGCGCGGACGCTACCAGCGAGCGGCCGCCTTGGAGCGCGAAGACGCAGGTTCTCGGGCGAGCGCCACCGATGCCGAAGCCGTCCTCGCTGCGGCGGACGCAGCGATCGTATCCGCAACGACGGCGATCGCCGTCGCGGAGGCCCTCGTCGTCGATGCCCGGCATCGTGCAGCGGGCGCCAGCGCCGAGGTCGTGAGCGCCGAGGCGCGCGTCGAAGCAGCAAGCGCAGGCGCCGCCCTCGCGAAGGCAACCTTGGAAAAGACGATCGTGCGCGCCCCCTTCGACGGCGTCGTCGTCCTCAAGGACGCTGAGGTCGGCGAGGTCGTGTCGCCGAACTCCTTCGGCTCCGCGAACGCGCGCGGGGCCGTCTGCACGATGGTCGACTTCGCTTCGCTCGAGGTGCAGGCCGACTTGCCCGAGACGAGTTTGTCCAAGGTCGTGGTCGATGCCGCTGCGACGATCTTCCTCGACGCCTACCCCGAGCGGCCCTACGCCGGCAAGGTCAGCCGCATCTGGCCGACCGCGGATCGGCAGCAGGCGACGATCGAAGTGCGCGTCCGCTTCGAAGCGCCGGACGAGCGCCTACGACCGGAGATGGGGGTGCGTGTCGTTTTCGGCACGGGCACGGGCGCGGGCGCCGATGCGACAACACAGCCGCCTGCGGACGATGCGCCGCCGCCGATCTTGCTCGACGAAACAGCCCTCATCACCGAAGCTGGGGCGCAGGGCGTCTTCGTCGTCGAGCGCGATGTCGCGCTCTTTCGCAAGATCCGCGTCGGCGAGCGGCGCGCGGGTCGCGTGACGGTCCTCGAGGGTTTGAGCGAAGGTCAGCGCGTCGTTATCAGTCCGCCGCCGCGCCTCGCGGACGGGGATCGCGTGCGTTTGCTGCGGACCTGAAGCCCGCGATCGGCGAAGTGAACTGTCAGGAACGTGAAGAGCATGACCGAAGTCCTCATCGATCTCGAAGGCGTCTGCCGCAGCTATGAGCGCGGGAACGAGACGCTCCGCGTCCTCGACCACCTCGACCTGCAGATGGAGCGCGCGACCTTCTATTCGCTCATGGGCCCGTCGGGCTCGGGCAAGACGACGCTGCTCAATCTGATCGGCGGCCTCGACCAAGCGGATGCGGGCAAGCTCGTCGTCGCCGGCGAGGACTTGAGCCAACTGTCGAAGTCCGAACTCGCGCGTTGGCGCGCCGACAACGTCGGCTTCGTCTTCCAGGGCTTCAACCTGCTGCCCGTGCTGACCGCGATCGAAAACGTCGAGATGCCGCTGCTCTTGACGCCGCTCTCGAAGGCGCGACGCCGCGAGCAGGCGGCCTTCGCCCTCGAGCTTGTCGGCCTTGGCGATCGCATGAAGCATCGCCCGCGCGAGCTCTCGGGCGGCCAGGAGCAGCGCGTCGCGATCGCGCGCGCGATCGCGAGCGACCCGACGCTCATCCTCGCCGACGAGCCGACCGGTGACCTCGACCGCGCCTCGGCCGACCAGGTCTTGGCCTTGTTGCAACGCCTCAACCAGGAGCTGCAGAAGACCATCCTCATGGTGACCCACGACCCTGTGGCCGCCGAGCACGCGAGCGCGATCGTCCATCTGGACAAGGGGCGTCTGGGTTCGATCGAGGAGACGGCGCGCGGACGCTCTTTGCGCGAGGCGAGCGTCACATGATCCTGCACTTGGTCTGGCGCAACTTGATGGCGCACAAGCTGCGGAGCTTCTTGACCTTCGGGGCCATCGTGCTCGCGGTCTTTCTGATCTGCTTTTTGCGTGCCGCCGTGCGCACGCTGCAAGGCGGTGTCGAAGCGGCGTCGAGCCAGCGCTTGATGGTCCAGTCGGCGGTCAGCCTCTTCCAAAACTTGCCGCTCGGCTACGAGACCAAGATGCGCGGCGTCGAAGGCGTCGAGCGCATCTGCAAGTGGCAGTGGTTCGGCGGCATCTACCGCGACCGCAGCAACTTCTTCGCGCAGTTCGGCATCGACGCGGGGACCTTTCGCGAGAGCTACCGCGACGTCGACATCGTCGAGGGTAGCTACGATGACTTCCAAGCGACCAAGAACGCTTGCATCATCGGGAAGGGCCTCGCTGCGAGCTACGGCTGGCGGGTCGGCGATGACGTGCCGTTGATCGGCACGATCTTTCCGAAGCAGGACGGGTCCGAGTGGCGCTTCCTCGTCAAGGGCATCTACGACTCGCGCACGGCCGTCATCGACGACAACACGCTCTTCTTTCACTTCGACATGCTGAAGGACGCGATCGACGCTGGTACGGCGAACGGGCCGCAGGGGGTCGGTGTCTACATGCTCGAAGTTGCTCCGACTGCGGCGCCCGAGGGCGTCATGGCCGCGGTCGACGCGCTCTTCGAGAATGGACCGCAGCGCGTGCAGACGACGACCGAGGCCGAGTTCAATCGCCAGTTCGTGACCATGCTCGGCGGCGTGCCGACGCTGCTCGGCGCTGTCGGGATCGCGGTGGTCTTCGCGATCTTCTTCGCGGCGCTCAACACGATGCTCATGGCAGCCCGTGAGCGCACGCGCAGCAACGGCATCCTCAAGGCCATGGGCTTCAGCGATGACTTCGTGTTTCGCGCCATGCTCTTCGAGTCGCTCTTCTTGGCGCTCGCGGGGGGCCTCGTCGGCATCGGTCTCGTGAAGCTCATCGAAGAGCCGGTCGCTCAGAGCATCGGTCGCGCCATCGGTGGCTTTCGCGTCGAGCCTTCGACGATGGGCTTCGGGGTCCTGCTCGCGCTGGTGATCGGCATCGCGGCGGGCATCGTGCCGGCGCTCCTCGCCCGTCGACTGCGACCGGTCGAAGCGCTTCGCAGCGCGGCGTGAACGGCGACCAGCAACGAGGATCCACGACATGGCACTGCTTCCACTCCGCTACAACCTGCGCAGTCTCTTCGTGCGCAAGGCGTCGACGCTGCTCACGATCGCGAGCATCGCGGCGACCGTCGCCGTGCTCGCGAGCATGCTCGCGCTCGGGCAGGGCTTCTCGACTCTCTTCGCCGAGCGCGGCCGCGACGACCTCGCGGTCATCCTGCGCAAGGGGGCTGGCAGCGAGGGCGAGAGCTCCTTCGATCGCGAGAGCGCGCAAATCTTGATCAAGGGCAGTCCCGAGATCGCGCTCGCTGCGGACTCGGGTGCGCCGCTGGCCTCCGCCGAACTCTACTTGGCGATCCGCCGCCGCAAGGTCGACGGTGGCGAGACCAACGTGCCGATCCGCGGCGTCGAGCCGGCGAGCTTCGCGATCCACGGTCCTGACCTCGTGGTTGCGGAGGGCCGGCGCTTCGAGCGCGGCAGCGACGAACTCATCGTCGGGCGCGGCCTCGTCGATCGGATTCGGGACTGCAGCGTTGGCCAGGTCTTCGTGATCAACACGACGCCCTTCCGCATCGTCGGCGTTTTCGACGCCAAGGGCGCCTACGCGTCCGAGGTCTGGGGCGACGCCGAGCGCCTGATGGCGGCGCTGAACCGTCCGACCTACAGCCGCTTGCTCGCGGTCGTGAAAGGGCCGGGCGAGCTCGAGGCGATGGCTGCCCGTCTGACGATCGACCAACGCGTCCCCGCCAAGGCCATGAGCGAGCAGGCCTACTTGAAGAGTCAGACCGAGGCGATGTCGGGTCTCTTCGGTGTGCTCGGCTTCGTGCTGGCCTTCATCATGGGGCTTGCGGCCATCTTCACGGGGACGAACGCTCTGCTGGCAGCGCTCTCGTCGCGCACGCACGAGATCGGCGTCCTGCTCTCGATGGGCTACCGTCCCTTCGCGGTCTTCGTCTCGTTTCTGGTCGAAGCCGCACTCCTTGGTCTCTTCGGCGGACTCTTGGGTTGCCTGCTCGTGTTGCCGCTCGATGGCCTGCGGACCGGGGCGATGAACTTCGATACCTTCAGTGAGTTCACCTTTGCCTTCCGGACGACGCCGCGGGTGCTGGTGACTGCCGTTGTCTTTGCAATCGTCCTGGGGCTCGTGGGGGGCGCGATCCCTGCGGCAAAAGCCGCCTTGCTACGGCCCGTCGAAGCCCTGCGCCGGGCCTGAGCGTCCCCTGCGGCCAAAATGCACGAGGAGGATCGAACTCCGTGCGGCCGGGCCCCGTCGGAGGTGGCATGTTTCCTGCATCTGCTCGCACCAGAACCAGCCTCATGCGTCGTACCCCCTTCATCTCTATCTTTCCGCTCCTCGCGCTCGCTGCCACCGCGACAGGGCAATCCACCCTCAGCGCCCGTCTGACAACACTGAGCCCCTACGGCAACTTCGCGCAGGAGGGCAGCGCCGTCGACTTCCAGTCCATTCCGGCGACCAAGGAGATCTCGGCGCCGGGGACCACGGTCGCCGCCAACCTCAACAACGTGAGCGCGGCGACCCTCATCAGCTTCTTCGTGCGCGGCGATGTCGTCACCCTCGATGTCTCGGAGCAGGGCACCGGGCAGGGCTCGGCGACGGCACCTGTGGTCGCGGGCACGACGCCGTCACCGAGTCGCGCGAGCATCGCCCAGGGGCCGCACGAACTGCTCTTCGAGATCCGCGGTCGGCCCGGCACGCGTGGTTTGCTCGAACTCTGGGCCACGGGCCTCGCGAGTGTTGGCACGGTCGTCAAGCTCTCGGTCGACATCGGCAACAACCAGAGCATCGACTTCTCGTCGACGCCGACAGCTGCCGGGAGCTTCGATCGCCAAGAAGGCGGCATCATGATCCCCGCGAGCGGTATCCTCAGCTTTCGCGTCGTGACGAGCGCGAGCCTCGTGCAGCGACAGGGCTACTCGGTCTACAAGACAGGCCTGAGCCTGCGCTTCACGCCGGGTGTTGCTTGCGACGTCGAGGCCTACGGTCGAAGCTGCGGGCCGCGACTCGTCGGCACTTCGACGACGACGGGCACGCAGCGCTCTTTGACGCTCGCACTCCAGACCGCGCACCGGGTGACGCCCGGCATCTTGTTGATCGGTACGACGCGGCTCGCGCTCGCCATCCCGGGCACTTCGTGCTTCCTCAACAGTGACGCGATCGCGACGCTCGGCTTTGTTACGGACGCGAGTGGGTCAGCGCTGCGGCGCTTCGACTTCCCGTCGGCCACGATGTTTTCGCTTACTTTGCAGGACGCTGTCTTCCCGGGCCTCACGAGCATCGAGACGTCGAATGGCGTCTCGGTCGTCTGCAAGTAGCCCGTTCGGCGACTAGCGCGCGTTAGTCGCTGATCACGTCGTCGTGCACCGTTCGGTCGCCCTCATGGATGAGGTCCTCGCCGCGCGCGACGCAGCAAGCGACCGTTGCGTCACCGCTGACGTTGATCACGGTCCGACACATGTCGAGGATGCGATCGACGCCGAGGATGAGGCCGATGCCCTCGAGCGGCACGCCGATCTGGCCGAGCACGATCGTCAACATGACCGTGCCGACGCCCGGAACGGCGGCTGTGCCGATCGAGGCGAGTGAAGCGGTGAGCACGACTTCGACTTGCTGGCCGAAGCTCAGGTCCATGCCGTAGACCGTCGCGATGAAGACAGCAGCGACCCCCTGGTAGAGGCCCGTGCCGTCCATGTTGATCGTCGCGCCGAGCGGCAGGACGAAGCTCGAGACCTCTTCGTCGACGCCGATTCCCTTCTCGACGCAGTTGATCGTGACCGGCAGCGTGGCGCCAGACGAGCTCGAGCTGAAAGCCAGCAGCTGGGCCGGCGCCATGGCCTTGAGGAACTTTCGGAGCGGCACCTTGGCGACGAAGCGGAGCAAGAAGCCGTAGACCAGGAAGCCGTGAACCACGAGCCCGATGACCACGGTCGCCATGTAGCCCGCCAACGCACCGAGCAGTTGTCGCAGGCGGTCGGGCTCTTGACCGAGCTCGGCGACGACGGTCGCGAGCAAGGCGAAGACGCCGAGCGGCGCGAGCCACATGATGATCATGACCATCTCGATGATGGCGTCGGACAAGAGCTGGAAGGTCTCGACGATGGGCTTCGTGTTGCGCTTTTGCCCGAGCTTGGTCAGGGCGACGCCGAGCATGAGCGCGAAGAAGACGACCTGCAGCATCTGCGCTTCGGCAAGCGCCGCAAAAGGATTCGTTGGCACGATGCCGACGATCTGGTCGACCATGCTCACGCCCTTCGCGCTGCTGACCTTTTCGGCGGTCTTTTCCTGGAAGGCCGCGCGCAGGCTTTCGGCGAGCTCGGGGCCGATGTCGCCACCCGGCTTGACGATGGCCGCGATGACGAGGCCGATCGTGATCGCGATGGCCGTGGTGCCGATGTAGAGCAGCACGGTCTTGCCGCCGATGCGGCCCATCTTCTTCATGTCGTCGAGGCTCGCGACGCCGGCGACCAGGCTGAAGAGGACGAGGGGCACCGCGATCATCTTCAAGAGGTTCATGAAGAGGGTGCCGATCGGCGCGATCCAGGTCAGCACGAAGGACGCGTGGCCGGCTTGCGCTGCGACCATGCCGCTGGCGATACCGAGAACCATCGCGATGAGGATCCACCAGTGGAGCGCGAGCTTCTTCATCGCATGCCACGGTAGCGTCGCGCCGGCAAAGCCCAAGGTCGACGTTGATTTGCGCGGAGTCCATGCGGGGCGGCCGCGCATGAAGAATTGCAGGAATCAGGTAACAGGCGGCGTGGCGGGCGACGCTGTTACTGGGGCGTATCTCACTCGGAGACCCTCGAACCATGAACCTTACAACTGAAAGCCCCGACGCTTCGCCAGATCCACTGCGGCGAGTGCTTGCCGAAACGTCTCGACGAAACACCCCCATGTTGCTCGTGTTGGCAGCGCTCGCCAGTGCTCCACTGTCGCGCAACGTGTCGGCCCAGGCCGCGAGTCTCGTCCATGACATCCATGCCAGCGCCACCATCGGTTCGTCGGAGCCGAAAACGGTCGGCAGCGAGCGCGGCATGATTCGTTGCGGACAGCTCTGGTACTTCACCGCCAAGACCCTGCGAGAAGGGCGCGAACTCTGGTGCACCGACGGCAGCGCTGCTGGTACGCGCCTGGTCAAGGACCTCATCCCAGGCCAGGGGTGGTCCGAAATCTCGACTGGGGTCTGCGGCAAGGATGCCCAGAACCGTGATGTCTTCTTCTTCTTTGTCAGCGATGGCAATGTCCGTGGCAAGTGGTACCGCACGGACGGCACGGCCGCCGGTACGACCACAGGCACGGATGCTCCTCGGCCCACGGGTCGCGGCGCCGTCGCGCTCGGCGATCGTGTGCTGTTCATGGGGACGGCAGCGAACAACCTCGGCGAAGAACTGCACAGCGCTGACGGCAGCGAAGCGACTGCCACGCTGGTCAAGGACATCCGCCCTGGCTCTGGATCGAGCAATCCCACGTGGTTGACGCTGAGCCCCGATGGCAAGTCGGTTCTCTTCCAAGCCGACGATGGCACGAACGGCCTTGAACTGTGGACCAGCGACGGGACCAGCAATGGGACCGTCCTGCTGAAGGACATCAACCCTGGTGCGGCGGCGTCGTCACCGGGTGAGCTCGCGGTCTTCGGTGGGAAGACCTACTTCCAGGCCTTCACGGCCGACGTCGGCTTCGAACTCTGGGAGACCGACGGTACGGCGCAGGGCACTGTCCTGCTCAAGGACATCGATCCCGGAGTTGCGAGTTCGCGTCCTCGCCTTTCGCCGACGCTCTCTGCAACGACGGTCTTTCGCGGCGAACTCTACTTCTCTGCGACGACGACGGCGCATGGCGTCGAGCTCTTCAAGACCGATGGCACAGCGCAGGGCACCGTGCTGGCCGCTGACATCGCGCCCGGGACGGCGAGCAGCGTTCCGATCGAAATGCGGGCGACGAGTTCGGCGCTCGTGGTCGTCACGAACGACGGGGCCATGTACGCCTACAAGAACCCGGGTTTGGACCTGCTGCGCGCGCCCGACGGTGCGACCTTCAAGTACCTGCAGACCGTGGGCGACCAGATCTTCTTCTTCGGCAACGACGCGACGAACGGCATCGAACCCTACGTCTCGAATGGTACGGTCGCGGGCACCTTCCTGCTGCGGGACATCCTGCCAGGTTCGCCTTCGTCGCAGTCCGGCGTTTTCCGCCTCTGGCCTACGGACATCGGTGGTGGGCGCTGTTTGTTCAGCGCGAACGAGGGACTTGCTGCCCCTGCGCGCGGCTACGAGCTGTGGGTGAGCGACGGCACGGGCGCTGGGACGACGCTCCTCGTCGACATCGATCCGAGCGCAGTCACTCCAGGAGCGAATCCAGCAGAGTTGCAAAGTGCCTGGGGCTCATTGCTCTTCACGTCGGCGAACGATGGTACGCGTGGCATCGAGCCCCACGTCTGGTCGCGCTCGAGTGGAATGCGTCTCCTCGGCGACCTCGCTCCCGGCAGCACGTCGAGCAGCCCGACGAACGCCGTCGCTTGTGGCGACCGCATCTACTTCGTTGCGACGACACCTTCGAGCGGCCGGGAACTCGTCGAGTCTGATGGCACGAGCGCTGGCACGAAGGTCCACGACATCGACCCCGGGACCGGGAGTTCGAATCCACGTGGTCTCACGGTCTTTCAGAACAAGCTCTACTTCGTCGCTTCGACGGCCACCTACGGGAGCGGCGAGTACTTCGTCGCCGATCCTGCAACGGGAAGCGTTGCTCTCCTCGCCGACATCGTCCCGGGCCCTGGTGGCATCGCGTCGACGACGCTGCAGGTCTGCGGCACGAAGCTCTTCTTCGTCTACAACGCGCCGAACACGGGGAGCGAGCTCTGGATGACGGACGGGACCACGGCAGGCACCGTGCTCGTGAAGGACATCAGCCCGGGTACCGGCTCGTCGAATCCCCTGCTCCTGACCTGCTGTGGCGACAAGCTCTACTTCACTGCAGCAGAGCCTGCCACCGGCGTCGAACTCTGGGAGAGCGATGGTACGAATGCCGGAACCAAGCTCGTCAGCGACATTCGCGTCGGAAGCGCCAGCTCTTCACCGAGTAGCCTGTATTGCCACGAAGACGCGGCGGGGCGTGCGCGGCTGTTCTTTGCGGCGAACGACGGTGTCAGCGGCGTCGAGTTGTGGATGCACGACGGCGCGACGACGACGCTCGTCATGGACATTCGACCCGGCTCTCTGAGTAGCAGTCCGCAACAGTTCGCCAGCCTGGGGGGACTGGTCTGTTTCGTTGCCTCGAGCGAAGCATGGGTGACGGATGGCAGCAGTACTGGGACGTTTGCTCTGGCACCGGGCAACATCGTCAACTTCACCATCGGATTGAGCGCGTACAGCTTCCTACCTGCGGGTGGCAGGCTCATCTTCGCGGCAAGACCTGCGACGACTCCTGGCCTGTCGCGAGCTTGGTCGACGGATGGGACGGTGGCAGGGACGATGCAACTGCACGCGGAGGCGTTGATCGGGTCTTTTTCTGGGCTCGGTCCACAGCGGAAATCCGTGTCTCTCGGCGACCACGTCGTCTTCGAGGCGATGACTCCCGCCACGGGCAGTGAGGCCTGGATCACGGATGGCACTGTGGCGGGTACGCGCCTGCTCGCTGATGTCAACGCGGGTCCTGACAGCTCGACACCGGTCGGCTTCCTGCTCGTCGATGGCCGCGTCCTGTTCACAGCGACCACACCCGAGTATGGGGCAGAGATCTGGCAGGTCGATTGCCCGAGCGCCGTGGTCGAGCCGCTCGGCCTTGGATGCGACGGGGTCAGCCTGTCGTGCACAGCGCTGCGCCTCGGTAAGAACGCGGCCTTGACCGGGCGGCGTGTTCCGGATGCGACGACGCATGTCGGCATCACCTTCGTCAGCGCGCCGCGCGAGCGGCCCTTCACCGATGCCGTGCGCTTCGAGCCGGGCTGCTGGAGCTACCTGGATCCGACGGCATTCTTCTACTTGGCGACGCACACGACGTCGCCGGGTTGGACGGACTCGCGTCTCTTCGTGCCCAACGACAATGCGTTGCGCTGTCTCGGCGTCGTCGTGCAGAGTTGGTACTTGAACGTGACGAGCGGCGTCCCCGTCAAGCTCTCGAACGCAGTGCGCTTGACGGTTGGCGATTGACAAGCGCAAGGTGTGAAAGTTCAGGGCGCGAGCACGCGCTCAGCTCGGGCGCGCGACGCTGCGTCCGAGCTTGTCTCCAACGACCGTCGCGATGCGGTCCATCAGGTCGACGCCGTCGCGAGCATCGCGCCAAGTCTCGCTGTCCTCGTCGAAGTCGAAGTGCCACGCCGACACTCCGGCCGCGAACCACATCTGGTGGTTACCTGCTTGGCGGTTGAGGACGAAGCGCGCCCCGTCCGCGAACTCGATGCCGAGGACGCCATCGGCGGTCGTGTAGTCGACCCCGTCGGGATCGAAGGCCCCCAGCCAGTCTTCGACAGCGGCGAGGCGGGAGCGCGGGAGGGGGGCGAAGCGTTGTGGGTCCATGGCGCGATTGTCGGGGCAGGGGCTCGCATCGTCCAACTTTGAACGGGGCGTGCTCGGTCGAGCGCATGAGGGGTCGCTTTGCGGAGCCGTGCATGTTCCCCCGATCGACGGCGCAGCGGTTAGGATCCTCGTTCCTTTGGCATCCTCCTCGGTGAGCCCGTCCATCATGATCGACAGTCTTCTCGCAGCCCGACCGCGCTGCGCTTGCCTTCTCACTCTCACGGCCGCTGCCGTCGTCGCCGCTGCTGCGCCGCTCGCAGCACAGACAAAGCTCGCAGCCGAGCTCGTCGCCACGGGCTTCAGCGCGCCCATCGACCTGCAGGTCCCGCGTGGCGACAAGGCGCGGCTCTTCATCGCCGAGCACGCTGGCCTCGTGCGCATCATCAAGAACGGCCAGGTCCTTCCGACGCCCTACCTCGACCTGACGACCAAGACCATCCGCTCGGGCGAGCGCGGCTTGCTCGGGCTCGCCTTCCACCCGAACTACGCGCAGAACGGCTACGTCTTCGTCTACTACACCGACCGCAGCGGCAACTCGGTGCTCGAGCGCTACACCGTGTCGTCTGCGAATCCCGACGTCGCCGATTTCGCTTCGGCGCGCACCATCCTCGGCCCCTTGACGCAGCCCTTCAGCAACCACAACGGTGGCAGCTTGTTCTTCGGCCCGAAGGGCTACCTGCACCTGAGCCTCGGTGACGGCGGGTCGGGCGGTGACCCTGGTTGTCGCGCGCAGGACGGGCAGAACTTGCTCGGCAAGCTCCTGCGCCTCGACATCGACACGGCGACGACGGCGCCCTACGCGATCCCGCCGGACAATCCCTTCCGCAACGATCCCAACGTCCGCGACGAGATCGTGCACTTAGGCTTGCGCAACGCTTGGCGCTGCGCCTTCGACCGCGTGACAGGTGACCTCTATCTCGCCGACGTCGGCCAAAACGCGCTCGAAGAGGTGAGCTTCGCTGCGAACGGTCAGCTCGGGCTCAACTTCGGTTGGAAGATCATGGAGGGCACGAACTGCTACTCGACTGCAGCTTGCCTCGCGACGGTGCCGGCATGCAACGCGCCCTCGCTCGTGCTGCCCATCCACACCTATGGGCGCACCGATGGGCGTTCGATCACGGGTGGCTATGTGTATCGCGGTTGCGCGATCCCCGACCTCAAGGGCACGTACTTCTTTGCGGACTATGTCACGCGGCGCATCTGGTCCTTCCGCTACCAGAACGGGAACAAGACCGAGTTCCAGGACCGCACGACGCAGCTCGTGCCCAAGGCCGGCTCGCAGCGCATCAACGCGGTCACGAGCTTCGGCGAGGACGACTACGGCGAGCTCTACCTCTGTGACCACAGCGACGGTGAGATCTGGAAGGTCGTCGCGGACGCGCCGCCGCCGGTCAAGGACCTGGGCAACGGGCTCGCGGGGGCGAACGGCGTGCCGCTCTTCGACGCTTGCGGCCAGCTCACGAGCGGCAACTCGGCGCGCTTCACGCTCGCGAGCGCCGCGCCGACGACGCTCGCCGTGCTCGTGTATTCAGCGACGAACAGCCCGATCACGGTCTTCGGCGGCATGCTCGTGCCTTGGCCGCCGTTGCCGACGATCGCGTTCACGACCAACTCGCTCGGCGTCGTCGACTTCGACATCCCCGGTGGCACGCCTGGAACGGCGTATGCGCAGTTCTTGGTCTTCGACAATAGCGCGCCGCAGGGCTGGGCCTTCTCGAATGCCCTACAGGTCGACTTCCGCTGATGAGCGCATGGCCTCGAGCACGTGATCGTGAACGAGGCCGTTGGTGCCGATCGCGTTGCCGCCTTCGAGGTCGTCGCCGCCAGCGAGGTCGGTGAAGCGGCCACCGGCCTCTTCGAAGAGGACCGGCAGTGGGGCGAGGTCCCAAATCTTGACGCCGGCTTCCACATAGGCCTCGGCCCGCCCTTCGAGGACGAGGGTGGCCGCGGCGAGGTCACCGTAGCAGCGCGCAGACTTGGCGCTGACCGCGAGGCCAGTGATCGCGTCACCGTACGGTGGTGCGACGAGGCGCCGGAGTTCGCCGAGCGACAGGATGGACTGCGACCAGTCGGAGACCTTGCTCACGTGGAGGCGCCGATCGCCGTGCCAGCAGCCGAGCCCGCGGGCTGCGGAGTAGAACTGGTCCAAGGCCGGTAGAGCGAGGGCGCCCGCGAGGATCTTGCCCTCGTATTCGAGGGCGATCAGCGGACCCCAGAAGCACGAGCCGCGCGCGAAGCCGAGGGTGCCGTCGATCGGATCGACGATCCAGCGGTAGCGCGAGCTCTGCGCGTGCGCGCCGCTCTCTTCGCCGAGGATGCGGTGGTCGGGAAACTGCGCGCGCAGCACGTCGATGATCGCCGCCTCGGCCTCACGGTCGGCGATGGTCACGATGCTCTGGTCGGCCTTGACCTCGATGCCGAAGTCCTTGCGGAAGCGCCGCAGCGCGGCCTCGCCGCCCTTCTTTGCGGCGTGACGAACGGTGTCGAGCGCGTGCTCGAGATCGATGCTCATGGGAGAGACCGGATACGAGGTCGTGCTTGCAGACAAGACCCCAGGGTAGCCATTCTTCGTGCTCATGATAGATCCCCACGGCCGCAATCGTATGATTGCAATGGCTGTAGGGTGATCCCTGCACTCCGGTTCACTTTCAGCTCGCTGTAAATGGCAATGAACGATGCTTGGATCGGGCGCGCGCGCGCCTGAGAACGAATGATGTAGCAACCGGAGTTCTCACGGGGGATTCATTTTGCTTCATGATCGCAATTTGAGTGTTCAGAGTTGGATCGAACGGACCAGAGAGTGGAGCAGCGAACATGAAGGTCCCGGAGTCTCGATCCGTTGAAGTGCCCTTTCTAGAGGGGATAAAGCTCCGTCCTGTGTTACTGCCACCGGGCTGGCCTTTCGAAGCGCGAGGCCTCGCCCTCGGCAATGGCTCCGCAGCCCTCGAAGTCTTGGTCGCTAGTGATGCCAAGGCCCCGCGCGCGCCCGAGCTCCGGTCCGCATGGCGGGCGCGGCATGGCGGTCGAGCCGCGCCGCTTCTTGTTATCGTCCGCTATGGCGAACGCGTGGCCTTATGCGGTCCCGCAGGAGACGATCCCCCAGCGCGCCTCGATCTCGACCCCGGCCAAGTAGATCGTCTCTGCCGGGAGGCTCTCGGAGAGCCCGATCGTCACGCCGCCCTCCGCGCTTTGCGCGATAGCCTGCCAGCTCTCGACACGATCCTTGGTGGGCTGCGCAACGAAGGTCTCGTTGCGCTGCATGAACTGCATACGGGCGCACGCCATCGCGTCGACTGGGAGCCGGCAAAGCAAAAGGCGCTGAGAGTCCTCGAGCGCAAGGGGGCAGACCTACTGACGGCGCTCGGCTTCCAGATCGAGTCGTGCGACCGAGTGACCTCAATCCTGCGCGCCAAAGACAAGAAGGTCGCGGTCGCCGTCCTCCTCAACCGCGACGAGGCTCCCGAGCTGCAAGCGGGACGCTTCGCCGACATCTCGCCGCTCAGCTACGCGCTCGCTGTCGCCGACCGCGAGAACCTCCCCTACGTCGTCATCCAGCACGGCGCGAAGGTGCGGGTCGTGCCGACCCGCGTCGGGGTAGGCGTCGGCCGTCGCGGGCGGACCGAGACGTTCGTCGAGTGCCACGCGGGTCTGCTGAACGAGGAGAACGCCGCACTCCTGTGGCTGCTCTGCTCGGCCGACGCGCTCTCGCCGGGCGGCTCCCTCGACGAGCTGATCGCCGCCTCCGGTCGCTTCTCCGGCGATCTCGCCGCCGGACTCCGCGACCGCATCTACACCTCCGTCGTCCCGAACCTCGCGGCGGGCCTGTTCGCGGCCCGCAAGATCAAGAAGCCCAAGGCCGAAGACCTCGCCGACACGTACGAGATGGCCCTCGTCGTGCTCTTCCGGCTGCTCTTCGTCGCCTACGCCGAGGACAAGGACCTCCTCCCGTACCGCTGGAACGGGCTGTACCAGCGACGCTCGCTCAAGACGAAGGCGCAGGAGATCCTGGAACTGGTCCGCTCGCGATCCCCCTTCGACGAAGGCGACGGACTGTGGGACGAGATCACGCGCCTCTTCCGCGCCGTCGATCGCGGCAACCGCGAGTGGGGCGTCCCGCCCTACGACGGCGGGCTCTTCTCGGAGGACTCGGGACACTCGCGCATCGGCGGGCTGCTGGCGAATCTCTCCATCCCCGGCACGGTGCTCGGCCCGGCGCTACGCGACCTCCTGCTCGCCGAGACCGAGAACGGCCTCGGCCCGGTGGACTTCCGCAGCCTGGGCGTCCGCGAGTTCGGGACGATCTACGAGGGGCTGCTCGAAAGCGAGCTGGCGATCGCCGACACCGACCTCGCGGTGGACAAGAAGGGCGTGTACCGGCTGTGCCAGGGGACCGACGAGCCGGTCGTCCGGCGCGGCGAGGTCTACCTGCACAACGCATCGGGCGCGCGCAAGTCCTCGGGATCGTACTTCACGAAGGCGTTCGCGGTCGAGCACCTTCTGGAACGCGCGCTCGAACCGGCGCTGCGTGAGCATGCCGAGCGCCTCGACGCGCTCGGCGACAAGGAGGCCGGGGAGCGCTTCTTCGACTTCCGCGTGGCCGACATCGCGATGGGCTCGGGGCACTTCCTCGTCGCCGCCATCGACCACGTCGAGAAGGCGCTCTCGGGCTACCTCGCCCGCCGCAAGCTCCCGACCGTCGCGGCCGAGCTGGCGAACCTCCGCGCCGCCGCGCTGACCGCGCTCGGCTCCCTGGCGGAGCAGGTCGAGATCGAGGACACGCAGCTCCTGCGCCGCCTCATCGCGCGCCGCTGCATCTACGGCGTGGACATCAACCCGATCTCGGTTCAGCTCGCCCAGCTCGGGATCTGGATTCATACCTTCGTGCCAGGGCTGCCTCTCTCGCTGCTGGCGCACAACCTCGTCTGCGGGAACTCCCTGGTTGGGATCGGTCGCCTCGACGAAGTCCGTGACGCCATCGAAGCAGACAAGTCCGCTGGCCCGCTGTTCACCACTCGGCTCGATCCAAGCGGCCTGCTTGGCTCTGCCGCCGAGCCGCTCCAGAAGCTCGCCCGCATCGCTGATGCCACGCCTGCCGATCTCGAAAGGGCACGCAAGGCGCGCGCGGAAGCGATGAAGGCCGTCGCACCCGCAGAAGCCCTGTGCGACATCGTCGCGGCGCACCGCATCTCGTCCAAGCAGGAGCTGCCGACCCTCAGCGGGTGGGAGCAGCTCATGTCGGAGATCCTGGGCTCGATGGAGTGGGCGGCCGCGAAGAACGTCCTCCGGGACCTCCATCCGCTTCACTTCCCCGTCGCGTTCCCCGAGGTCTTCCTGCGCTCGCGTCCCGGCTTCGACGTGATCGTGGGCAACCCTCCCTGGCAGGAGGCCACGGTCGAGGAGGATGCCTTCTGGGCGCGCCACTCCCCGGGCCTCCGCTCGCTGCCCCAACGCGAGCAGGAATCGGCCAAGGCGCGCCTGCGCGACGAGCGACCGGACCTCCTCGCCAGCTACGAGCAGGAGCTGGCGACCGCGAACGCACTCCGCGCCGCACTCGTCGCAGGCCAGTATCCCGGGATGGGGACGGGCGACCCGGACCTGTACAAGGCGTTCTGCTGGCGCTTCTGGCATCTCGCCGCGGACGACGGCGGCCGCATCGGGGTCGTGCTCCCCCGGTCAGCCCTTGCAGCGAAAGGCACAGCACTGTTCCGGGAGACCATCTTCGAGGATGCCCAGGGCGTGGACATCACGACTCTCCTGAACACGGCGGGATGGGTGTTCGACGAGGCCGAGCATCGCTACACGATCGGACTTGTCGCACTCGCCAAGCGGAAATGCGAACGCACCTCTGTCGCTCTCCGTGGCCCGTATCCCAACGCGAGCCGCTACACCGAAGGCGTCGTGCGCGAGCCCGCCGTCTTCTACGGTTCCGACATTCAGGGCTGGAACGACACGGCCTCGCTTCCGCTGCTTCCGACTGGCGATTCCGTCGAGGTCTTCTCGCAGCGCCGCAAGCACCCGCGCCTCGACCTCGACGACGGCCGCTCCTGGCGCGCTCGCCCGCACACCGAGCTGCACGCGACGAACGACAAAGGCCAGATGGACCTGGAGTCGGGCGACTGCCCCCCAGGCTTCTGGCCGGTCTTCAAGGGCGAGTCGTTCGACCTGTGGACACCCGACACGGGCACCTACTACGCCTGGGCGGACCCGAACGTCGTCCTTCCCGCGTTGCAGAAGAAGCGCCAGCGCGGTGGCCGCAGCAAGCGCTCCCCCTTCTCAGAGTTCGACTCGC
>CALLZN010000319.1 GCA_937858895.1 uncultured bacterium | reverse complement strand
CTCATCAACGCCGGCAAGCAGCCGGTGACGATCCTGCCGGGTGCCGCGTTCTTCCATCACGCCGACAGCTTCGCGATGATGCGCGGCGGGCACCTGGACATCTGCGTGCTCGGCGCCTTCCAGGTGGCGGCCACGCCCGGCGACAGCGTCCGCCTGCGCGCCAGCGTGCGAGCCGAAGGCGCCATCGTCCTGCAGCGCGGCCTGCGCCTCGACGCCGCCAAGATCGCGGTCCTCGCCCAACAGGGTTGCACGGAGCTGCGTGTCGCGAGGCGGCCGCGCGTCGCCATCCTGCCAACCGGGGACGAGGTCGTAGCCATCGACGAGCAGCCGGGGCGTGGACAAGTCCGCAACAGCAACGCCTGGTGCCTCGAAGCCCAAGTCACGGCCTGCGGTGGTGAGGCCTTTCGCGAAGACATCGTGCGCGACCGCGAGGGGGACAGCGAAGAGCGCCTGCGGCGAGCCCTCGAAGGCCACGACCTCGTCTGCACGATCGGCGGTGTGTCGATGGGGACGCGCGACCTCGTGCGTGGCGCCTTCGACCGCGTCGGCGGCCGGGCGCTCGTCGAAGCGACGCGTATCAAGCCAGGGAAGCCGACCTTCTTCGGTAGCTACACCAAGCGTGACGGCACGACGAGCTACCTGCTCGGCTTGCCGGGCAACCCTGCGTCGTCGTTCACGATCTTCGAGCTCTTCGGCGCGCCGTGGATTCGCAAGGCCATGGGACTGCCCGAGGACCGCTGGCGGCCGCTGCGCGCGGCGACCCTCGTCGGTGCCGCGGTGCGCGCCAACTGGCGCCTCCAACTCGTGCCGGCGCGCGTCACGACGCGTGCTGGGCGTGTCGAAGTCGAGGCCTTGGACCAACGCAGCTCGGCCGACCTCTTCTCGCTCGCGCTTGGCAACGCCTTGCTCTTCGTGCCCGAAGGAAGCGCGCTCGCTAACGGCGACCTTGTGAGCTACTTGCCGTTGCGTGACGATGGTTTCTGAGCTGCGCGCCGGGGCTTCTGAGCCGCGCGCCGAGCGACCCGGCATGCACGTAGGCGTGGCGCTGCTCTTGGTGAGCGTCGCTGCGGTCCTCGTCATCGCCGCGAGTCCACCCGAGCTCTTTGGCTATGCGCGCTTCTTGGTCTTGCCGGGCCTGGCGCTCTTTTGCTATGCGGTCGCGACGACGCAGCGCGCGGTCGGCGCCGTGCTCTTCTTTGCGGCGACCTACGCGGCTTATGCCTGGTCACTGCGTCACGTGAGCCTCGTCGGCTTCCTCGCCATCGTGTTCTTCGCTGGGCTCTATGGCTATCTCTTTGCGCGGCTCTGGCTCCCGGTCGTGACGCGCTCGCGCGCGCTCGCCTTGCCGGCCTTCGCGGCGGCCTTTTGCTTGGTCGAAGCCCTGCGCGCCCACATGCCTGGCATGGCCTACCAGCATGGTCAGGTCGCGCAGTCCTTTCACCAAATGCCGGCCTTGCTTGCCCCCGCGCGCTTCGTGGGTGAGGCTGGCTGTAACTTTCTCTTTGCGTGCATCGCGGCGGGCCTCGGCGGGCTTGCGATCGGTGCCGTCAGGACGGCCGCGCTCATGGTCGCGTTGCCCGCGCTCGTGATCGCCGGCGCCGCGACCTGGCTCACCGACCTCGATGCCGCCGGGCCGCCGCTGAGCGTCGCCCTCGTGCAGACCATGCAGCCTGCCTACCGCGACCAAGCCTACGCGGAGCGACTGCGCGACCCCGAAGGCCTCTACGCCCACTACGCGGCGCTGGCGCGCGATGTGCCGCCGTGTGACCTTGCGCTTTGGCCCGAGAGCGCCTTGAGCGGCCTCTTCTTGGTTGCTGGAGCCGACGAAGAGCGCCAGGTCCAGTCGCTCGGGCCGCTCTTCGGCGGGGCGACTTCGATCGTCATCGGCGCGACGCGCATCGACGCCGACACGGCGCGCGACAACGACCAGTGGCCGCTCGCCTATCGCAACGTTGCCTACTTGTTGACGCACGAAGCTGAGCGGGCGCGGGTGCGCATCGCCGGCATCCACGAGAAGCAGCGACTCGTGCCGCTCGGCGAGGCGATCCCGTTTTGGCTCGATTGGTTGCGCTATTTCTGGCCGCAGCATTGGCGCCTGGCCCACGGCAAGGTGCTCGACCTGCCACGCTTACCCGACGGTCGGGGCATCGGGGTCGCGATCTGCTACGAGAACTGCTTCCAGATTCACTTTGCGACCGAGGCGCTGCGCGGGGCCGAGCTCTTCGCGGTGCCGAGTTTCGAGGCCTGGTATCGGCAAGGTGCCGAACTCGACCAAATGCTCGCGATGACGGTCTTGCGGGCCATCGAGACGGGCCGGCCCATCGTGCGGGCGACGAGCGACGGCGTCTCGTGCG
This sequence comes from uncultured bacterium, assembly GCA_937858895.1. GTDB lineage: Bacteria > Planctomycetota > UBA1135 > UBA1135 > JACKHW01. Next base: position 67 of record CALLZN010000319.1, on the reverse strand, counting down.
CGGTCGATGGCATGGGCAGGGTCTCGCTACAACTCGCGCGGAACGAAGTTGGTGTCGCGACCGTGTT
>CALLZN010000318.1 GCA_937858895.1 uncultured bacterium | reverse complement strand
GCAACATTGGGGTCTAGGCGTCATTTGAGTCCGACTTGATCGTCACCGCGCTCGAGTGGGAGCGCGGCTTCCTTCCAACCCAGCATCCCAGCCATGACGTTGCGCGCATCCTTGAAGCCGTAGTGATCGAGGAGCGACACGAGCTGCGAGGAACGCCAGCCCTTGTCGGCGATCACGAGGATGGGCTTTTCGAGGCGCAGGAAGGCAAGCTGTCGGATGAAGTCATCGGGATAGACGAGGACGGCGCTCGGGGCGTGGCCTTCGGCATACTCCTCGGCTGTGCGCGCGTCGATGAGGAGCGCGCTGCCCTCGCGGAGCAGCTCGAAGGCCGCGCGCACTTCGATCGTCGTCTGTCGGCGCAGCGGGTGCCCGAGCTCGGCCAAGCGCGTGGCTTTGTCCACGAGCCAGCGCGACCCCGCGAAGCGCGCTGCGACGGCGCGAATCGCGCGCTCGGCTTCGACCGGGTCGTCGCCGAGCAGGGCGAGCTGGGATCCCGCCGGAAAGAAGCGCGCTGCGCGCTGCGCGAACTGACCGTGGCTGCTTTGTAAGTTGATGGCGCCCCGCAAGTGCCCAGACGCGAAGGCGTTCGGATCACGAAGATCGACGGCGTAGCGGCCCTTGCGCGCGCTGAGCCAGACCGGCAAGTCGTCGATCGAGATCGCGCTGGGTTCCAACGGCGGCGCGGCGGGCTCTGGATCCGCCGTCTGCCGCGAACACGCGAGTGGCGCAGCGAGGAGCGCCGCCAACAGGAGTCTGCGCAGCCGCTCGGAGCGTGTCCACTTCTTCGACGCTCTCGCGCGTCGACGCGTTGCCATGGCCGGGCTGAGCGGCCCTTCAAGATGTGCTTGCACGGAGTCGATCTTGGACGCCGGGGATGCGCATGTCCAAGAATCCGACAAGTCCGCAAAGGGGACGTGCAAACCGCGCGGCCAGACTCGCTTGTCTCGCCGCCACGCTCGGGGCCGGCTGTGCTTCGCACGGTTCTTTCGGTGGCAGCCATGGGCGCAGCGCCAACTTCGTCGGCAGCTTCGAAGTCCAGACCCCGCTGAGCGCTGAGCAAAGCGCCTGCATCCTCGCCGAGTTTCTCGCCTACGAGTTTCCGAACACGCAGGCCGATGCCTTGCGTCCGCTGGCCCGCGCCGAGCGGATCGACGACCATCATTGGCTGCTGCGCTACGAGCGCGGCAGCGCCGGTTACCTTCCGGTCGCGAACGGCCACTTCGAACGACCGAGCCGCGGCGAGCGCCTCGCGCGTTCGACCGCGGCCGACAGCCTGCTCGAGCTCTTGCCGCGGGTGCGCTTCGTCGAGACGAGTTCTGTCGGAGGTCGTGGGCGACCGGTGGCACTCGCGACCTTGAGCGTGCGCAAAGCCCCTGGTGGATCCGAGGTGCGTGGCCACTTCGAAGGTCCTCATGCCGAGGATCGCCTCCGCCGCGCCGAGCGTTTGTTGCGCGGCGTCAGCACGATTCATCTTGGTATGCAGCTCGGTCGCAACGGCCAGCTCGAGGAAGCGGGCGCGGCGTTACGTCGGGCCGTGACCGAACATCGCAGCGGCTTCAGCCGCGTCCACGATCCACTCCTGGCTGCCGCCCATGCGGCGCTCGGCGCGATCGAACTCGAACTGGACGACCTCGATGCCGCGCGTATGAGCTTCGCGCGCAGCCGACTGCTGCTGCCGGCGGACTTCCAGCTCGCGACCCTCGAAGCACGACTCAGCGACCGCCTCGCGCGGGTCGAGGACACGAGCAGGGCCTTGCACCGCGCTCGAAGCGTGCAGCCTGTTCGCGCGGTGCTGAGCGAGCGGGTGCCGCAAGTGGCGCGCGTCGACGAGCCGCGCACGAGCATGGCTGTCGCACGCGCAGCGCTCGCTTCGGGCGACACGATGGCGGCGCTTGCATGGGCGCGGCGCGCGCTCGACTTCGGTCCGAGCGAGCCCGAGGTGCTCTTGGTGCTCGCCGATGTCGCTGACGCCAGCGGACAGCCGCGCGTCGCCGATCATCGACGGCGCCTCGCCGAGCTCGGGGGAGCGAAGCCGAGCTTCGGCAGCTACGGCCTCGATCCCGCGCTCATGCTGCGCCGCGCGCTTCGCGACACGAACGATGTCTCGAGCTTGATCAACGATCCTGACTTGCACTCGTTGCTCGTTGGACTCGGGGCGGAGCGCTGCGCTCGCGTCCTCGCGAGCGAAGGAGTCGATCCACTCTTGATCCGCACCTGCCTCACGCTCTTGCAGGCAAACGACGATCCTCGCCTCGCGATCATCGCTCGAACGCGGGAGCTCGCTCTTCCGCGAGGGACTCCGTCTACCGGCGCGTCAGCGAGTCGCTGACTTCGTCGCGCGACTGAACGTCCGTCGCCAAGCGCTCGATCTCGACGATGCAGCGCTGCGCAACGGCTTGCGTTGCGGTGTTCTTCTTCGAGGCGCCCGGGGGCGGGGGAGAGCTGGAGGAGCCCGACCCCCCCCGCCGCACCTTTCAGTTGGTGGGCCAAGACTTCGAGCTCGGTCCATGCGCGCGCCGCGATCGCCTCGCTCATCTTGGCGACGCGTTGGTCGAGATCCGTGCGGAACTCATCGAGCATCGCGACGAAGTCGGGATCACTGAGGAGCTGCTCCCATTCGGACTCGCTCGGCGCTTCTTGCGCCTCAGTCCGGATCACGTGTTTGGGCTCGCGGCAGCGCTGGACCTCGATCCGTTGGATCGCATCGATCAGGTGCGTCCGACGCAACGGCTTGGCGAGGTGACCATCGAAGCCAGCGTCGATGCAACGATCGCTCGCATCCTCACTCGCCGACACGGCAAGAATGACGACGTCTTCGGAAAACGATCGTATGCGACGAGCGGCCTCGAAGCCGTCGAGGCGAGGCATGTTGAGGTCGAGAAGAATAATGTCGAAGCGACTCGAGCGGGCGAGTTCGACGGCCTCGGCCCCATCTTCGACGAGCACGAGGTCGGCACCGAGACCCATCAGCACGTAGCTCATCAAGAGCTGGTTGTCGGGGCCGTCCTCGGCGAGGAGGACGCGACGCCCCTCGAGGGCGCCAGCCGAAGCTCGTCCGCGTGCAGCCGAAGACCGCGGCACGCGTCGCTCGACGGCCTGCACCGGCTTGGCCGCGGGTCCGAAGATCACGAAAGCGGGCAGCGCACCGCGATCGCTCTTCAGCGGTAGCAAGCTCATGTCCACGTCGACGAAGCGACCGTCGATCCAAGCTTCGAGCTTCGTGTTGTCTGCGCCTTCCTGCCACTTCGTCGCGCCGTGAGCTTCGAGGGCATCGTGCAGGCCACGCACCGGAAGATCATCGAGACCATAGGGGTCACATCGACCTTCGACTCCGAAGAGCGAGCGTGCGCGCGGCCCGATGCGCGCGAGCTTACCCTTCGCGTCGATGAGCAAGACAGCTCGCTGGCTCGCATCTTCTAGCCACGTCACGAGGGTCGCGGTCGTCTGCCACGAGTGCTTCTGAACCATCCGCAGCAGAGCCCATGAGCACGCGAGCACTGCGAGGGTGGAGACGAGGACCATGCATGCGTCATCGACCCGTGAACGAAGCGGCCTTGAGATCGGTCGCGGCTGCTTGGTCAGCGCAAGCGCAGCTCGACGCGCAGACGCTGAGCGCCTCCGTCTGCGTGCACGGCTGGCACGAAGCCGTAAACAGGAACGACCTGCGCGTCTGAGGGCGACCAAGCAGACAACCAGCGAAAGACCGTGGCCTTGAAGGCCCACGGCAGCGGCGCGAGGGTGAAGAGCCACGCGTTCTCCGTCGTCGGCAGGACCGACCAAGGTGTCCAGCCGAGGACCACGAAGGCAGGCGGACCGGCCTCGATCGTACATTCCCAGTACAGTCCGGGCTCGCCTGCGAGCGGCCCGTGGGCGTCGAGCTTCACGACGCGCTCGAAGTTGCCTTTCGCCGAGTCCGCACCTGCTCCGACGAAGCCTCGCGCCGGCGCAGCTGTCGAGAACGAAGTCAAGCATTCGCCCCAGGCCAGCCAAGGCCTCGTGAAGGGAAGGACGCTTTGGGTGCAGCGAAGCAGCGGCGCGCGACGACGAGCAAGGATCGCGTCGAGCGAAGTGCGCACGAGCCTGGTGCCGTCGTACTCGATGGCCAGACCGCTCGGCTTGGACGAGAGCGCGAGGTCGCGCACTTCGAAGTCGGCGGGGACGAGCACTTCGTCGGCCGAGCTCAACACCGTCAAGCCAGGCCAGGCGCCGACGTTCGCATCGCGTCCGAAGCGCAGATGAAACGCCGCGCGGTATTCCATCGGCACGTTGACGAGGAGCGGAGCCTCGACGGGACTCCTCGGCAAGACAGTGAAGCTGCTCTCGAAGACGTTCTCACTCTGCTTGCAGTAGTCTGCCCAAGGTCCATAGCCAGCGAACGTGGCCGCAAGGAAGGCAAGGTTGAGGACGGGCACGCAGTACGCAGCGACGCCACGCAGGCTCAACATGGTCGCCGCAGCGACGGCGCCGGCACCGAGGGCGGGCAGGTAGGCTTGATGGCGGCTCGACTCGTTCGGGAAGAGCGAGGCCGGAATGTTGAGGATCACATAGAAAACGAGCGCCATGCCGAGCAAGCGGCTCCGCGCTACGACCGCATAGCAAGCCAGCACGATCAGCAAGGTGCCGCCAAAGCGTGGAAGGTCGTCGCCAATGCCCACGCCATGCGCAAAGTAGCGCCCAATGTTCTCCCACGCGCCAATCGCCAAGTTCAGGGGATCGCCACGCAGCGCGGCGAGGAGCTGGCCAACGCGATCATCGGCGCCCGCGTTGCGCTGAGGCGACAGCAACAAGAGATGAACCAGCGCGACGGCAGTGATGGCGAGACCGAGGCCGAGGGTTCCGACGAGGCGCCGGCTCGACGACCCATCGAGCGAGCGCGGCCGCAGACACAGCGCTACGCAAGGCATGAGCAAGACCGCTAAGTAGGCGTTCTCGCTCGACATCAGCGCCGGGAGCGCGGCGACGAAGAAGGCCGCGGCATAGGCCTTGAACCCGCGCACGCGCAGCAAGAGCAAGAAGCCGAAGGCCAGGAATCCAAAGACGAAGGCCTTGTTGCCGGCGGCGAGCCATGCAAGCGCGCTCGAAAGCCCTGGCGCGATCGCGATGCAGGACGCGAGCGCCAGGGCCTGGCCGCCGGCGATGTTCGCGAGTCCGCGGTGGACAGCGAGGCAGCCGAGCAGATGCATGGCGAGCGGGCCAAGGTGAGCGAGGCCACCGGACAAGCCGCTTCGATCAGCGACCGACAGCCAATAGAACCACAGCGGACGGTAGTAGGGATACTCGTCGAAGGGCAGCAAGGACGCGAGGCAGCTCCGTTCGCGCAGCAGCGACAGCTGTGACCAGTCCTCCGGCGTGTGGGCGAAGCCGAGGATGCGCGCATGAGCGAGGAGCACGACAGTAACGAGATACAGGACCTCGATTCCGTAGGGCAACGCGGCGCCCTCAGTGGTGTCGTCTCGGATCGTGCGCCGCGCTGTTTCCATGGCAGGGCACGACTGTCTAACCTTGAGAGCGTGAGTCAAGGACCGATTACGCTCTGCATCGACATCGGCGGTAGCAAAACCAAGCTCGTGCGCTGCGACGCCCGCTCGCTTCCGCTCGAAGCGGAACCTGTTCGCAAGGACACGCCAGCGAATGCGGGGCCTGAAGCGACCCTCGAGCTCGTGATCGACGCCTTGCCAGAGCTCGCGGGCGACTTCGACCGCATCGCGATCGGCTACCCCGGTGTCATCCGTGACGGAATCTGCGCGACCGCCGTGAATCTCGCGCCAGCGTGGCACGGTTTCCCGATCGCTGCCGCCTTCGCCGAGCGCCTCGGCAAGCCGGCGCGCGCCGCCAACGATGCCGATGTCCAAGGACTCGGCTCCATCCGCGGCAAGGGGACCGAGCTCGTCCTGACCCTTGGCACGGGCATTGGCTCGGCGCTCTTTCGCGACGGGCTTTTGATTCCGAACTGCGAATTCGGGCATCTGCCCTACGGGAACAACTCGAGCTTCGAACGCGAACTCGGCAAAAATGCCCTGCACGAACTCGGGTGGGAGCTGTGGGTCGAACGCGTCCCGCCGGCGCTCGAGGTCTTCAGACGCTGCTTCAACCCTGACCTCATCCTGGTTGGCGGTGGCAACGCGCGCTTCTTGTCTCGCATCGAACTCGCGGCCGACGTAGTCATCGTCCCCAACGAAGCCGGACTCTACGGAGGCGTGCGACTCTGGATGGGCGGCTTCGAGCGCTGATTTCTGAAGTTGTACGCTTGTCGCCGTCAGGCCGCCGGTCCCTCGCTATCGTTTGGGTCACTGCGGGGCGTCAGCGCGCCTCGCGACTCGCTCTTTTCCTTTGCTTGTTCCTCTTCCTTGACTCGTCACGGACCTCAATCCTCATCATGAAAAAGCTGATCCTTCCCGCCTTGGCCCTCCTGGCCGCGCCTCTCTTCGCTCAGACGTCGGCTCTTCACCCCTCGGCTGCCAACCCCACGGGGAACACGAACAACAACATTCCGATGTCGTGGTATGCGACTCGCTACCAACAAATCCAGGAGCACACGGACTTTGACGGCACGGCGCGACCGCTGCCGATCAGCTCGCTGAACTTCCGGATGGCGAACGGCTTTGCCAACGGCAACTACGGCGGCTTCAACGTCGACGTCGCGGTCTGGCTCTCGCTGACGCCGGCTGCGATCGACGCGACGAACTTCTCGACGACGTTCGCGAACAACATCGAGACTTCGACCCTCCGCCAGGTCATCAAGCGCCGCACGGTCGTCGCGCCGCGGCTCGCGAACCAGAACTTCGACTTCAAGCTCCCCTTCGACACCGGCGTGACTTTCCTCTACACCGGCATGCTGGCGCAGCGTCACTTGTTGCTCGAAATCCGCACCTACGGCAACTCGATCAATACCTATCCCCTCGACGCCTACAGCAAGTCCACGACGGCATCAGGCAGCACCGGCCGCAACGGTGCCTACCTCGGCTGCCAGCCGAGCGGCGTCACGAGCATGCCGACGCACAGCGGTAACGCTGCGACCCTGGTTGTCGGCAACGGAGCCAACGCCTTTACCGGCATCGGCTACGAAGCGACGAACCCGGTCGGCGTGTTCATCCTCGGCTTCACGGCCCTCAACATTCCGCTGCCGGGCGGCTGCAATCTCATGAACGATCCGCTGCTCGTCATCGCTGCCCCGTCGACCGGCGGTAACGCATCGGTGACCGTGCCCCTGCCGATTCCGAACGACAACAGCCTCGCGAACCTCATGTTCTACACACAGATGTTCTGGTTCAAGCAAGGCATCACGCCGATCAACCTCTACTCGGCGAACGGCCTCGTCAACCGGATTGGTGGCGCTGTCACGACAGGCCTGACGCGTCTCTATGCCTACAGCTCGGGCGGCCTCGACCCGGACACGGTCACGACGACTACCGGTACGGGCATCCGCTACGGCCTGGTCACGCAGTACCAGTGATCGCGCCCGCACCGATCCTGTCGGTGCGCGCCATCAGCCCACTCGATTTGCGGACTGTTGCCTGCTGACTCGCAGCGTGTCGCAGTCGCCGACCCCGCTGCTGCATTGGAAGCGCACGAGTCGTGCGCTTCCAATGCAGCTGTGGGGTCGTTTCATTTCGTCCTCGATCGGCGACGACCGCGATCAGAAGACCGTCGTGCGGACCGCGTTCGTCAACACGAAGGGCAAGGCATTCTGTGAAGCGCTATCGAGCGCAGCGAACTGCATCCCGACGTAGGTGCCAACCAAGACAGGGTTGTTTGGGATCGGCAGCGGCGCGAAGAGATGTCCGGCAGCAGCTGGCGTTCGAACATCGCCGTTCCCGGTAATGCCAGCGATCGTGAAGACGATGTCCGTGTTGAGGAAGCAGCCTGGAGCAGCGCTTCCGAGCGGCACCGATGGAAAGTTGGCGACCGCGCCGAGCAGGATCAAAGTCGGCGCACCCGACGGAAGGCCGCTGCCTTCCACACGGTAGTCGGCGTTGCCGATGTTTGGCGTCAGGTTGCTGAACGCCGTGCCGATTCCACTCGCGGCACCAGTGCACGCCGTGCCCGCCACGACCGCTCCCTTCGTGTCAATGAATGAACAGTAAAGACGAAACTTGAGTTGATTGGTCGTTGAGGCGACCCACATAGCCCCGTCCCAGCGCGCTGCAGCCGGCATCGAAGTGCCGCCCGGCTCGGTGGGGAAGACGCTCCAGCCGATTTCGACCCAGACGAACCAGTAAGGAGTGTTGGGCTGTAGGACCAAGTTGCGATCGAGATTGGTCCCCAACCACTCGCCCGTCGAGGACTTCGGCGCGTAGAAGGTGCCGCCGGCCAAACGCTTGCCGGGCATGAGTGTCGTGCTGTCCTCATCCCAGACCTCGAGCTGCATGAAGCCGGTCGTGAAGGCGTTGCCGGTGTAGATGCGCAGGCCACGGGCGAGCTTCACCGAGGACGGCACGTAGCGCCAACCCCAACTGTTGGGCCGCGTCGAGTTCCTCGAGCTGATGAAGTTGGCAACGTTGCTGGTCGAGTCGTTGAGGGAATCGCACGCCGCAGTCTGCGCAGAGAGCGTCGATGCACATACACCGAGCGCGAGTAGTAGTGAGCGAACGAGAAAGGCGGTCATAAACTTGTTCTCCATCTGAAGCGATCGATCTGAGCGCGCGGCAGGTTAGCACCGAAACAAGCGAGCAGCGCGCGTTCCCGGATGAATCGCGTGAATCAGACGGGCCAGTGGCTATGGTCTGCTGCAACCTCCTACGCATACAGCAATGATCTTCGTACTTGCCAATACCGCCGTCTATGTCTCGCTCGGGATCATCGTCCTGCTCGCGCTCTTCGTCATCGCGCTCTACAACGGCCTCGTGTCGGGACGCAACGAAGTCAAGAATTCGTGGAGCCAAGTCGACGTCCAGCTCAAGCGCCGCTACGACCTGATCCCGAACTTGGTAGAGACGGCCAAGGGCTATCTCAAGCATGAACGTGAGACCCTCGAGGCGGTCACGCGGGCGCGGCAAATGGCGATCGACGCGAAGAGCGTGGAAGAGCACGCGCGCGCCGAGAACATGCTGACGTCGACGCTGCGATCGCTCTTCGCCGTCGCTGAAAGCTATCCTGACCTCAAGGCCAATACGACGATGTTGCAGCTCCAAGAAGAGCTGACGACGACCGAAAATCGCATTGGTTTCGCGCGCCAGAGCTACAACGATTCGGTCTTGCGCTTCAACAACAAGGTCGAGCAGTTCCCGAGCAATTTGATCGCAGGCATGTTCGGCTTCGACAAGAGCGAATTCTTCGAGCTCGACGACGTCGCCGCGCGTGAACCAGTCAAGGTCGACTTCGGATCTTGATTGCAGCGGTGAGCGCTCGCTCTGATTCGCGGAGCGGTCCGCGTAGAGACTTCCGCCAGCTCCAACGCATCAATCGGCGCCGTTCCATGGTGCTGGCCCTGCTGCTCCTGGCCCTGCTGGGAGGGCTCGGCGCTGCCCTTGGAGCAACGTGGAATTCGTGGCTGGTCGGCCTCTTGGTGGGTCTCGCCTTCGCTGGCCTTCAGTATTGGATCGCCCGCGCCGCCGGTACCCAGCTCGTCATGATGAGCGCTGGTGCGCGCGAACTGCGCCCAGGCGAAGACAGCCAACTCTGGAACGTCATCCATGAGGCCGCGATCGCGGCCGCCATGCCGCCGCCGAAGATCTGGATCATTGACGATGCCAGCCCGAACGCGTTCGCGACTGGTTTCAAGGCCGACGCTGCGCATGTGGCGATCACCAGCGGCCTACGTGAACGACTCGACCGCGCCGAACTCCAGGCCGTCATGGCGCACGAACTCGCGCACATCCGCAACGGCGACTCTGGCTACATGGTCCTCATGGCCGTCCTCGTCGGATCGATCGCCATGCTCGCCGACCTCGGTCTGCGCAATCTCTGGTACGGGCGCGGCATGAATTACACGCGCGGTGAGCGCGGCAAGTCGGGTGCGCACGTCGCGGCCATGATCATCGTCTTGCTGCTGGCCATCGTGGCGCCGCTCTTCTCGCGACTGCTGCAGGCCGCGGTTTCTCGGGAACGCGAGTTCTTGGCGGACGCAACGAGCGTCGAGCTGACTCGGAATCCCCAAGCCCTCGTCAGCGCCTTGCAGAAGTTGAGCGCCGACGCGACGCCGATGCGGCGCGCCAACCGCGCGACGCAACACTTGTGGATCGTCAATCCAATGCGCAACGCACGAGGCGGCGGCAACGCGTTCTCGACCCACCCACCGCTGACCAAGCGCATCGAGCGCATCGAACGGCTCTACGCCTGAGCTGCGGCTCCGGCTTGAATCTCTCCGGCTTGAATCTCTGAACGTGGCGATCCAAGGGCGGCCCATGATTCGAGTACGACGATCCGAGGAGCGCGGTCACGCCAATCACGGCTGGCTCGACACCTATCACACGTTTTCGTTCGCCGACTACCAGGACCCTCGCTTCGACAACTTCGGTGCGCTGCGCGTCATCAATGAGGACTTCGTGGCTCCTGGACGCGGCTTCTCTACCCACGGCCACCGGGATATGGAGATCGTGACCGTTGTCCTCGAAGGACTGCTCGAACACAAGGACAGCATGGGGACCGGCTCGCTCATCCGGCCGGGCGAAGTGCAGCTCATGTCTGCCGGCTCCGGAGTCCTGCACAGCGAGTTCAACGCTTCGGAGGACGAGCGGCTCCACTTGCTGCAAATGTGGGTCTACCCTGCAAAGAATGGCGGCGCGCCACGCTACGAGCAGCGAGACTTCTCGCCAGGGCAACGCAACAACCAACTCTTGCTCGTGGTGAGCCCGGACGGCGCTGCGGACTCACTGACGATCGGCCAAGACGCGAGCCTCTTCGTCGGGTCCATCGATGAAGGCGCACAAGTCGACCATCGCACGGCGCGCGAGCGCATGGCCTGGTTGCACGTCACCAAAGGAGCGATCACGATCGGCGACGTGCAGCTGGGCGCCGGCGACGGCGCCGCGATCGTCGGCGAGGACGCGATCGAAATCGCTGCGGCGGCCACCAGCGACTTCGTCTTGTGGGAAGTCGCCCGGGAGTAGGCGGTCAGCGGGCCAGGTCGACGCCGAAACGCTCGGCGGCTCGCACCGCACGTTCATAACCGGCATCGGCATGGCGGAAAACGCCCATCGCGGGATCGTTCGTCAATACACGACGGAGACGCTCTCGCGCTTCGGGCGTGCCGTCAGCGACCGTGACCTGACCGGCGTGCAGGCTGTATCCCATGCCAACTCCGCCACCATGATGGAAGCTCGTCCAAGTCGCGCCACTCGCACAGCTCACCAGCGCATTGAGGATGGGCCAATCGGCGATCGCGTCCGAGCCATCGAGCATGGCCTCCGTTTCGCGGTAGGGGCTGGCCACGGATCCGCAGTCGAGGTGGTCCCGACCAAAGACGATCGGCGCTTTGATTTCACCGGAAGCAACGAGGTCGTTGACCCGCATGGCGAAGTCGGCGCGTTCTTGGCAGCCGAGCCAACAAATTCGTGCAGGTAGACCCTGAAAGGCGAAGCCATCGCGCGCGACTCGGATCCAATCACATAGAAACTTGTTCTCGGAAAACATCTCGAGGACGAGATCATCAGTTCGATGGATGTCGGCGGCTTCACCGCTCAGCGCGACCCAACGATAGGGCCCCTTCCCTTCGCAGAAGAGATCACGAATGTAGGCCGGGACAAAGCCAGGGAAGCGATAGGCGTCGACGAGGCCCTCCTCTGCTGCCGCAGTGCGAATGTTGTTGCCGTAGTCGAAGACCACGGCGCCCTCGTCGAGCAAGTTCAGCATCAGCTCGACGTGGCGACGCACCGTTCGTTTTGCTTCGACCAGGAATTTCTTGGGGTCTGCGGCGCGGAGTTTCTTAGCTTCCTCGAAGCCGTAACCGACTGGGTAGTAGCCTTGCAGGAGGTCGTGGGCGCTCGTTTGATCGGTGACCATGTCGGGGATCTCACCCCGCTCGACGAGTTCCTCGAGCAGCTCGACCGCGTTACCGATCCAGCAAACGGAGAACGCCTCGCCCTTGTCCTTTGCCCGCAGCGCTTGCGCGATCGCGTCATCGAGTCGGTCGGTCGCGAGGTCGAGGTAGCGGTCCTGGGCTCGCTTGTGCGCCCGCGACGCATCGACATCGGCCATGAGACAAACGCCGCCGCAGAGAGTCACCGCCCGCGGCTGTGCCCCACCCATGCCGCCACACCCTGCAGTCACGACGAGCTTGCCTTTCAGGTTGGCGCCGTCGCCGTAGTGCTTGCGCGCGGCGGCGGCGAAGGTCTCGTAGGTGCCCTGCAAGATCCCTTGCGTGCCAATGTAGATCCACGAACCGGCGGTCATCTGGCCGAACATGATCAAGCCCAGCGCTTCGAGCCGTCGGAACTCGTCCCAATTGGCCCACTTGCCGACGAGGTTGCTGTTGGCGATCAGCACGCGGGGCGCATCGGTGTGCGTTCTAACGACTCCGACAGCGCGTCCTGACTGGACAAGCATGGTCTCGTCAGGCCGAAGCCGCTCGAGGGTCGCGAGGATGCGGTTGTAGTCCGCCCACGAGCGCGCGGCCTTGCCCGAGCCCCCATAGACGACCAAGTCCTCTGGACGTTCGGCGACTTCGGGGTCCAGGTTGTTCTGGAGCATGCGCCAGGCTGCTTCGATCTGCCAGTTGGCACACGTGAGCTTGGTGCCGCGTGGCGCGCGGATGGTCACTGTGGAGGTCATGGGAAACGAGTCTACCCGAGTGCAGGATTGGATCCGACGGGTCGACAAGTATCGCCACGGGCACTGGTATCGCAGCCCGCGAGCGCCGACGATCGCTGTATGTCGAAGCAGCAAGCAGACCCTCCGCACGCGTCGAGGTCGGACAGCACAGAAGCCGCAGCGGACCGCTTCAGCTCTCGATGGGCGCTGGTCCTCGTCGCTCTCGGGATGGCGATCGGAACGGGCAACATCTGGCGTTTCCCACGCATCCTCGCCAAGTTCGATGGCGGCGGGACCTTCTTGATCCCGTGGATGATCTTCCTCTTCACTTGGTCGATTCCACTGCTCATCGTCGAGTATGCGATCGGCCGGACCACGCGCAAAGGCGTGGTCGCGTCACTGCACGCGATGCTCGGCCCGCGCTTCGGCTTCATCGGTGCCTTCGTCGCCTTGTGCACGACCCTGATCCTCTGCTACTACGCCGTGGTCGCTGGCTGGTGTGGGATCTACGTTTATGAGTCGCTCGCCGGCAACGTGGCCGCGCTCGACAGCAAGGCTGCGACGGCGTGGTTCGAAGATCGCGCTCAGGGCGGCGTCGCGATTCTCGCTACCGTCGGCGCACTCGTGATCGCGGCGCTCTTCGTCGCGCGCGGCTTGCGGAGAGGCATTGAGCGCGCGAACAAGATCATGCTGCCGATGCTCTTCGCGCTGCTCTTCGTGTTGATGATCTTCGGACTCTCACGCGAAGGTTCGGGGCGCGGCTTGGATTGGCTCTTCAAGATCAACACAGAGCAACTCTTGACGCCAGCTCCGTGGCTCGAGGCGTTGTCACAGAGCGCGTTCTCGACGGGCGCCGGGTGGGGACTTTTGTTGACCTTCGCGATCGGGAGCGCCGACCGCAGCAGCGGCATTGGCAACGCCGTCATGACTGGACTTGGAAACAATATGGCGAGCATGATCGCCGCGCTGGCCATCGTACCGGCGATCTTTGCGCTTGCCCCGCTCGCTGCGGCAGATCCCGTGGCGGTCTTGCAAACCAGTTCGCCCGGCAACACGGGTATGGCGATGGTCTGGATCCCGCAGCTCTTTGCCGAGATCGGTCCAGCGGGTCGATGGTTGGCAGCGGCGTTCTTCTTGGCGCTCACCTTCGCGGCGATCACGTCGCTGATCGCGATGGTGGAGCTCGCAACGCGCTGCCTGCTCGATCTCGGTCTGACACGCAATCGCGCCATCTGGGTCGTCAGCGCTGTCGCCCTCGTCGTCGGCCTCCCTTCAGCGCTGAGCCTCGAGTTCTTGTCGAACCAAGACTGGGTCTGGGGGCTGGGCCTGCTCGTGAGCGGTTTCCTCTGCGTCCTCGCCGTCAAGGCCGTCGGGTTTCGGCGCTTCCGCGAGGACTGGATCCACGCCGACGGCGCAAGGACGCGTCTCGGCCCTTGGTTCGACTGGGTGCTCGCGGGTTTGATCCCGCTCCAGTTCGTCGTCCTCCTCGGCTGGTGGTTCCAACAATCACAAGGCTGGGCCCGCGACAGCGGCAAGTCACCGTGGGATCCGCTCGACACCTACTCGATCGGCACTTGCCTCGCTCAGTGGACGCTCGCATTCTTCGTGCTCTACCTCGTGCGTGCCAAGCTGGTTCGCCGCAATCCGTACTGAGTCCCTGATGCGTATTTGCAATCTGTTTACTGCTGGTCGCCCCACGGTGTCCTTCGAGTTCTTTCCGCCAAAGAACGATGAGGCAACCGAGCAGCTCTTCGAAACGGTGACGAAGCTCAAGGACAGCGAGCCGTCGTTCGTCTCCGTGACCTACGGAGCAGGCGGAAGCACACGCCGGCGGACTCTGGACCTCGTCGCTAGAATCAAACGCGACGTCGGGCTCGAGCCGATGGCGCACTTGACTTGCGTCGGGCACTCTCGTGACGAGATCCGTCGCATTGTGGATGCCCTGGTCGCCGAGAACATCGAAAACGTGCTAGCGCTGCGAGGCGATGCCCCGAAGGGAGAAGCGCAGTTCGAGCGGGCCAAGGACGGCTTTGCCTACGGCAGTGAGCTCGTGAGCTTCCTTCGGGAAATCGGCGCACCACTCTGCATCGGCGCGGCTTGCTACCCCGAAGCACATCCAGAAGCTGAGTCGCCAGAGAAGGACCTCGCTCACCTCAAGACCAAAGTCGACGCGGGCGTCGATTTCTTGATCACGCAGCTCTTCTTTGCAAACGAAGATTATCTGAGCTTCGTCGCGCGAGCAAAGGATGCAGGCATCGACGTGCCGATCGTGCCGGGCATCATGCCGATCCTCAACTACGGACAGATCCAGCGCTTCACGACCATGTGCGGCGCGGCCATCCCGGAGTCGCTTCGCGAGGAGCTGAGCCTCGTCGAGGACGACCTCGAAGCTGTCGCCGGCGTTGGCATCAGTTATGCAATCGACCAGTGCCGAGCCTTGATTGCGTCCGGCGCGCCTGGTTTGCATTTTTATACACTCAAT
>CALLZN010000317.1 GCA_937858895.1 uncultured bacterium | reverse complement strand
CAGACAGGGCGCATAGGACCCGTCCGGGAGCTGGAAGTGCGTGCCATTTGCGGTGGCCGTCCTGCGCAGATCGATGGGATTTTTCTGGGGCTGAGCGGGCTTGACTCGGCGCGGAGGCGTCGTCCGCAGCTCTACCTCCGACAGGCCTGTGCCGGGACTCCCGTTCGCCTCCATGGAATCGCCGACGTCGGGCCCCTCGGGCAAGGCGCCATGCCACTGGCCCTTCAGCAGGTAGGCGATGAGCCCGCAAAGCATGAGCAATGCCGCGCCCACGATCAGCAGCGATGGGCGCCGCCAAACGCCCGGAGCTACGTTCGTACCAGTTTGCAATCTCGACTGCATGAATGCCTGCGTGAAGATAGAATGAGGAAAGCTACCCGAGTCATGGCGGTGCGGCACGATCCTGCGACTGTGCCGTCTTCCATACCAGCTAGCTCTTCATCTTTCGTTCCCCCCTCAGAGTCCTCTTGATCTCCAAGGTTGATATCCATGCGTAGCATCACATCCCTCGCTGCTTGCCTCTGCCTCGCAGGCAGCCTCAGTGCCCAAAACGAAGTCATGTACTCGGGCACCGTTTCTTTCACTTCCCGCGGAAACATCGGTACTGGAACCGGCGAAGTCCTCCAGGGCTTCGACTCGACGCACTGGCGTTCGCTCGGCGCAGCCAATCTCGCTGGCGCGACCGGCAAGATCACCGCAATGCGCGGCAACGCCATCCAAGACCAAGACCAGACGACGCCCGAGACCTTCCAGTGGGTCATCCGGAGCGGCGACGAGACCACGGGTCCGGTGACCGGCACGGCCGGTGAACTCTTCGTCAGCGGCAACCAAACCCTCGGTCCGGGTACCGGAACCGGCCCCGTGGCCTGGATCGTGACGACCGCGCTCACGACGCCCATCGATGTGCCGAGCGAGAAGTTCTTCGCAGTCGGTGTTCGCCTGCCAGCTTCGCCGCTGTGGTCGACCGACGGCCCGAGCGTCTGGGCAACTAGCCAGGCGACGGACCTGTCCTCGACGAAGCAGACGGACAGCGCTTGGCAGATCATCGGTACGGCCGCGACAGCGACGCACCCGAGCGCTTTCCGCACCTGGCGCATGGGCTTCAACCAGGCCCCGGCGGCCCTCCAGCTCGGTCACTTCGTCGGCAGCGGCACCGTCAGCTACGCGCAGGGCGGCAACTTCCCGATCCCGGGTACGGACGGCCTCGCGATGCGCGTGCTGGGTGCTGGTCTCGACGGCCAGGTGGCGGTTGTCTTCTTGTCGGGCAAGTTCGCGCCGGCGCTGCCCATCTTCGGCGGTAAGTGGGCACTCGACCTCGGGACCCTCGTCTCGACGCCCTTCGTCGTCGGCACGATCGCGACGGGCACGCTCGTGTCTCAGCCCGTGCCCCTGATCCCGGCGACCATCACCGGCGACTTCGCCTTCCAGGCCGCCCTCTTCGACCTCACGACCTTTGCTGGCTCGTTGACCAACGCCGTCAACTTGACGCTCTGAGAGGCCGACGCCTGAAGCGCATCACTCGAGGACGAAGCGTCCTTGGGAGATGCGCAAGGCCTGCGTGAAGACCGGGTTCGGCGCCGGTGGATCGACACTCGGCGCCACGAAGCGCAGCACGCGCGCCTTCACGAAGTCCGCGTTGAGTTCGTAGCTCACGACGCTCGCATGTTGGCCATCGCCCTCGTTGATTTCGAGGGTCACGCTGCCATCCCGGGTCGTTCGCTTCGTGCCAGGCACGAGGTCGACCAGCGGAAAGAGCAGGCGCGCGCCGGTCGTCGACAGAACGGGCCGCTGCACACCTCGCAAGCGCAAGGCTGTCGCCGAGCGTTCGACGCGTAGGTCCTTGCCTGGCTGCGCGAGGACCGCGCTCGGGGGCAGGAGGTTCAGCACGCGCACGTCGAGGTTGCGGTTGCCCGTCTCGACCCGGACTTGGTCCGCAAAGAACTGCGCGTGCACGACATCGCCCGGAAAGTCGACTACGACGATCCGCGCCGCGCCGAGCTTGCCGAGCTCGGGGGCAACCTCTTCGAGCGCATGGGAGACCGCCCAGCCCGCGCGAGGCATGGCGCTCACGAAGCGGTGCTTGCTCGCGAGCATGCGATAGTGCGTGACCGTGAGCCAGCAGGTCGCGATCGCGGCAAGGCAAGGCCAGCCATAGCGCCAAAGTACAGCACCCCGCTGGGGCTTCGCTGCGATCACGCCCGCGACGAGCGCGCAGAAGGCGAAGCTCGGCAAGTAGAAGTACCGTTCACTCACGTAGACCGGCAAGGTCGGCAGCCAAGTCGCAAACAAGAAGACGATGCACGACCGGCCGGCAACGCTGCGCCAGTTGGCCACGATCGCGACGATGAGCACCGCGAAGCCAAGCACCATGCCGATGACTTGGTGGTGCTGCGCGAACTCGTCGGCACGCAAGAACGGCGCGAGCGGCGCTGCGCGGCCGATGGCGTCGAGGAGGCCCCCGATCGAGACGAGGACGTGCGGCCAGAATGCAGCCGTAAATGGCGAGTAGACGTAGGGTTCGACGAACTGAATCGGCGCCGCGCCGGCAAGTGCCGTGCTCCGCAACACGAACCAGACGACCGTGATCGCTGCATACGTCGCATAGAGCACGCGGTCCAAGCGCCGACGGCGCAGCAGGTCGTCGGCCAGAGCGACGAAGACGAAGACGACCGCCGTCTCCTTGCTGCCGAGCGCCGCCGCGTAGGCGAGCGGCGCGAAGACACGGCGCAACACCGGCCACTTCATCGCGTCCAGACCGTGGAGGAGCCAAGCGCCGACGAAGCTCAGCGCGAGCAGCGTCGCATTGCGCCCCGCGCCATACCAGATCGCCTCGGCGTGGGGCGCGAAGCAACAGAAGAGCAAGGCCCCGAGCGTCGCCGCGAGCGACGGCCCAGCCACCAGCGCGCAGAACGCAAAGGCAAGCAAGCAGCAAGCCGCGTGCAGCACCAAGTTCGTCAGCAGCACGGGCTCGAAGCGCGCGTGCGCGACCTTCGAGCCGCCCGCATGAAAATCGTCGGACGCGCGCGCATCGAGCGCGAACGAGAGCGGCAGCATGGGACGCCAGAAGCGCACGCCGCCCTCGACGTCGACGAAGGGCAGCATGTCCCAGCGATTCTCGACGAGGCCCGCGCTGAGCGGTCCCTTCTCGTCTTCAGCGCCGTCGTTCGCACCCAAGGCGCGCGCGATGAAGCGGAAGTCGTCGGGCTCGACCTGCGGTCTCTCGAGCAAGGTCGACGAAGTCGCTACGAGGATCCCGAGCGTGAGCGCCGTCGCCAAGAGCGCGTAGACGACCGCGCTGAAGCGACGCGTGAGCGCGCCGGTCCAGAGCGCGAGCCAAGCCAGGCCATCGGTGGAGGAGTGCTTCACGAGGCTCGCGAAGATAAGCGCTGCGCCCGACAGCGCAGCGGGAGAAGTCGATCGACGCGTGCCGCTCCAGGTCCCGTTCGCAGCGCAGTCTCCAGGCGCGAGGCCCGCCGCTGCTTCAGGTCCCCGAGGTCGAGTGTCGATGTTCTCGACATCGACTGTCGTTGTTCCGGAGTTCCTCGAGTCGATTCGATGTGGAGGAACGGCGTGGGGCGACCAGATCCAAGAGCAGACGCGCGAGCTTGCGCCCGGCATGACGGGCGGAGGAAGCGGCGATGAGATCGCTGCGCTTCTTGTCCTTGCGTCACAAGATGACGCTCATCCTGCGGCTCACGAGTTCGCTCGTCGTGATGCTGTCGGGAGCCTCGTTCCTGGCCCTCGATGCCCTGCATTACAAGACGACGAGCGCCCGGGATGCCTCGCGCATCGCCGAGCTGCTCGGCGCGCGCTGCGGCGAAGCGCTGGCTCATCGGGACAGCGTCCGCATCGAGGCCCAGCTCCGCGCGCTCGAGGCCGAGCCCCGTGTGGTGCGTGCCGCTGTCGTCGCCCGGAACGGAGATGTCGTCGCGCGCTACGTGCGCGCGGGCCACGTCACCGTAGATGAAACCGCGCACCCTTGGGTCGTCGAGCCGATGGCCCTCGCCGGCGAAGCCATCGGCGCCGCGCGCGTGCAAGTCGATCACAGCCCTTATGCCAAGCGCTTCCTCTGGCTCTGCGGCATCGTCGTTTGCATCGTCGTCATCTCGGTGCTCTTCGCCTTCCTCGTCGGTCGTCGCCTGCAGAGGATCGTGACCGATCCCATCCTCGCCCTCGTCGCCACGACGCGCGATGTGGCGGCGCATGGCGACTACTCGGTGCGGGCGCGGCGGCATGGGGCGGCCGAGGTCGACCAGCTCGTGGATGCAATCAACGGCATGCTCGTCCAGATCGAAGAGCGCGACCAGCAGATCGTCGAAGCCAAGGAGCGCGCGGAGGCCGCGACGAGGGCCAAGAGCGACTTCCTCGCCAACATGAGCCACGAGATCCGCACGCCGCTCAATGCCATCATCGGTATGACCCAGCTCCTCGTGCAGGAACAGCTACCTTCCTTCGTGCAGCAGGACCTCGCGACGGTGCAGCAATCGGCCGAACACTTGCTCGGTCTGCTCGGCGACATTCTCGACTTCAGCAAGATCGAAGCCGGCAAGCTCGAGGTCGAGCTGAACGAAGGCGACTTGCGTCAGACCGTGGAGTCGGTGACCGAGCTCTTCAAAGAACGCGCGGTGACCAAGGGGCTCGAGATCTGCGCCATCATCCCCGCGTGCATCGACCTCGACGTCTGCACCGACCACACGCGCTTGCGCCAGGTGCTCTCGAACTTGGTCGGCAACGCGATCAAGTTCACGAGCGAGGGCGAGGTCGTCGTCGAGTGCGTCGTCGAGGCGGCGACGCAGTCGAGGCTCAAGGTCCGCTTCGAGATCCGCGACTCGGGCATCGGCATCCCGGTCGAAGCGCAGACCCGCATCTTCGAGGCCTTCAGTCAGGCCGACACTTCGACGACGCGCAAGTACGGCGGCACGGGGCTCGGCCTCGTCATCAGTCGTCAGCTCATCGACTTGCTCGGCGGGCGGCTCGAGGTAGCGAGCGAGCCGGGCATCGGTAGTTGCTTCTCTTTCGTCCTCGACGTCGAGCGCGCAGGCGCCGTTCGCGTGCGTGAAGAGCGACCGCGCGACAAGCTGCGCCGCCTCGCAGAGCGCCGCATCCTCGTCGTCGAGCCCCATGCTCCGACGGCGAGTGTCCTGCAGGACGCTTTGACGAGCTGCGGCCATCGCGTCGACTGGGCGCTGAATGTCGGTGGTGCTCTCTGGCTCCTGCGGGCAGCCCTGCGCGAAGGCGCGCCCTACGACGTCGTCCTTGCTGCCGACCACGTCGACGACCTGCCGATCACGACCTTCATGACCGAGCTTCGCTCGGACCACCGACTCGCGACGACGCGCGTCATCGTTTCGACGTACTCGAAGTCGCGTGGTCACGACCTCGCCGTGCACGAGGCTGCGATCTGGGGCTTCTTGCCGAAGCCTGTCCGCTTCGATGTTCTCGCGCGAGTTGTCGTCGAAGCGCTCGAGCGAGACGAGCCGCCGCTGCGGCTCGAAAGACGGGGTCCAGAGCGACGGTGGACCGAGCGACGGGGAAGGGAGCGAGTCGCGACACAAAGTGCGCCCGCACAAGCCCTGCCTTCC
>CALLZN010000316.1 GCA_937858895.1 uncultured bacterium | reverse complement strand
CGTAGGCGAAGCGCGCGTTCGGTCCAGCCGCCTCGAGGACGAGCGGCAGCGGCTCCTCGGTCGCGAGGCGCAGGCTCGAGTCGCGAGTTCGCTGCATCAAGGAAACTCTGTCCGAAGGTCGCGGCGGCGCAGCGCGGCGGCCATGAGTTCGGGGAAGCGATCGGGCGTGCAGGCAAAGACCGGCACGCCGAGCTTCGCCAAGTAGTCCGCGTTCGCGTGGTCGTAGGTCGGCTTGCCGTCGTCCGACAACGCGAGCAGAGAGATCACTTGCACGCCTCGCTCGACGAGCTGCCTGCAGCTTTTCTGCATGGGGCGGCTGTCGCCGCCCTCGAAGAGGTCGCTGATCAGGATGAGGATGCTATCGAGCGGCTTCGTGATCAGCCCTTCGCAGTAGGACAGCGCTCGGTGGATGTCGGTTCCTCCGCCGAGCTGGGCACCGAAGAGCAAGTCGACCGGGTCGCGCAGCTCCGTCGTGAGGTCGACGACAGCCGTGTCGAAGACCACCATGCGCGTCTCGAGTGCCGGGATCGACGCGAGGACCGCGCCGAAGATCGACGCATAGACGACCGAAGTCGCCATCGAGCCGCTCTGGTCGATGCAGAGCAGCACCGTGCGCAACGCCGTGCCCTTGCGGCCGAAACCGAGCAAGTGCTCTGGGATGATGGTTCGCAGCGTCGGTTGGTAGTGCGCGAGGTTGCGCCGAATCGTTCGGACCCAATCGATCTCTGCCAAGCGCGGTCTTCTGTTGCGCACGCCGCGCGCGATCGCGCCGTGCACCGACGTGCGCAGCGGTTGTTCGAGTCGCCGCAGCAAGTCGTCGACGATGCGCCGCACGACGCTCCGCGCCGTCTCGCGGGTTTCTGCTGGGATCAAGTTTTTGAGCGCGATGAGGGTCGCTGCGAGGTGGACGTCGGGTTCGGCCGCAGCGAGCAACTCGGGTTCGAGGAGGAGGCGTTCGATTTGCAGACGATCAACGGCGTCGCGCTGCAGGACCTTGACGACCGAAGTCGGAAAGTAGCGACGGATGTCGCCGAGCCAGCGCGCGACGTTGGGGGCGGACGCGTTGAGGCCACCGCGTCGATCGGCTTCACCGTAGAGCTGCGCCAAGGCGGCGTCGATCGCGCGCTCCTCGACACCGAGCGTGCCTGGCCACGCTTCGTCGGCGTCGCTGCCGAGCATGAGCCGCCAACGCCGCTGGAGCGTGGTCTTGTCGTCGCGATCGTGGTCGGTCATTGCTAGCTCTTCGGTGCTGAGTCCGTGGGCGTGGCGCGAGCGGGCGCGGGCAGGCCGAGCAAAGCCACTACGGCTTCCACGGCCATTGTCGCCCGCCGCTCATCGATGCGTTGCACCTGCGCGACGCGCGTTCGCGCTGGCCGCGCTCCGAGCTCTTCGACGCCGAGCGCGATGCGGCGGCGCTCCGCGCTCGTGAAGGTCGCGAAGGTGCGTCGAAGAAGCGGCAAGACGGCGATGAAGGCCGCGTCCGAGTGACGGACGACCCAGTCGCTGAGCAGGCCCAAGAGCGACGCGTCGTGCGCCAAGAAGCTACCTGAGTCCCTCAGCAGGCCGTCTACCCACTGAGCTGTCCTGCCCGTTTCCTGCCCGCGCGAGAGCTCGCGCGCGAGAATGACAGCGACATCGATGGCGCCGCGCTCGTGGAGGAAGCGGCAGGCGAGGCCGCGCAGCAAGGCGTGCACGCTGTCCAAGGACACGATGCGCTGGAGGGCTTCGACCTCGCCCGCCAGCGTTTCCTCGTCGTCGAGTAAGGCGAGCGCCGCGTGGT
>CALLZN010000315.1 GCA_937858895.1 uncultured bacterium | reverse complement strand
AAGGCCTCTTCAATGGCGGCGGCAATCGGCCCAACAGCGAGGAGACCATGGGCGCGAAGGCCTTGCTCGGCGGGGGTTTCTTGTCGGCGACTGCGGTTGGCGACAAGCTGCTGGTCGGCTGCAATCCGCGCACGCTGCGCAAGTGGAAGCGCGCGGTCCTCGCGGGCCAGACGCTCGCTGGTCGCGACGGCTTCCTCGCGAAGTTTCCGAAGGGCTCGGACTGCTTCTTCGAGGCTTGGTTCGACTGGAAGAAGATCGTCGCGAGTCTGCGTGTCGCCGACACTGTGCTGCCCTATTTCATCTCGATGCGCGCCGCGGTCCTGCATCCCGTCAACGAAGACGCGGTCGCGGTTGGCGGGGCTGCTCCAGGCGAGCGAGCTCAGGACGAAAAAGGAGCCGCAGCGAAGCCAAAGTTGACGCTCCCGACGACAACGGACATCGCCGAGCTCGTCGACGAGCAGTACATTCGCGGTCGTGTCGAGCCCTTCGGCCATCGCTTCGAACTCGAAGGATCCATGGTCGCGTCGCCGACCGCGATCTGGGCCTTTCTCTATGTCGCAATCTGGCTCGACGACTTCGAGTCCTTGCTGCGCGTATGACGTGTCGTCGAACCACTGCCCCTGATCACCTGTCCATCCAGAGACCAGCCATGACGCATAGGAAACAAAGCAGTCGATCCCACCCTTGGTCCGGAGCATGGTTCTGCGCCTGTCTCGTTCTCGTCGCCGGCATAGCTCGTGGTCAGGATGCGGCGAAGCCGAGCGACCAAGCGAAGGCGGCCGACGTTGCCGCGCCAGGCCGCGCCGCGTCGCGCGCACTGCCAATCGACAAGACCTTGGCGGCCCTCGAGATCGGATCCCTTGATCGCTTCGAGAGCGAAGCAGCCGCGCTGCCGCTGCTCGCCTTCTTCAAGCATCCCAAGGTACTGGGTATCTGGGATTACAGCGCTGCGCAGGACGCGGAGTCGAAGGCCAACCTCGATGCCATGTCTCAACTTCGTCAGTGGCTCGCGGCCTTCGATGCTGGCCTGACAGCGTCCTTCGTGTTCATGCCGTCGATGTGGGGGACACGCAAGCAGCCTGGGCTCTTCGTCTCCGGTGCGAGTCAGGCGGGGAGGTCGCTCGATGCTTTCGAAGCGGGCTTCCTCGAGATCCTGAACAAGGCGCGCAAGCAAGGCCATGATCTCGAGGCCTGCGCCATCACGCGCAAGCCGGTCACCGATTCTCCGCTCACGATTGGTCTCATCGAGGTGCCGACCTCGACCGAAGTCAACTCGGATTGGGGCTACCGCAAGCGTGCCTCCTTGCTCCAGAAAGGGCGTTCCGCGGCGTTCTATTTGGCAAGTGCCTATGGTCCACTCGACGAAGAGAAGGTGGCGACCTACGACCGCGGCATCGCGGATACCCTCGCTGAGCTCGTGGCGCTGCGGCGTGACCCGCCTGACCTGCTGAGCTTCGGCGTTGCGCCGCCGCTGCGCGAAGGCGAGACCGTGGTTGCGCGGGCTGTGCTGCGCGTCGACGAACACCTGAGTTCGAAGGAGCACGGGCCGACGGGCGACAACGTCGAAGCCGAGATGAAGGCGTCGGGCTTCCTCGGCTGGGACGGTGCTTGCGCCTCCCTGCTGCATAAAGCGGACGGCAGTCTGCGTGAGGTCTTGGACAGTCACGATCGGCGCGTGACGCAAGCTTCGATCTTCCGAGGCTTGCGCGGCAACGGCAAGGGCCTCGGCGACCGTGCAGCGTCTGTGCCCGCCGATGCCCTCGCCGTGCTCCGGCTCGTGATCGACGACGCGATCTTGACGCAGTGGATGCAGAACATGGGCGATGCCTTCGAGTCGCGCGGCGACATCGATGGCTTCTTCGCGGGCTTTCGCGCGACGCTCGGGTTGCAACCCGCCGACGCCGACAAGGGCTTC
Source organism: uncultured bacterium (assembly GCA_937858895.1). Lineage (GTDB taxonomy): Bacteria > Planctomycetota > UBA1135 > UBA1135 > JACKHW01. Next base: position 9,013 of record CALLZN010000315.1, on the reverse strand, counting down.
GCGGGTCTCGACGAAGTGACCGTCGCGATCGTGCCACCGGCTCCCGGCGTGCTCGCGCCGGAGTTCTGCTTCCTCTTGCCAGGCCGCGGTGAAGCCGAAGCACCGGCCCGACTGCTCGAAGCCGTGGCGAGCCTGCTCGCGAGTGCTGGTATCGAGACCGAGGCCAAGACGCTCGGCAAGGGGGACGACGCCGTGCCCTACTTGACGCTGAAGACCGAGTCTGGCGGTGGAATGATGATGGCTGGCGGGGAGTCCATGATCTTCAAGGCCTTGTTCGGCGGCGGCTTCCTGTCCGCGGCCAACGTTGGCGATCGCCTCGTGCTCGGCTGCAATCCGCGCACGGTGCGCAAGTTCGTCCGCGATGTCGCCGCTGAGAAGACCCTCGCTACGCGACCCGGCTTCCTCGACAAGTTCCCGAAGGGCGCGAACCACTTCTTGGAGGCATGGTTCGATTGGAAGCAGGTCGTCGCGTCCATGCGCGTGATCGACAGTCTCGCACCGCTCGGCATGGCCTTTATGGCGGGGGCCGAAAGCGCGGCCGTGGTCGCGCCCGGCGAGGTCGTAGAAGAACCGGAGCCGATTGAGCCCGAAGAAGGCAAAGCGACAGCCGCGAAGCCAAAGCTCGTCCTGCCGACGACCAAAGACATCAGCGAGCTCGTCGGCGAACAGTTCGTGCGCGGCAGCGAGACGGCCTTCGGTCACCGCATCGACTTCGAGGGTTCACTCGTGCTCTCGCCGATCGCGTTCACGGCCTTCGGTGTCGTCGTCGCCGAGCTCGATGGCTTCTTCAGCTACCTGCGAACGTGGTGATGCAAGCAGTTCGCGCGCGAGCGGCACCGACAGGTAGATCATGAGCGCGAAGGCCGCGAGCACGAAGGCGACCCGCCAAGCCTCGCCTTCGAGCGCGCTGCCGGCGAGGCTCACGTAGAGCAGGGTGCCGGGCAGGATGCCGACCAAGGTCCCGAAGAAGAAGGTCGCGGTGCGCATCGGCGTCAAGCCGAGCCCGTAGTTGACCGCGTCGAAGGGCAGCAACAGGTTGAGGCGCAGCGAGAGCATCGTGCGCATACCTTGTGTCTCGGCGAGACCGCCGAGGCGCGTCAGCGCGTGCGCAAAGCGCGACGGCTCTGTGCGCGTGCCTTCGGCCTTGGCGCGCAGCGCGCGCACGAGTGGCCCGCGCAGCGCGTGGCGCGAAGCCTGCATCGCAAGCGTCGCGCCGATCGACTCGCCGCAGACCTTGAGCAGGGTGCCTGGCACGACGCCGAAGAGGGCATAGGCGACCGGCGAGAAGAGCGTGCTCGGCAGCAGCGTGAAGGGCCGGACCATGAGGAAGCCCACGTAGACGAGCGGCGCCCACGCGCCTTGGCCTTTGACCCAAGCACGCAAGGCGTCGCGGTCGTAGACCTGCGCGAGGACGCCGGAGAGGTGCAGGGTGACGAGCACGGCCGCGAAGAAGCAGGTCGCCGCGATGGCTGGCAAGGCGAGGCGCAAGCGCGAAGACGGCGTGTCAGCACCCTCTGGAGTCGCGGGCGCACCGCTGCTTTCATGTTCGCCTTCGGCCGTCGCGCTGCGATTGCCACTCGGTCTGCCCGCGCTTTGTTCCCTTCCTTCCGTTGCCATGTCCGACCGTCCCGAGCTCCGACGCTACCAGCCGGGAGATGAAGCTTCGATTGTGGAAGGTTGGAATACGATCTTCCCGGCCCAGGACGGGCTCGCGCCACGCGGCCTCGCCGACTGGCGCTGGCTCTTCGAGGACGCGCCGCTCGGTCGTCCCGAGATCACGGTGGCAGCGCTGGGCTCGCGCATCGTCGGCCAGTATGCCTGCGTGCCCCTGCCCGCGGTCGACGAGTCGAAGCCGCAGCGACGCACGACGATCGGGCTCATCGTCGATGCCTTCGTCCTGCCCGAGTATCGGCGCGCGCTCGGCCGCCCTGGCCTCATCATTCATCTCGCGACGCGCTTGCACGAGCTCTACTGCGGACCCAGCGCCGAAGACGGCATCCACGGCACGCACGGCCACGAGCTGCTCTATGGCTATCCCTACCCGATCTGGCGCATCGCGCAGCGCTACTTGGATTCGGAGATGGTGCGCGACATGGACGTGCTCTTCCGCGAAGTGGGGGCCAAGGGCATCGTCAGCATCGACGCGGACCCGAGCATCGTGGTCGAGGTCGTGCGCGATGCGGCGACGATGCTTGAGGTCGGCGACCTCGTGTGGGAAGCGTGCGAAGCCGAGCAGCGCTTCGGCCTCGTGCGCGATGGTGCGTGGTTTGCTTGGCGCTATGCCCAGCATCCGCGGCATGAATACGAGATGTTCGTCGCGCGCTGCCGCACGACGCGCGCGCCGCGCGGCATCGCGCTGCGGCGCACGGGCACCTACGTCGTCGAGGCCTCGCTCTGCGTCGACTGGCTCGTGCCCATCGCCGACTTGGCCGCCGAGGTGAGCCTGCTCGCGGCCCTCGACGCGCGCACGCGCGAGCTCGGCCTCGATGTGCTCCTAGCGCACCTGCCGCAGTTCGATCCGCGCTTCTTGCGTTGGCAGCGACGGGGCTTCCTCGTCGGGCCGCCGAGCCACTTCCTCGTGATGAACAGCTTCGGGCAACACGTGCGCTGGCTGCGGGATCGTTGGTTCCAAACGCTCGGCGACAGCGACCTAGTATGAAATAGGCATCGCGCGCGCGCGCTCGCGCTACGCTGCCGCTCGAGCGAGGAGGAAGGCATGGGCGACGTTCATTTCCGCGAGTATGAGCCAGGCGACGAGGTCTTTATCCTCGCGACCTTCAACCGGACCTTTCGCGAGACCTGGGGCCAAGGCTATGTCGACCGCGACCTCGCGCACTGGCGATGGCTCTACGAAGCGAACCCGGCGGGGCGGCGCATCTTGCTCGGCATCGACGAAGCCGATGGCACGGTCGCGTGTCAATACGCAGGCATTCCAATGCGCGTGCGCGGGCCCGACGGTCGCGACCTGTCGTTTTTTCACGCCGTCGACTCGATGGTCCACCCGGACTACCGCCAGGGTCTGCGTAAGCGTGGACTCTTCCTCGAGGTCGCGGAGCGCTACTTCGAGCGCTTTGGCGGCACGCTCGACCACTTGGGTTTTGGCTATCCTGTGCAGGCAGCCTGGCGCATTGGCGAGCGCTTCCTCGGCTATGGGCTCGTGCGCACGCTCGACTTCTTGCTGCGCGACGTGGGGGTGGACGCGTCGATGCCCGCGGGCTTCGCTGTGCGCAGCGTCGACTGGGCCGTCGATGGCAAAGCCCTCGACGCTCTCTTCACGAACGTGGGAACGCAGTATGCCTGCGTGACGACAAAGGACGCTACCTACCTGGGGTGGCGCTATGGTCCTTCGGCGCCGCATGCCTACGAGGTCCTGCTCGCGTCCGATGCCACGAGCGTGCGCGGCATGGCTGTGCTGCGCAGTGAGGGCTCGCTCGTGCCCGACGCCGCGACGATCGGCGACCTCCTTGTAGCACCCGGTGACGAGGACGCGCTCGCGGCCCTAGTCGCCGGCGCCCAGGCTTTCGCGAAGCGCGCTTCTTGCGCGAGCCTCATGACCGTGCAGAACCCCCAGCTCTTTGCGGGACGCGCGCTCGCTGCCTTGGGCTTCGAAAGGCGCCCGTCGAGCGACTGGTTCGAACGCAAGCTCGGTAGCCGCGATTGGACGAGCGGCCTCGACCGCGCATGGCTCGCCGAACACTGGTCCTACTGCCTCGGCGACAGTGATTTGTTTTGAACGAGCCGCGCGCAAGCTGTTCGGTCAGAGAGCCTGCTCGTAGAGGCGCAAGCGAATCGTCTCGGCGGCGTTCATTTCACGCAGCGGTTTGATCATCGCGATGTTGTCCTCGAGCACCCATGAGAGTTCGGCGTCGGAGTAGCCGGTCGGCACGGACATCTCGATGTGGTTCGTGATCAAGAAGGCGTCGAGTCCGCGACCCCTGTACTCAGGCAGGATGCCGAGGGTCATGACGCGGAAGCGCTTCGTTTTCTTCATCGCGCGCAAGAAGCGAAGAAAGCCGAACGGCAAGAGCCGCCCGTTGCAGGCGCGAATGCCGACGTTGATGTCGGGCAAGCCGAGGATGAAGCCGACGGTCTCGCCCTCGAGCTCGGCGATCTGGCAGAGGCCGTCGACATAGATGGCGCGAAAACCCTTGGCGACGTGAAAGAACTCGTCGCGCGTCATCGGCGCGAAGGCGTAGTTCTTTTCCCAACACTGAACATAAAGTCCGTGCAGGCGCTCGAGCTCTTCGTCCCAGCGGCGACGGTCGAGGTTGCGGATCGTCGCGCGCGAGCGCCTCGCGGCCAAGCGATTACCGCGCTCGAGCCGGGCCATGTCGACGTTGTCGCGCCGCACTTCGAAGCAGAGCAGGTCCTTGCCCTTTTCGAGGCCGTTCGCGGCGACGAAGTCCTGGAGCTCTCTCGGGTGCTGGGGGATGTCGATGCGCGGCTGGATGTCGAAGCCGTCGACCTGCAACCCGCAGGTGTAGTTGGTCGAGAGCTCGATCGGGCCGCGCATGCGGTCCATGCCGTGCTCGCGCAAGAAGCCCCGCGCTGCGTCGAGCAGGATCTCGGTCGCCTCGGCATCACCGGCCATCAAGTGCCCGAAAACCCCGGTGCGGTCGCCGTGAAAGGCCGTGCTCTCGTGGTCGACGCAGGCCGATATACGGCCCATGGCACGGCCTTTCGCGTCGCGCAGCAAGAAGAAGCGCGCTTCGGCATGGTGGTAGAACGGATGACGCTTCTTGTCGAGGAGCTTCAACTGTTCGGAGAGCAGCGGCGGCACGAAACACGACATCCGTGCTGCAAAAGCGCGCGGGACTTCGACGAAGTCGCGCAGCTGACGCCGGCTCACGGCGACTTCCAAGCGGTAGCTCATGGAAGCGTTTTGCCTCGTCGCGCCCTTCTTGCCAACATGGAAGGTCATGCGTCAACGCCCACAGTTCGCCACCGCTGCCTGCTTCTTGGTCTGCTGCTCGGTCTTCTCGGTCGCCCTCGGCTTGCAAGCCTGCTCGTCGAAGCCGCGCACGGCCGTCGATCCGACTCGCCCCATCCTCGAGGATGCGGCCGTGCTCGAGCGCTGCAAGGCGGAGCTCGAGGACCTGCAGCAGCAGTTCCAAGTCTCGGAGGCGAGCTACAGCGCCGCGCGCGCGGCCTTGCTCGAGAAGGAACCGCGCGCCGCCCCCTGGGTCGCCAAGTGGATGGTAACGATGGCCGTCGCCGACGCCGACCGTTGGCAAGCGAGCGGCGTCGTGCCCGAACGCGCCGGCACCCTCGAGAAGAACCAGCATTTCCCGCTCTACCGGGCCAGGCGCGAGCTCGTCGAGCTCGGGCCGACCGGTCGGCAGGCGATCTTCGTCTACCTGCTGCGCGACCGCCGCACGCAGCTGCGCTCGCTCGGCAAGTACTTACTCGTTGCCCACGATCCGGCCGAGCTGCGCGCCGACTTGATCCGCGAGTTCGACGCCGCCAACGAGCCTTCGAAGCGCGAGATCTTGACTCTGCTCGGAGACTTGCCACCCGATGCGTCGTGCCTGGCCTTCCTCGAACGTAGCCTCGGCGACCCGGACTGGCAGATGCGCGGCACCGCCGTGCGCTCCATCGGTCGCCTCAACAAGAACGTGGACGACAAGCAGGACTTCGTCGCTCGGGCATGGCGCCTCAGTGAAGAGGACAGCGATCCCTGGGTGCGCGGCCGCGCCCTCATCGCCTTGGCCGACGCCGGTGCCGTCAACCAGGTGCGGCCGCTCATCGAGCGGCTCGATGTCTTGATGCGCGACGATCGCGGCGCCGAGATCGCGGCCGCGATCGAAGCGTTGCGGACCTTGACGGGCCGCGACCATGGCTCGAACGTGAGCGCCTGGCGTTCCTGGCTCGACGGTCGAGCCGGCGGCTGAGAGCGGCGGGACGAACGAGCAAGCCAGCAAGGCGAGCAAACGAACGAGTTGCGCGGGGGAGGCGCAGGTGTTGGACAAGAGCATCGAGCAAGAAGCCGCGGCGCGCGACGCGCAGGGTGAATGGCACATCGCGCAGACGGCCAAGCATTGCATGCAGTGCCGGGCGCCGTTCTTGCCCGGCACCGAGTATTGGTCGACGCTGCACGTCGAGACGCGGGCTGCCGATGCCAAGAGTGGCGCGGAGAACGTCGCTGCCGCCATCCTCGTCCGCCACGACCACTGCGACGCCTGTTGGCGCGGCGCGACCGACGCGATCTATTGGCGAACCCGGCGTAGCGAGGCCAAGAACGACCGCAACCTCGTCGACATCACGGCGATGCACCAGCTCTTCATCCAGCTCATGGACGACGAGCGTGAAGAAGTCGAGGCCCTGCGCTACGTCATCGCCCTGATGCTGGCCCGGAAGAAGGTCTTGAAGCCCGTGCGCAGCCCCGGCGGTGCCCGCGGCGACCTCGTCTTCCGCCACCCACGCGACGAGAAGGCGCGCCTCGTGCTTCCGGCGCCCGAGCTCAGCGAAGAGAGCCTCGAGCGCCTCAAGGAGCAGCTGAGCGGGATCCTCGGCCTCGCGTGACCAGGGGCCAGCCGCCGACAAAACACGCGCTTCGTGCGTACCGTATCGGGGCCTCGCAGCTGCTATGCTCCGCTCGTCTTCATGGGGCCAACGAGTTCATGAGCACCACTGCCGTCACCAGCGTTCCGCTCCTCGACACGACGAGGGGGCAAGAGGCCATCTTCGACCGCATGCGCGAGGTCTTCGACCGCGTGCTCACGAGCGGGCGCTACATCCTGGGTCCCGAAGTCGAAGGCCTCGAGGCCGAGTGTGCGGCCTACTGCGGCGCGCAACACGCGGTCGGCGTTTCGTCGGGTTCGGACGCACTCCTGGTCGCGCTCATGGCGCTGGACATCGGACCCGGCGACGAGGTCGTGCTACCGACCTTCACCTTCTTTGCGACCGCTGGTGCGGTGACGCGCCTCGGCGCCAAGCCGGTCTTCTGTGACGTCGACCCGGCGACCTTCAACGTCACGAGCGAAGAGCTCGAGCGGCACATGAGCCCGCGCACGAAGGCCCTCATGCCGGTCCACCTCTTCGGACAGTGCTGCGACATGGACGGCATCCTCGACCTCGCGCAGCGGACGGGGGTGCCGGTCGTCGAGGACGCGGCCCAGGCCATCGGCGCCGAGTGGCGCGGCCGCCGCGCCGGATCGATGGGGGTCATGGGCTGCTTCTCGTTCTACCCGACCAAGAACCTCGGCGCGGTCGGCGATGCCGGCCTCGTGACGACCAACGACGCGCGCATCGCCGAGCGCCTCGGCATCCTGCGGGGGCACGGCATGAACCCGCGTTACTACCACCGCGAGGTCGGCGGCAACTTCCGCATCGATGCCTTGCAGGCGGCGCTCCTGCGCGTGCGCCTGCCCGAACTCGATATCGCGCACGAAGGGCGGCGTCGCAACGCGGGCCTCTACCGCGACCTCTTCGTCGAGGCTGGTCTCGCCCCAGATCGTGAAGGCGGCCAGCCGAGTCCGGACCATCTCCTGACCCTGCCGCTCGAGGTCGATGCTTCGCACATCTACAACCAGTTCGTCGTGCGCGTGGCCAAGGGCCAGCGCGATGAGCTGCGCGCCTGGCTCGGGCAGCACGGCGTCGGCACCGAGGTCTACTACCCGCTCTCGCTGCACCAGCAGGATTGCTACCGCGGGCTCGGCCACCGGGAAGGCGACTTCCCCGTGTCCGAGGCGGCGGCGAAGGAGACGCTCGCCCTGCCGATCTTCCCGACCCTGCGCCGCTCGGAGATCGACTACGTCGTCGCGACGATGCATGCCTTCACGCAGCGGTGAGCGCGCGTCGTGGGGGAGCAACGTCCGAAGCTCGCACAGCTCTTCGCTCTGCGTTCGGCTATCCGTCATGAAGGCGCGCTCGAGCTCGCGCGCAAGTTCGTGGCTGCGGTGCGAGGCGAGGGCGTCCGGCCGGCGCTGAGGCGGCTCTGTATCTACAACGCGCGGCTCAGTGACGACCAGAGTGAGCCCGTTTCGGAGCCGCAGGAAGAGCGCGACGTCCTCTTCGTGTCGGCTTGTCCGGGCGGGACGCGTCGCTACCGCTGCCAGCATGCGATCGAAGCGCTGCGCTTGGCCGGCTTCACGGCCGACATGCTGTGCTTTCCGGCGCGCAGCCCCGAGGCTTGGCTCGCGACTTCGAAGGCCATCGTGCTCCAGCGCGTGCCCTTCGACGCCAAGGTCGGCGCCTTCATCGCGGCGGCGCGGGCGCGAGGCGTGCCGGTCTTCTTCGACATCGACGACCTGCTCTTCGATGAAGAGCATGCCGACGAACTGGATGCTGGCAGCTGCGAACGCGACTTCGAGCGTGGCTGGGCCCGGTCGCACGCGCGCCGCATCGGCATGGGACTCGAGCGCGCCGACCATGTTCTCGTGTCGACGCCGGGCATCGCCGCCGCCGTCCATGCGCGCTTTGCGGGCAAGCGGGTCACGATCGTGCCGAACGTTGCCTCGAGCGCGATGAAGGCGGCGGCCGATGCCGCGCGCGCCGCGCGGGCCGGCGACGCAGAAGCGCGCGTGCGCATCGGCTTTTTCTCCGGGACGCCGACGCACGACGAGGCCTTCGCGAGCATCGCCCCCGTCCTCGACCGCCTGCTCTCGCGGCACGAGCGCTTGCAGCTGCGCCTCGTCGGTCCTGTGCGCTTGCCCGCCCTGCTCGAGCGGCATGGCCCGCGCATCGAGCAGCTCGACCTCGTCGCGCCGGATGCCTACGCACGGGCCTTGGCCGACGTCGACATCCACGTAGCGCCACTGCGCGCGCGAGCCTTCGATGAAGCCAAGAGCGCCCTCAAGTGGCTCGAGGCCGGCCTCGTCGGGCGACCGCTCGTCGCTTCGGCACTTGGAGAGTATGCGCGTTGGATCGACTGCGGTCGCAGCGGCTTCGCTTGCCAGACGCTCGACGACTGGGAGCGCAGCCTCGAGCGCCTCATCGTCGAGCCGGACTTGCGCGCGTGCGTCGGGCAGCGCGCACACGAGGTCGTCGTCAAGAACTTCACGACCGCGCGCGC
>CALLZN010000314.1 GCA_937858895.1 uncultured bacterium | reverse complement strand
TCGACCCGCGTCCACGTTTCGCCGCCATCGTGGCTGCGCCACAAACCGGACCCCGGTCCGCCCGAAGTGAAATCGTAGGGGCGACGGCGGTGGCTCCAGAGGGCCGCGAGGAGGGTCTTCGAGTTCCGCGGGTCTTGGACGAGGTCGGCGCAGCCGCTCGTGTCATCGACGTAGAGCACGCGCCTGAAAGAACGCCCGCCGTCGCTGGTCTTGTAGACGCCGCGTTCGCTCGACGGACCCCAGGTCTTGCCGAGCACCGCGAAGTGCACCGTGTCGCTGTCGTGCGGGTCGACGACGATGCGATGGATGCGCTCGCTCTCCGTGAGGCCCATGTGACGCCAGGTCTTGCCCGCGTCATCCGAGCGATAGACCCCGTTGCCCGAGGCCGCGCTGTTGCGCGGGTTCCCTTCGCCAGTCCCGACCCAGATGCGCCCAGGATGTCGCGGATCGAGGGCGATCGCGCCGATCGAGGCCCGCGCTTCTTTGTCGAAGAGCGGGGTCCACGTCATGCCAGCGTTGGTCGTCCGCCAGAGGCCACCGCTCGCGGCGCCAACATAGATCGTGTCGCGATTCCGCTCGTCGGCGACGACCGCGGCAACGCGACCGCTCATGCCAGCCGGGCCGATCGAGCGCGCACGCAAGCCGCGGCCGAAGTCGGCAGGCTCGATGGATTGCGGAACTGCGGTGTTGGCTTGGCAGACGAGAGGCGCGCAGGCGAGGAGGCCCGCCAAGGCGCAGCGCGCGTGCTGCGAGAGAAGAGATGAAATCGAGGTCAGCGTGCAGGGCAGCTTCAGCATGGCGGAAGCATAGCGACGCCACAGCGACTCGCGCCTCAGGTCGTGAAGACGATCAAATCGAGGCAGAAGTGCGCGTGCACGGCTGGCCAGAGGCTCTGGCTCTTCGCGCGAAGCAGACCGAGCAGCAGACCCGCGACCGCGCGGTGCGGCACCTCTGCGATCCCGGCTGGGCCGATGACGTGGGCGATCGCAAAGAGAGCGCTCGTCTGCAAGAGCGGCCGCAGCCACGTCGAGCTCCGGCGGGCGAGCGCCGCCCAGAGAACACCGCGGAAGAGCAGCTCTTCGCTGTAGGCGACGAAGAGGGCGAGCAAGGCCGCGTGCCACCACAGCGAAGTCCCCCGACTCGCCGACGCAGTCTCGGGCAGGACGGCACGCACCCAAGCGTGGCTGACCGCGAGCGCGACGAGGGCGACGCCGAGCGCGATCGCGATCCAGCCTGCGCTTGGCCGGCGGCCAAAGGTCTCGCGGATGGCCCCGCGACCGAGGAGGGCGATGCCGAAGAGCGAGAGCCCCAGCAGGAGGACATGGACTTGGTTCTGCCCAAAGCGCGCGCCGAACGCAGGATCACTGCGCTGGACGACGAGGCCGGCGACGAGCGCCAGATAGATGAGCGCAGTCGCGACGACGGCACGAAGGCGGCCGTTGGGGCGAAGACCGGAAACGAGGTCGGCGTGATCCATGGACTCTTGAAGTCCATGCTACCGCACGACGACGTGCTCAGTCGTTGCCGCGCCGACCGTTGCCCGCGTTTCGGTTGCCGCCACCTTGACCCGCGTTGCCACCATTGCGCGCGCCGCCGCGAGCGCCACCACCGGGACGGGCGTTGCCGCCGCCATTGCGCCCGCCGCCAGGCTGCCGGTTGGCCGGCACGTTGGGTTGGTCGGCCCGGCGAGCCTCGCGCTCCTTGCGACGTGCCTCTTGCTCGGCCATGGCCTTCTGCAGGGCTTCCTCGTCGACGTTGAGTTCGATGACTTCGACCGGAGCTTGCCCAACGCCGACGTAGAGCGGCTTCTGGACGGGCGTGATGCCGTTGCCGTCGATGTCGGCGATCCAGCGCCCTTGGCTCAACGCTTCGACCTTTGCGATGCCACGATCGACGCGCAGGCGGCGGAAGGACGGCAGGTTGCGCCACTCACTCGGCTCGACGCCACGGCCTTCGGCCTCGAGGACGAGGCTCACCCGCGCGGTCGTGACCGGGCGGCCCTTGCCGTCGCGCAGGTCGAGCTCGATGCCGCCGAGCCGGAGGTCGAAGTCTTGCTGGGCGGTCTGACCAGCGACGACGTTGATGTCGTTGGCAGCCAGGCTGCCCTGACCGCCGCCGCCGCCAAAGCCACCACGGCGGCCGCCGCCGCCTTCGTTCCGGCTCACTTGGACCGTCCACGAACCCGGCGGCACATTGTCGATCTCGAAGCGGCCTTCGCCGTTGCTCGTCGCGCGCAGGAAGCGGCTCGCCATCCGGCCGATCATGTCGGCTGGGTTGAAGTCACCGCCACCCGATGGTGCCGCCGAAGCTGTGGTCTTGGCGCGCAAGGACACTTCGTAGCCTTCGCTCGGCATGCCACCGACGCGGATCGTGCCCGCGACCTTGCCGGTCTCGGCCTTGTTCGCGTCGAGGTCGTAGCGCTGCTTGACACCCTCGCTGAGGACGACATCGGCTTGGCTTCCGAGGCCCAACTGGCGGAACATCGAGGCACCCATGCGCCCGAAGTCCTGGCCACCGCCGCTGTCGATGGTCACGAACCAGCCGCCTGCAGCGAGCCCCTTGGCTTCGTAGCTGCCGTCTTTCTCGATGTTCACGCGGCGGTTGTCTGCGTTGTCGGCGTGGCGTAGCCGCAGCGCGGCGCCGGGCTTGGCTCCGGCCACCGCTCCGAAGAGCGTCGCGCCGACCCCGAGGGTAATGCTGCGCTCGGTCTCGCGGCCCGCCATGACGACGACTCCGTCGACCTGCGCTTCGACGTGGTCGTCGGCGCGCACGACGAGGCGGTAGGTGCCGGCACGCAGGTCTTCGACTTCGAAGCGACCGTCCTTGTCGCTGCGCGTGCGGGCAACGCGGGTGCCGTCATTGCCGCGGCCCATGAACATACGCCGCATGGGGTTGTCGCGGCCGTTCGCGTCGCGACCGGCGCCGCCATTGGCTGCCGCGGGCGCCGGTGGGACGAAGATCTCGATGGACGCGCCCGCGACAGACTTCTTGGTGCTGCTCGAAGCGACGACCCCGCGCAGCACGGCCGCGCGCTCGAGGCGAATCGTGCGGGGCGCGACTTGCTTGCCCTTCTCGACGACGATCGGTCCGTCGGCGATCGCAGCGTAGCCGGGTGCGGCGACGTCGAGGAAGTAGCTACCGGGTTGGAGCTCGTCTTCCGTGAACTTGCCGCCCGCATGCGCCGTCGGCTTCGGCCGACGCTGCGGGGCCTCACCACTCGGACCGAAGGCTGCGATGCGGTACTGCTCCTGCTGGCGCTGAGCCGCTTGGCGCTCGGCTTCGCGAGCCGCTTGCTCCGGATCGAGCGTCTGGTTCGAGCCGGCGTCGTTGCGCCCGCCGCGCCTTCCCCCCAAGGTCGCCCTGAGATCCCCTACGACCGCAGGATCGAAGCGGCCATTGCCGCCCCCCGGGCGCGAGGCGATGCCGAAGTTCTCGATCGGCTGGCCGGTCTTGGCGTCGAGGACGATGCCTGCGACCGACAAGCGCTCGGAGAGTCGAAGCTGCAGGCGCGGCTCGGTCTTCGGATCGATGGGATCACGGCTCTCGTCGATGAAGCGCGGGTGCTCGACGGAGAGGCGCAGCGACTCGGTTGGCAGGGCGTCGAGGGCGAACTCGCCCTTGGCGTTGGTCTTCGCCTCACGCGTGATGCGCATGTTGCGGGCGATGTTCTCGAAGTCGCCGCCGCGTCGCTGGCGCTCGGTGTTGGCCACGGGAGCACCACCGTTGGCTGGATTGCCGGGGTTGCCGGGGTTGCGCTGCGCTGTGCCCGCCGCCTCGCGAGCTGCCCTCATGGCTTCGAAGCTGACCGATGCGCGCACGCGCGCGCCTTCGACCGGTCCGCCGCGCTCGTCGAGGACGATGCCGCTCAACACGGCGCCGAGGGTCAGAGTCAGCGTTCCGGCATCGACACGCGGCGCATCACCGGAGACGAGGTCGCCGCTTTCGTTCGGCAGGTGCTGCGGGGCCTCGGCCGTCAAGCGGAAGTCGCCGCGCGGTAGCGGACCGATCTCGAAGAGGCCGCGCGCGTCCACCTTGGCCTCGCTGATCAGTTGTTCGAGCGGGCTCGATCCACCGAAGCGATCGAGCGGCCCACCGCGGCCGCCGCCAGGTCCGCCGCGGCCTTGACCACGCTGCGCGCGCGGCTGCCAGCGAACCGTCGTACCTTCGAGCGGGTTGCCGTTGTTGGCGATGACGCGACCGTAGGCGATGCTGCCGGTTTCGACGCGGATGTCACCGACATCGAGTTCGCCGGTCTTGACCGTCCACTCGTGACGTGAAGTCGTCGGGGCGAAGCTCTTGTGCTGGACGCCGACTTCGAGGGTCGTCGCGGCATAGGCCGGACCTTCGAAGCGGAAGCGACCGTCGTTGCCGGTCTGCACGGCCTTTTGCACGCGCTTGAGGCGGAAGGACTCGAAGAGATCCCGGTTGTTGCGGAAGCCACCGCGCATGCGCTGGCCGCCGCCGCCGCGGAAGAAGGACTCGAGGTTCCGCTGCAGGAAGAGGCTCACCTCGGCGCCGGCCAGGGGGGTACCGTTGGCGAGGACCACGCGACCGGTCAGCGTGATGGTCGATGTCGGTCCTTCTGCCTCCTCGGCGAAGGCGTCCGGCTTCGCTACCGCGCTGTCGCCTTCGACCCGCGTGCTGGCCTCCTCGAAGGTCTGGTCGAGTGCCTCGAGTTCGGCCGTGCTGTCGTCGACGCTCTCGACATCCTCGAGCTCGAAGCCGACCGATGTCGCTGAGCCTTGGCTCCCCATCGGATCGAGGAAGAGGTAAGCGCCGACTGCGACTGCCGAGACGGCAGCGAGGGCGAAGAGCATCTTGGGTAGCGTGGACATGGTCTGTAGTCCTCGAGGATCGACTGGCGCGGGGGGCCTATACGCGAGCGGATGCTCGTGTGTGAGAGCGGGACTCTCGCTCCGTGACGGGCCGGGCAATCACAGCCTCGGCCGAGCCGTCCAGGGAGATGACCAAAGCATCGGCCGAGAACCTAACGCGCGCCTTGCAGCTTCGTCGCGTTTCTCGGCAGAAATGCTGCTGAACATGCCGCGCCGTCACGGGCTACTTCGGCGCGATGGGCCGGCCATGAACATCGACTTCGACCGGAGCCGGTAGGGGCAGGCCGTCGAGTTGCGCAAGGATCACTGCGCGGTCGCCGACGAGGAGGAGACTCGCCGCTTCGAGGGTGACGCTGCGCTTGGCGATCCCGTTGAGCGCCGCAGCTTCGATGGCGGCGAAGCCCTGCATGCGGCGTTCGAGTTCGTCGAAGCCTAGCCCCTCTGCCTCGAGGTCCATCGCGGTCGTGAGGAGGCCATCGAGGCCGGCCAGCGAAGCGACGAGTTCTTGGCGCTGCGTCGACTTGGCCTTCGCAGCTTCTTCGACGCTGATGTCAGCTCCGCGGAGCTTCTCGAACTCGTGCAAGAATTCGCGCAGAGCGGGACCCGTGACTTGGGCCTGCACGCTGGCCGAGGCGACGAAGATGCCGAGCTCCTTCCACATCGCGTAGCTCGAGCCAGCGCCGTAGGAGTAGCCGTTCTTCTCGCGGATGTTCGCGTTGAGCCGGCTCGTGAAGCTGCCGCCTAAGATGGTGTTGATGGCCTCGAACTCGAGTCGCGCAGGATCGTCGCGCGCAGGCCCCGGCATGACGAAGCGGACGACCGTCTGCGCGGCATCAGGACGGTGCACCAAGTAGACGCGCTGGTGCTGCGGCTCGACCGGCGCAACGTCGGGCATGACGAGGGCGTCGCCCTTGGGCCGCCACGCAGTCAAGGCGCGCGTGAGCAGAGCCCGCGCTCGCGCTTCGTCGATGTCACCCGCGATGTAGACGCTCGCGAGCTCCGGGCGGATGAGGCCGGCGTGCGCTGCGACGAGGTCCTCGCGCGTCAGGTTGGCAACGCTCTCTTTGCTGCCGTCGACCGACTGGCCGAACGGATGGTCCGCGCCGAAGTAGACAGTCGACGCGACTTGGCGTGCGACTTGGTTGGGGTCGTCGGCGCGCCGTGCCAAGGCGTCGAGGTGCAGGCGGCGTACGCGTTCCCAGTCCTCTTGCGCGAAGCGCGGTGCGAGCAGCGCATCGCGCCAGAGGTCGATCGCGGCCTCGATCTTCGAGGACAGCGCTTGGATCTCGACGCGCACGACCTCGCGCGTCGCCGTTGTCCGCAGCGACGCGCCGATGGCCTCCAAGGCTTCGCTGAACTCGAAGGCATCGCGCGTGCCGGCGCCCTCGGCGAGCATCTTGGCCATGAGGTAGCTGCGTCCGGCCTTGGCTTTTCCGTCGACGAGCGTGCCTCGACGCACTTGCAGGGCCACGCGCACGAGCGGGAGTTGACGCCGTTCGAAGTGCCGCACCGGAATGCCGCCATCGAGCTCAAAGGTCCGCGGCGACTCGAAGCGGAAGTCCTTGGTCGGCGCCGGGACGGGCATGCTGTCGCGCGAACCGACGACCGCCTTCTCGAGCGGCAGCACGGTCTGGACGAGCCGATCGTCCCGCGCGAGGAAGCGCGCCACAGCCTCGCGCACCGAGGCCGTGCTCGCCTTGCGGTAGCGCTCGAGGTCCCGGGCGAAACCGTCGGGCGTGCCGAGGTGAAAATTGTAAGCGTTGAGGCGGTCAGCTCGGTCGCGCAGGCTCTCGAGGCCGCTCACGAAGGATGCTTCGATCGTGCTCTTCTGGCGCGCGACTTCTTCTTCGGTCGGGCCCTCCTTGGCGAGCTTCGAGAGCTCGAGGTCGACGATGGCTTCGATGCGGCCGAGGTTCGCGTCGGGCCGTGCCAGGACTTGCAGGTGGAACTGGCCACCGAGCACGCGCGACCACTGGTAGGCGCTCACGTCGACCGCGAGCTTCTCTTCGACGACGAGGCGCTTGTAGAGCCGTGAACTCTTCGAGCCTGCGAGGATGCCGGCGGCGATGTCGAGCTCCGCATCGAAGGGCGCGTAGATCTTGACGGTCTTCCACAGCGTCGTGACGCGAGGAAACTGGACTTGGTCGTAGCCGGTCCAACTCTGAGTTCCAAGGAGCTCGCTGTCGCGGTGCTCGCGTCGCGGCACGATCGGCGCGCGCGGGAGCGAAGAGAAGAGCTGCTCGACGAGCGCCCGGGTCTCCTTGGGGTCGAAGTCACCGGCGACGACGAGGCTCGCGTTGTTCGGTACGTAGTAAGTCGCGAAGAAGTTCTTCACGTCGTCGAGGGTCGCAGCCTCGAGGTCTTCGTGGCTGCCGATGACGCTCTTGTGGTAGCCGTGACTCGGTGCGTAGAAGAGCTCCCCTTGGACCTCGTCCGCAACGCCGTAGGGTCGCATCTCGGTCGTTTGTCGCCGCTCGTTGCGGACGACTTCGCGCTGCTTGTCGAGCTTGTCTTGGCTGAGCGCTTTGCCAAAGTCTTCCATGCGGTCGGCTTCGAGCCACAGCAAGACCGGCAAGAGCTCCGATGGTCCCCAGGAATAGTAGTTCGTGCGGTCCGAGCTCGTCGACGCGTTGTTGGCGCCACCGCCCTTCTCCATGATCTCGTCGAAGCGATTGCCGGGTACGCGCTTGGTGCCCATGAACATCAAGTGTTCGAAGAGGTGGGCGAAGCCCGAGCGGCCCTTGGGCTCGTCTTTGCTTCCGACGTAGTACCAGAGATTGACCGTCGCGATCGGAAGGCTGCGGTCGACGTGGAATATGACCTGCAGGCCATTGTCGAGGACGAACTTGGTCGCCGCCACGTTCTGGGCCGCGACGCTGGAGGGAGCGAGCCAGGAGGCTCCAAGAAGACTCAGCGCGAGAACGACGTTCTTGCCGGGTGTAGTGCGCTCATGCATGGCGGAAGATCGTAGCGAAGCGACGCGCGCGTTTCGGCGCATTGTTGCTCTTCGCGTCTTGGCAAAAGGTCGTATCTTGGACGATTCATCATGATGCGACTTCACTTGCGGCGCGCGGGGGTTACCCCCAACCTCACTCCTTCGCTGCTCCTTGGCCCCCTCGTCTGGCGAGCGTCTTTGTTGTTCACCGTGCTCGTCTCGGCGCTCTTCGCGGCGCGCCTTGCGCCGGGGCAGGAACCGAAGGCCGACGCGAGCGAAGACGGCGCATGGTCCGAAGTGTTGGAAGCCGGCGAGCGCTACCTGCGGCAGGGGCGTCGCGAGGCCGCGCGCACGCGCTTCGACGAGGTCTTGGCTGGCGTCGACGAAGCCTACGAGGACGACCGCCCGACCGCCAAGGAGCGTGGGCGTGCGCTGCTTGGCAAGGCTCGCATCGAAGGCGATTACGGCCGCTACGACGACGCCAAGGCCCTGCTCGAAGAGGCGCGACGCCTCGAAGCGCGACCGGAGCTCGAGCTTGCGGCTTCCCGCATCGAGACGCGGGTCGGCGAGTACGAAGCGGCGCTTCGGCGTCTCGACGCGCTCGCCCTCGGCGACAGCAACACAGTGCATCGCATCGTTGCCCTCGCCGAGCGCGGGCGCCTCTTGCGCCGACTCGGACGGCGCGCCGACGCGCGCCGCGACTTCGAGGCCGTCGTCGCGGCGAACGCCGCTCAGAACTTCGACGACGCCGCGCGCAAGACAGCACTCGGCATTGCGCTCTGTGAGCTGGGTTCGCCGGACCAGCTCTATGAAGCCAGCAGTCTCTTCATCGAGGTCACGAAGCAGGACCCGCTCTACGTGGACGCCTACCTCGAGCTCGGTGACCTGCACTTCCGTGTCTGGCGCGAAGTCGCCGGGCGTCCGAGTGGCGAGTCGGAGTACAAGCGGGCGCTCGAGCACTGCGGTGACCACGAGCTCGTCCTCGTCGCGCTCTATCGGACTCGGAAAGAGAACTTCTTGCTCGAGAGCGACAAGACCGACAGCTACTTGCGCCGCGCGCTCGCGATCAACAAGAACTCGGTGCCCGCTCTCGTCGCGCGTGCCAGCAACCTCATCGACGAGCGACGCTTCGGTGCGGCGCGGTCGGTGTTGCAGCAAGCCCTCTCGATCAATGCGCGCGACGTGACAGCACTCAGTGAAATGGCGGCTGTATGCAACTTGCTCTACCGCGAGGCCGACGAGAAGGTCTTTCGCGAGCGCGCCGCCGCGGTCGATCCGACGAGCGTCGAAGCCGATGCCTTGCTCGGCAAGCACCTGATCGCGCTCTATCGCTTTGCGGACGCGATCCCGATCTTGAACCGCGCGCGCGCCAAGGACCCTGAAGACGTACCGACGCTCTTGAGCCTCGGTCGCGCTCTGCTCTACGCCGGCCGCGCCGAGGAAGGGGCGCGCCTCCTCGAAGAGACCAAGAAGATCGAACGCGGCTTCGTCAACCCATGGCGCGACAATCAGATCGCTCTGCAGCGGCGCGTCGACGAGACCTACGAAAAGGTCGAGATCGGCAACTTCGTCTTCCAGATCCACCCGAGCGAGAAGGACGTCCTCGTGCCGTACTTGAGCCGCGAGTACGAAGAGGCCCGCAAGCTGCTCGGGACGAAGTACGGGGTCACGCCGGACTGCAAGGTCCAGGTCGAGAACTTCCGTCGCTTCGGCGACTTCTCGGTGCGCACGGTTGGCTTCAAGGGCTTCGGCGCGCTTGGCGCTTGCTTCGGTTGCCTCATCACGTCGGTATCGCCGGCGGCTCCCGAGCTGCGCTCGCAGTTCTCGTGGAAGGTGACCGCTTGGCACGAGTTCGCGCACGTCTTGCACCTGCAGCTCAGCAAGGCGCGCGTGCCGCGCTGGTTGACCGAAGGCGCCGCGGTCGCCGAAGAGATCGCGCTCGACGCGAGCTTCGACCGCCGCATGGAACGTGAGGTCTACTCCGCGCTCGTGACCGATAGCGTCATCGGCGTCGACGAGCTCAACAAGGTCTTCGGCTCGTCGCAGATTTTGCTCGGCTACTACCAAGGTGGCCTGATCTGTCGGCACATCTCGGAGAAGTGGGGCTTCGCGAAGGTGGTCGACATCATCAAGGCCTTCGGCGAGGACCTCGGCACCGGTGAGATCTTCGAGCGCGAGCTCGGCATGAGCCCCGACGCCTACGACGAGGCCTTCCAAGGCTGGCTGCGCGAGCGGCTCGGCGACTACGCCCTCGTGCCGACGATCGACGAGGCTGCCTTGACCTCGCTGCTCGAGGCGGCGGCCCAGCGGCCCGACGACGCGAAGCTGCGGCTGCGCTTGGCCCAGGGCTTCGAGCAACGTGGCAACCCTGTCGATACCGGCGCCCAGCTCGCCATCCTCGCCAAGCTGGATCCGAAGAACGGCGATGCCATGCTCCTCCGGGCCAAGATGGCCGCTCGGCGCAAGGACCTCGATGGCGCGCGCAAGTACCTCGTCCAAGGTTTCGAGAACGGCGGCGACGACTTCGACTCGCGCATGCTGCACGCGAGCATCCTCATCAGCGCGGGTCGCGAAGAGGCAGCGCTCGACGAGCTCGGTCGGGCGATCGCCTGCTGGCCGACCTGTCCGATCGGCGGCGATGCCTCGCCCTTCGTGATGCGCTCGCGCCTCTTCAAGAAGCTCGGTCGCGAGGCCGAGGCCCTCGACGAACTCGTGCGCTACACGAGCATCGTCGGCAAAGACTACGAAGCGCAGGTCGAGCTCGCTCAGCACTGGGAAAAGGCCGGACAGGTCGACCGCGATCCCGCCTGCCTCGAGCGCGCCCGCGACATCGATCCCTTCGACCGGTCCTTGCACGAGCGGCTGGCGACGATCTATGGCACTCGTGGGCGCCACGAAGAAGCGGCCTTTTGTCTCCGCATCGCGATCGCGGTCAAGCCCGAGCTCGACCGCAAGGCGCGGGCGAGTGGTGGAGAGGGCAACGAGCCCGCCGCGGACGCGGCAGGCTCGGTCGACGACGAACGTCGCGACGCGGCGCGATTACGGGTCCTGCTCGCCGAGTCCTTGCTGCAGGCGGGGCGGGCGACCGAGGCCAAGGCCGAGGCCGAGCGCGCCCTCCGCGACGCCGACCTCCTGGACTCC
>CALLZN010000313.1 GCA_937858895.1 uncultured bacterium | reverse complement strand
GAGGCCCTGCTTCCAGTAGCCGATGGGGCGATCGGTCCAGACGTGGACCTCGCGCACCTGGCCGATGACGCCCGCGCGCACGAGCTCGGTCGCGCGGCGCACGCCTTCCATCGACGTGCCTTGGTTGCCCATCTGGGTGACGACGCGCTTCTTGCGCGCGACGAGACGTAGGAGGCGCGCTTCTTCGACGCTGTGTGTGAGCGGCTTCTGGCAGAAGACGTGCAGGCCACGGTCCATGGCCATGAGTGCCGCGACCGCGTGGCTGTGATCGGGCGTCGAGATCGTGACCGCGTCGAGCCAGCGTTCCTTGTCGAAGAGCACGCGGTAGTCGTCGTAGCGCCGCGCCTTGGGGAAGCGCTCGGCGGTCTTGGCGCCGCGCTTCCAGTCGACGTCGCAGATCGCGACCACGTTCTCGCTGCGCATGGCCCACGCATCGCTCTCGCCCTTACCGCCGCAGCCGATGACGGCGACGTTGAGCTTGTCGAGGCGGGCTTGCTGCTGCGCGAAGCGCGCTTCGGCCTCGACCTGCAAGCCGCTGCGGCCAAAGCCGGCGAGGCCACCGGCTGCGAAGAGGGACGAAGAGAGAAAGTCGCGACGAGATGCAGTGGTCATGCGGCGCACTATAACTCGCGGCCAGGCCGCACCTTCAAGCCTCAGCCAAGCCTTGGAGCTGCCAATCAGCGGCGCTTCCACTCCAAGATCATTCCATCCCGAAGGAGCTGCTCGCGAAGCTCGTTGTAGCCGAGATCTTGGACGGCAACGCCGCGATCGAGGCTCATGCAAGCCGCCGTCGCCGCCGCTTGCCCGAGCACCATGAAGACTGGCTCCATGCGGATCGAGCCGTAGGCAATGTGGGTCGCCGAAACGGCCACTGGCACGAGCAAATTGCTCGCTTGTCCGCGCGACGGCACGATGGCGCGGTACGAGATGCCGTAGGGATCGAAGCCGCGGACTTGCACGTCGCCCTCGTTGCGCACGTGGCCGTCTGCATCGACGTAGCGCTGGACGTGGTGGCTGTCCATTCCGTAGGCACCGAGGCCGACGGGGTCCTCGACCGGGCGCTCGCCGCGCACGTGCCCCTCGGTGAGGACGACATCGCTGCGCATGCGCCGGCCTTCGCGTACGTAGAGCTGGTAGGGCCAGCCGCCATTGTCGGTGAACTCGTCGCGGCAGAGCCCCCAGCGCTGAAAGTCGTTTCGCACCTCGAGGGGCACGCGTGGGTGTTCGGCGAGGGTCCAGAGCAAGCCTTGTTGCCATGAGCGGTGCGCCGCTTCGATGCGCTCACGCTCGGCCCAGCCAGCCTCGGCGTAGCTCCAGTTCTGGCCGATGAAGTCGGTCGAGACCGCGAAGTTGTTGTTCGAGTCCGTCTTGCGGTTCGGCATCAGGACCGGGTGCCAAGGGCGGCGAAGGTCGCCGGCTTCGAAGTTGCGGAACAAGAGCTCGTAGGCGGTCTCGTCGTAGCCTTCGGGCTTCCGCCAAGGCAAGCGCGTCGCTTCGTGGTCGGTCGCGCAGATGCGATAGCAATACGCTTGGACCTTGTGGTCCGCAGCTCCCTCGGGTCCCGGGATCTCGGCTTCGATACCCGGCAAGAGGCCCGAGCTCGCGTCGCCAGACACGCGATACGGATCGACGTCGCGCACGAACTGATGGGCTACGCCGAGCTCCTTCTGGACGCCGTTCAGCGTCTCGCCGAAGTCGCTGTTCGCCTCGCGCCCGACGACGTAGGACACCTTGGCGAGCGCTAGCAGGTCACCCTCGTAACTCGCGTCGATGAACATGCGGCCCTCGTAGCGACGACCGTGTTCGTCGAAGAGCGCAGCGATGCGCTGTGCCTGGCCCCAGGTCGGCGCGAACTCGATGCGCTGCAAGTCGAGGCGCACCGAGCGGCGGACTTCGATGCCTTCACGCAGAGCCCATTCTTCGAAGATGCGCGTGGCAACCTTGGGCTCGAAGGTCCACGCGGCATCCGCGCTCTCGCGGTGGCCGCGACCGCGGAAGTCTTCGCGGCGCTCGGCCACCCACGCTTCGTCGCGCGCATACCATTCGCGCACGGCTCGATAGAAGTCGCGCGCGATCCCACCGATCGCGTCCTTGTTGCCCACGTCGGTCGCGCCGAGGCCGCTCGCGCTGAGGCCGCCGATCCAGGGGCTTGCTTCGAGGACCAGGACGGACTTGCCGCTCCTTGCGGCCTGGACGGCGGCAGCGAGGCCGGCGCTCGTGGCGCGCCAGATTACGACGTCGTGCGTTGCCTGCGGGCGCGGGTCGCTCGCGCAGCCAGAGGCGACGCTCGCGAGTGCCAAGAGACCCGCGAGAAGCATGTGCAGCGAAGCGACGCGTAACGCGCGCGTGAGCCGAGGTCTCCGTTCCGTCATGGGCGCGCATGCTAACTGGCTCGTCTCTCGGCCCTAAGTGCTGTGCCGACGAAAGAGCAGGACACTGCGGACAAGGGTGCCATCGTCGCGCTATTCTCCTCGAGTTCCCGAACCCTCGAAGGACCGCGATCCGTGACCGACCTCGCCCTGCTCCGCAAAGTCAAGCCAACCGAGTTCCAGGCCCTGGCCGCGCTCTTGAGAAAAAAAGG
>CALLZN010000312.1 GCA_937858895.1 uncultured bacterium | reverse complement strand
GACGGCATACGAGATTCAAGTGTGACTGGAGTTCAGACGTGTGGTCTTCCGATCTCTGCCTCTGCGACACGATCGAACACATCCCGGACGAAGCGCGCGCCTTGGCAGAGATCCGTCGTGTGCTGCGGCCTGGCGGCTACGTGTTCTTTTCGGTCCCCGCCTACCAGTGGCTCTGGTCGAACAACGACGTCGTCGCCCACCACTTCAGGCGCTACACCAAAAAGCGCCTCGCGACGCCGCTGCGCGCAGCCGGCTTCGAGACCAAGAAGCTCAGCTACTTCAACACCGTTCTCTTCCCGGTCATCGCGCCGATCGTCCTCTTGGGCAACCTCAAGCAGAAGCTCTTCGGCTTGAAGGACCCCGAGAAAACGAACTTGTCCTTCACGATGCCGCGCTTTTGTCACGACGCCTTGGCGGCCGTCATGGGCGGCGAGCGTCACTTGATTCGGCGCGTGAGTTTGCCCTTCGGGCACAGCATGATCGGCGTCTTCCAGAAGCCCCGCTGATCAGCGGCGCGCCCAGCGGTCGAGGCAGGTCGCGAGTTGGTCGCGTTTCATGGGCTTCTGGTGGAAGGCGTCCATGCCCGCCGCGAGGCAACGCGCTTCGGCTCCGCCCGACGTATCGGCGCTCAGCGCCAGGATCGCGCAGCGTTGCGCCCCACGCGCTTCCTCCAGGCGACGGATCGTCTCCGCCACGGCGTAGCCGTCGAGACCGGGCATCTGACAGTCGAGGAAGATGATGTCGTGACGGCCCCGCCGCCAAATGGCGAGGGCGTCCTTGCCACCAGCGGCGCAGTCGACCGCGCAGCCGAGTCGCTCGAGCTGGATCGACAACGCGCGGCGGTTGATCACGGCGTCGTCGACGACGAGGACGCGCAGGCCCGAGAACGCTCCCTCCTCCGGGCGCCCGGCGCGCGCCGTTGCGGCGTCCTTGCTGTTGACGATGGTCGCGATGGCGGTCGGTCGGAGCGGCGGCAAGACGACCGCGCGGACGTCGAAGGCGCTGAGCTGCCTGCAAGTCGAGCTGCGTGCGCCGGCGACGACGATGACCTGGACCGCCGCGTTCTGCTCACGGATGTAGCGCAGCGCTGGCGAAGGGTCTTCGGCGGCCTCGAGGACGACCCAGTCGTCAGCGCCGAGCGAAGCCACAGTCGTGGTCCAGCGCACATCGAGGAAGGGATCACCGAGGACCTCGAAGCCCATACCCTCGAACTGCGTCTGGAGCGACTCGACAGTCGACGGGCGCAGACAGGCGAGCAAGACGCGACCGCGCTGCATCGGTGCGACGACGGCGGCGTCAGCAACGCGGGCAACCGGGATGCGCGCTTCGAAGCGACTGCCGAGGTCGACGACGCTCTCGCAAGTGATCGTGCCGCCCATGCGCAGGACGAGTTGCTTGCAGATCGACAGCCCGAGCCCCGTCCCGCCGAAGCGCCGTGTCGTCGACACGTCGGCTTGGATGAAGGGCTCGAAGAGGCGCTCGCCGATCTCCGGCGCGAAGCCGCAGCCCGAGTCCTCGAAGCAAAAGCGGATGTGCTGGTCATCGCCGACTGCGTCGAGCGCAACCGAGAAGCGCACGACCCCGCGCTCGGTGAACTTGACGGCGTTGGAGCCCAAGTTGAGCAGCACTTGACGCAAGCGCACCGGGTCGCCCTTCGAGTGACGCGGAACGCTGCGACCAAGGACGAAGTCGAAGCTGATGCCCTTCTGGTCGGCGCTGACCTGCAGGAGCTCCGCCACGCGCTCACACGTGTCCCAGAGATCGAAGTCGATGGCCTCGAGTTCGAGCGCCCCCGCCTCGGCCTTCGTGAAGTCGAGCAGTTGGTGCACGAGCTCGAGAAAGGAGTCCGCCGTCGAGGCAATGGTCGCGACGAGGTCGCGCTGCTGCTCATCGAGGTCGGTGTCGCTCAGCAGGTCGACCATGCCGAGGATGCCGCTGATCGGCGTGCGCAGTTCATGGCTCATGTTGGCCAAGAACTGACTCTTGAGCTCAGACGCCTGCTCGGCCAGCGCGAGAGCGCGCTCGATCTCGCCGTTCTTGACCTCGAGTTCGCTCGCGCGCGCATCGCTCAGCGCGACCAGTTGCAGCGCAGCGTGGACGTTGGCTTCGGCCACCTCGTCGGCCGCTCGCTGCAAGCGCGCGTTCTCCGCCTCGAGGAGGCGAAGCCGAGCGCGCAGCTCGGTCGCGTCGTTCTCGTGGAGGTCGCTCAGGGTCATGGCTAAAACTGCGGATCGGCCTTCAAAACGTCACGGTCGGCGCGCCGCTCGCGACGCGCTCCATGAGCGTCGCGAGCCCCGTGAGCTGGACATTGGCGCTCGTCAACACCGCCGCGTTCGATGATCCTGCCCGGTCGAGTTCGCAGACCCCTGGTTGCGGAGCTTCGCCGCCCCCGCACTTTTCGAGTGCGCAGGCAGAGCAACACGTGATCCTCGCGCCGAGGGCAATCAAGAGGTCGAGCAGGTCATAGACCTCTTGGCCGTTGACGCAGTCGCGTGGCTCGCACGCCCACTCGGTGGCATCGAGGGTCAAGAAGACGTCGACCTCGAGCTGACTCGCGACCGCCGCCAAAGCGGCTTGGAGACCGAGCACCGCGCGGGCGATGTCCTTGGTTCCGGTCGTAAGGATGACTTGCACGTGCTTCGACATCGTTGGACCCTCAGATCACCATCGCGACCTTCGAAGTCGCGGCCGCTTCCAAGCACGCCGTCGCCCCTGCGACTTCGAGGCCCTCGAGGAAGTCATCGCGACCGAAGCCCATGAGCTCGACCGACGTATCACAGAGAACCATGCGCACGCCGAGCGCGCGCGCGGTCGCGATCTGCTCCTCGAGGCTCGCGACGCCCTTGCGGCGCATGCGCCATCGTATGAGGCGCGGTCCGATCCCCATGAAGTGCAGACTCGACAGCGGCAGCCTCTTCGAGTCCTTCGGGAGGAGCCAAGCAAAGATGCGGTCCATCAAGGTCTTGGACTTGGTTTCGGGCATGGCCTTCTTGGCCCGCTGGCGCAGTGCCGTGATCCCCCAGAAGGTGAAAAACATCGTGACGCGCATGCCGCTCGCCGCCGCGCTGTTCGCGAGCGTGAAGGCCATCAACTGCTTGTCGAGCTCTTGGCTGAAGACGACGAAGGTCGATGCGGACGGGTTCTTCTCGAGCGCTGGGGCCAAGTCCGAGCTGGCCGCCGTACGCGCGGCGACGTCGGTGGCGACATCGCGGGCAACGTCGACGACTTCTTGGGTCGCGAGGCCAGTCATGCTGCGCCGCCACTGCCGCTGCCCGGGTCGACCTTCGTCACGCGAACGCGCGAGCGGGACGCCGTGGCTTCGAGCTCTTCGAGGGCGTTGCCGGTCAGGCGCGCCCAAGCTCGGACGTCAGCGAGGAAGGCCGCGTCGGTTGCCGCGACTTCGACTTCGTCCCCGACGGCCATGCCGCGCAAAGCAACAGCGAGCTGCACGATCGGCATCGGGCAGCGAAGGTCGCGACAGTCCAAGTGATGTAAACCCACGTGCTCTTGATCGGCACCGTGAGGCTATGAATCCAGTGCGAGCCGCGTCGACGCTGCGATCTCGCGCGTCGCATCCTTGGCAAGCGCGCTTCGCGTCGCTGCTCCGCGTCGCTGCTCCGCCTCGCTGCTCCGCCTGGTCGTCGTTCGCTGGCCGCTACGGCTCGCTGTGCCCGAGCATGGTCTTGGGGTCCAGCAAGCGCTGGAGCGCTTCCTCGTCGAGGAGGCCGTGCTCGCGGACGAGCTCGACGATGCCCCGCCCCGTGCGCAGGGCCTCGGCGGCGAGCTTGGTCGAGCGCTCATAGCCGAGGACGGGCACGAGGGCGGTCACGATGCCGATCGAACGCTCGATGAAGGTGCGACAGACGTCCTCGTTGGCCGTGATGCCCTCGATGCAGTTCTCGCGCAAGGTGCGCGCCGCGTTCAAGAACATCGTCTGCGACTCGAGGATGCTGTGTGCGATCAGCGGCTCCATGACGTTGAGCTGCAGCTGTCCGGCCTCGGCCGCGAGCGTCACGGCGAGGTCGTTGCCGATCGCGCGGAAGCAGACCTGGTTGACGACCTCGGGGATCACGGGATTGACCTTGCCCGGCATGATCGACGAGCCCGGCTGCACGGCCGGCAAGTTGATCTCGTTGAGGCCCGCGCGCGGCCCTGAAGAGAGCAGGCGCAGGTCGTTGCAGATCTTCGAGAGCTTGATCGCGAGGCTCTTCAGCACCGACGAGTAGAGCACGAAGCACTGCGTGTCTTGCGTCGCCTCGACGAGGTCTTCGGCGAGACGGAGCTTGCGGCCGACGACCTGCGACAGGTGCTCGACACACTTGGCCGCGTAGCCCTTCGGCGTGTTGATGCCGGTCCCGATCGCGGTGCCCCCCATGTTGACCTCCTGCAGCGGCGCTTCGGCGAAGCGTAGCGCTTCGATCTCGTCCTCGAGGCTCTTGGCCCAGGCGTGGAACTCCTGGCCGAGCGTCATCGGGACCGCGTCCTGCAGCTGGGTGCGCCCGAGCTTGAGGATGCCCCGGAACTCGCGCCCCTTGACGCGCAGCGAAGCGACGAGGGCAGCGAGCTCGGCCTCGAGGATGTCGTTGCCGAGCAAGAGGGCCACGTGGATCGCCGACGGATACGCGTCGTTCGTCGACTGCGAGCGATTGACGTGATCATGCGGGTCGCAGTGATCGTACTGGCCGCGCTCGTAGCCCATGTGCTCGAGGGCGATGTTCGCGATGACCTCGTTCGCGTTCATGTTGGTCGAGGTGCCGGCCCCACCCTGGATCACGTCGATCGGGAAGTGCTCGTGGTAGCGCCCTTCGATCAGATCCGCGCACGCATGCTCGATGCCTGCGAGGATCTTCGCGTCGAGGACACCACAGTCATGGTTCGCACGCGCTGCCGCGAGCTTCACCATGGCGAGGCCACGGATGAACTCACGATGCTGGCTGATCGGCACGCCGGTGATGTGGAAGTTCTCGAGCGCGCGCGCGGTTTGGATGCCGTAGTAGGCGTCGGCGCGCACAAGCTTGTCGCCGAGCAAGTCATGCTCGACGCGCATGCACTCCGCTTCATTCTCTGCCATGGCTGCTGCCTTCGTTTTCCGTGAGGCCCGATGTCATAGCAGAGGATCAGCGCGCCGCAGGGTCCACGTCGGGATCTTTGTCCGGGTTCTCGGAGCTCGAGACCGAGCGACCACGCCGGCGCACGAGCGCCTCACGCAGCAGATATTCGATCTGCGCGTTGAGGCTGCGCATCTCTTGGTCGGCCCATGCGCGCAGTTCGTCGTGCATGGGCTGGGGCAGGCGGAGCAGGAAGGCCTTGCGGTCGGTCATCAGAGCGCTGCCATGGGCACGTGCCCGTGGTCATCAATAGAGGGAACCGGCGTTGACGACGGGCTGCGTCGCGCGGTCGCTGCAGAGGACGACCAGCAGGTTGCTGATCATCTGAGCCTTGCGCTCTTCGTCGAGCTCGACGACCTTCTCGTCGCGCAAGCTGTCGAGGGCCATCTTGACCATGCCAACGGCGCCGTCGACGATGCGCGTGCGGGCGTCGATGATGGCGTCGGCTTGCTGGCGCTGGAGCATGGCGCCGGCGATTTCGGGCGCGTAGGCGAGGTGGCTGAGCCGCGCTTCGAGGACGTTGATGCCGGCCAGCGAGAGACGGTCACCGAGTTCGACCGCGAGCTCGTCGTTGACGACCTGCGAGCTGCCGCGCAGCGACGGTTGGCCGTCGTCGGCATGGTCGTAGGGATGCGTCGATGCGAGGTGGCGGACGGCCGCCTCGCTCTGCACCTTGACATAGTCGACGAAGTCCTCGACGTCGAAGCTCGCCTGGGCGCTGTCGCGGACCTTCCAGACGACGATGGCCGCGATCTCGATCGGGTTGCCGCGCTGATCGTTGACCTTGAGGGTCTCGCTGTTGAAGTTGCGCACGCGCAGCGAGAGGCTGCGCCGCACGGTCAGCGGGTTGACCCAATAGAGCCCCGCTTCGCGAACCGTGCCGATATAGCGCCCGAAGAGGAGGACGACCTTGGCGTGGTTCGGATTGACGAGGGTCAAGCCGAGCAGGGCGATGATGAAGGCGAGCAAGAAGACGATGCCGAGGATGACGCCAGCGACCTCGAAGTCGCGCACGTTGCCCGCGACGACGAAGTTCGTGATCGCGATCGGCAGGAGGCAGAGCGCCCCGATCAGGAAGGGCGCGCCGCGCAGCGCCGGCACGAAGGCGCGTTCGCGGCTCGGAGCGGGGTTATCGCGCGTATCGTCGAGAACTCGTTGGTCTCTATCCTGCATGTTCGACATCTCTAGGCTCTGGTTCTTGGCGCTGGCCCCGCGCTGCTGTGTGCTGTGACCGCTGGCCTGCACGCCTGGCCGCGCGATAGCGAAGTGATATCACATAGATTTCAAAGTCGCCAGACCTTTCTGCCGGCTCAGCCCGCGTCCTCTACCGAGCCACCGACCCCATGGCCCTGCTCCTCCTCGTCATCGTCGCCGCGATGAGCCTCGTCACGGCGCTGCTCTTCGGTCTGGACAAGGTCCAGGCCAAGCGCGGCGCGCGCCGCGTGCCCGAGGCACGCTTGCTCTTGGCTGCCGCCCTCTTTGGGGCACCTGGGGCCTGGTTCGCCGCTTCGCTCTTCCGACACAAGACGCGAAAACGCTCGTTCCAGCTGCGCCTCGTCGTCGCGTCGGCAATCTGCGCTGGTCTCTGCTACGGCGTACTCGAGGTCTTCTGAGCGAGCGTGGCGCTCAGCGCATGCGCAGGGTCAGCAACGCCATGGCCGTGCCATAGCAGCGACCCAGTTCATGGCTGTCGACGAAGACGCCATCGAACTCGGGGATACCGAGGACCAGACCTTCGAGTTCGCGCTTCCAGGTGGCGACGCGTTCGTCACTGCCGCTCTTTTCGAGCAGTGCGAGTGCCCGTCCTCGGGCCCGCAGGTCGAACCAGAAGAAGAAGCCGCCATAGCGCAGCCGATTCGCGTGGTCGTCATACTTGCGCGTCGACTCGAGTTGACCGTGGTGCTCGAAGGCGGCAGCGAGCGCGAGGCCGAGCGTCGCGGCATCGCTGCGCTCGAAGAGTAAGAGCGCGCTCTCGCAGAGCGGCATGCGCCCCGCCGCCTCGTCGACGCCCGCGCGCGCGGTGCGCCCCGCCCGCGCCTGGCCGTAGCTGTAGGCACCGAGCTTGGTGCGACACGCCTCGAGGCTTGCGAGTGCGCGCTCGCGTTCGGGCTCCGGAATCGTCACGCCATGGACACGCGCCGCATCCAGCGCGTGGAGGACCGTCGCCGTTACGAAGGGATTCGCATACTCGTGACGGAAGGACCCGTCTTGACCTTGGCGCGTGTAGACCTCTTGCGTCCACTGGCGGAGCTTGGCGACGAGCGCTTCCTTGTCGCGGCCGATGAAGCGCAAAGCCTCGGCGTCGCGGCTCAGCACTTCGAGGAGGCGCACAGCTAGCTCGATCGGATAGGCCCGCGCCCAGATCCACTCGTCTTCGTCGTCGGGGTTGATCTTGCTGTCGTCGAAGACATAACCGATGCCCTTGGCGATCGCCGCTTCGAGGCGCCCTGCGCGAGCCGCGCCCTCAGCGGAGCTTCCGAAGTCGCCGACCACCAGCTCGCCGAGCAGGGCCTCCGTGCAGAGCGCGGTCACCGCGACATAGACGTTGGGCAGGGAGTCGAGGCCGCCGAAGTCGTAGTTGCTGTCCTCGAAGCCACCCGCTTCGTTCTGCATCGCGAGCAAGAAGTCGAGGCCGCGTTCGCGCAAGGTCGCAAGGTCGGCCGCGATGCACGGGCGCGTCGAAGACGCCACAGGGCCAGTGGCAGTCCAGGCGAAGGGCAGGGCACGGAAGGACCAGAAGCCGCGCGCGATCGGACCGAAGCCCTCGGCCTCCGCCGCCGCGCGCGCGGCGACCGGCCCCGCGTCGCCATCGCGAGCGAGCTCGAGCCAGAGCTCGCGCGCCTTCAGCTGCCGGCCGCTGCGCGCGGCGATGCAGGCTTTCAAGAAGCGCGTCATGGCGGTCGCCTCCGTCGCGCGCAGCAGGGCCGCTTCGGCGTAGACCGACATCGATGGCACGATGGCTGCGGGAACGCTCGGCGTCGTAACGCTGTCCTTGCCGGGCTCGCGCTTCATGGCCTCGATGCCGCTCAGTTCGGCCAAAGCCAACTGCGTCGCGAGTTCGGGCTCGAGCGTGCGGCTCATGGATCGAAGCCGCCGCACCATGGACGCGACTTCGGAAGAGCGGCCGCGCAGGCGCGCTTCGCGCAGCGCTGCGGCGCTCGGTGGCAGGTTCGCGTCGACGCTGCCAGGCTTCGTTCGCGTGCCGCCCACGACCTCGCCCACGAACTCATCGAGCCAGAGCGTGAACCAAGTCGGCGAGAAGGTCGTCAGCGCGTGCACGCGACCGCGTTCGGCCCCGCTCTTGTCGAGGACAACAAAGCCCGGTTCGATGAAGCGGAAGGGCGCGAGGTCGAAGCGCTTGGCCTCGTCGCGACTCGGCACCTTCTCGAGAAGCACGAAGCGCGCGAGCTCCGGCCGCAGGTCGGGGTCTGCGAAGAAGCCCGCCTGGATGTAGAGGTCGACCACCTGCTGGCGATCCATCGGCGAGCGCGGCACGGTCGGCACGTACCAGAGCACCGGGCGCGCTTCGCGCGCCGCGCGTTCGAGGGCTGCTTCGAGGGTCGTCTCCCGTTCGAGGTCGCGGCCTGCCCGCAGCGCGAGTTCCGAGGGCTCGCGATGACGCACCTGGCCGCGCGCATCACCCGCCGCGAGACCCACAACGACGACGAGAACCGCGGCAAAGAGGGGGAGCCAGGAACTGAGCGTCGAGTCGCTGCGCATGCGGCTATCATGCCGCGCTGCCGCAAAAACTCAGCGCCTGCTCCGAGCCCCCTACGAAGATCTGCCCCTTGACCGCGCCCTCGAATCCTGGCTTCGACGCCCGACGCTTGCGGGACGGCACGAGGGACGACCTGATCCGCGAGGAGCCCCTGCGCATCGAGATCGATGACTCCCGCCTGATCACGATGCGCACGCCGGGCCAGGACGAGGACTTCATCACGGGCTTCTTGCTCTCCGAGGGCATGGTCGCGTCCTTGGACGAAGTGCTGAGCATCGACATCCGGCGCGGCCGCCCGCGCGGCGAACCACGCCCCGACGACCAGCCCGGCATCGAAGCCGACGTCGTGCGCGTGCGCCTCTCGAGCGAAGCCGAAGCGGGCACGCTGCCACGGCGGACCTTGACGCGGGTCCACGAGATGCGACCCTCCTGCGGTCTCTGCGGCATCGAGGACCTCGACGAGATCCTCTCCGCGCGGCCGCTGCGGGCAGCCGAGCCGCGCTTCGATGTCACGCGCCTCGCCGCCGTCCTCGACGCCTTCGGCACCCGACAGCTGAACTTCGCGCGCACGGGCGCCTGTCACGCCGGGGCGATCGTCCGTGCGCAGGACGAGCGCTTCTTGGGTTTCGGCGAAGACGTGGGTCGGCACAACGCGATCGACAAGGCCATCGGGATGGCCGCTCGAGCGGGCGGCGACTTCGCTGCTTGCCTCGGCGTGCTCTCGGGCCGCGCGGGTTATGAACTCGTGGCCAAGCTGCTCCGCGTCGGTGTCCCGATCATCGTTTCGGTCTCGGCGCCGACCGCCCTGAGCTTCGACCTTTGCCGCGAAGCCGGCGCAACACTGGTCGGCTTCGCTCGTGGCGGCGCGGCCAAGGTCTACTGGGACGAAGGGCGCCTCAGGTCAGCGACGTGAGCTGGCATCATGCCTGGGGTTCAGATCGGCATCGGCGAACCAGCCGTCGCCATATCGCCGTACTTCTTCCGCTGCAGCTTCTGCTCGAAGAGCGTCCACAGCGCCGACACGCACATGTAGAGCGCGAGCCCTGACGCGTAGTTGTAGAGGAAGATCACGAAGACGAAGGGCATGAAGCGCATCATGCGCTGCATCGATCGCTGCTGCGGATCTTCGGGCAGCGGCTGCCCCAGCATGTTGAGTCCCCAGAGCACCGCCATCACCAAGGGCAAGATGTTCAAGTACTCGAGCGAGTTGCCGATCAGCGGCAGGTCCGTCATGCCGAGGCGCAGCGCGCGATCGGGCAGTGACAAGTCCTTGATCCAGAGCATGAAGGGCTGGTGGCGGAGTTCAAAGCTCGCGCGCAGCATCGTGAAGAGGCCGATGAAGACCGGCATCGTCAAGAACATCGGCAAGCAACCCATGAGCGGCGGGAAGAGCTTGTGCTCCCGCTGGAAGGCCATGAGTTCCTTGTTCATGCGCTGCGGATCTTTCTCGAAGCGCTTCTTGATGCGATCCATCTCGGGCTTGAGCTTGCCCATGCGCTGCGAGTACGAGCGCATGGCCTTCCCCTGGCGCAACATGAGCGGCAGCATCGCGCCACGCACACAGATCGTGAGCATGATGATCGCCACGCCCCAGTTGCCGACGATGCTGTGGAAGAGCTTGAGCACCCAGAGCAGGAGCTTGGCGAGCGTCGACGCACCGGGCGCACAGTAGCAACCCGACTCGAGGTCGAGGTCGCAGACCGGCTCGAAGGCAACGTACTGCGGATCGCCCGCGAGGACGTCGCGACTCTTCGGCCCGAGGTAGCAGTTGAAGACGAGCTCCGACGCCTCGGCGTCCGCGCGCGCGATGCGCTGGTTCAGTTCGAGGACGGCGGCGACGTTCGTGAAGGCCCGCGTCTTGCGCAGCGCGCCATCGCTCGTCGGTAGACTGCGCAGGTAAACGCCCTCGATCGCTTGCTTCGAGGCCGCGTCGTCAGGCCAGACGATGCAAGTGAAGAAGCGTGAGTTCGACCCGGCCCAAGCAATCGACGCGCCTTCCTCCCGCAGCAAGACAGGCGGCAGTTGACGCCCCTCGCGCGCGTTGCTCGGCCCGCGCATCGAGAGTTCGGTCCCGCCCTCGCGCATGGCGAAGACCATCGCGGGGTTGCCGAAGTACTCGTCCTCGGGGTTCGCGAGCACAGAAGCCGTGCGCAGACGATAGGTCCAAGTCGCCGGCAGCTTGGTCGCCTCGCCGCTCGCGGTCAGGCCGCGGTCCTTCAGGCGGATCGCCAACTGGAAGTGTCGCGAGGCTTCGAAGAAGCGGTAGCTCTTCTCCAGGGTCAGGCCGTTCGCGAGCTCGAGCTGGTAGGCGACCACGCCGCTCGGCGCGTCTTTCTGGCGCTTCCAAGCGATCTTCTCGGTCGTCCACAGAGCCCCGTCCCACTCGATCGGAAACTTGCCGTGGTAGTCCTCGATCGCAAAGGACAAGTTGCCCGACGCGTCCTCGTACTCGATCGCTTGGTAGAGGTGGTCTGCATCGTGCAGCTTGCGATCGGGCGTCGAGAAGAAGTCGCGCAGGTGCACGGTCTTGATGCCGCCACCGATCGTGTGGAAGTCGATGTCGAAGCCCGGGGTCCCGAGCGACTCGGGCGCCGCCCGCGTGAAGACGCTGTGCTCCGCGACCTCGAGGGCCGTGGTCTTGGCGCTGAGATCGAGCGGCGGTGGCGCCTTGTCGACGCTCTCGGTGCTCGGCGACTTGCCGAAGAACTGCCCGATGAGGAGGTAGGCAAGAAGCGCAATGAGGAGCGGCGTTAGGAAACGCGAGACTCGGTTTTCCATGAATGATCGGGCGACGGGGCTCAGCGACCGACCGCGAGGCGATCAGCGAGGTAGTCGGGCAATTCGGAGGCTCGGATCTTGGCCATGGTCGCCTCGACGTCATAGGCGATGCGGTGAAAGGCCACCTCGCCGCTGTCGGGGTCGTAGGTGACGTACGAAGCGCGCGGATCACCGTCGCGCGGCTGGCCGACCGAGCCGATGTTGACGATGGCCTTGCGGGCGCCGAGCGTCCAGTGGCCATCCAGTTCGCGCGGTGACCGGAAGCCGTGTCCATCTTCGTAGACGCCGGGCACATGGCTGTGGCCGACGAAGCAGATGCGGCACGCGCCCATGCGCTCGTAGCGCTCCTGCATCTTCTTCGGGTCCGCCACGTCGCTCGGCAAGGTGTAGTCGCGGATCGGGTCCTTCGGAGAACCGTGCACGAGCAACATGTGGCCGTCGACCTTCGACTCGGGCATCTCCGACAAGTAGTTCCAAAAGCGGAAGGTCTCGTCGCGCGGCTTGTTGCGGTCGTTGAGCTGGTCTTTCGTCCAGTCGATGGCCGCGCGCGCCTTGGGGTTGAAGTCGCTCGCGTAGTACATCGCGCCATGCTCGTGGTTGCCGAGCAGCGAGTACTCGCAGACTTCCATGACGCGCGCGAGGGTCTCGCGCGGTTCGGGACCGTAGCCGATGACGTCGCCGAGGCAGAGGTAGCGTCGCACGGAGCGCTTCTTCGCGTCGGCGAGGACGGCCTCGAGGGCCTCGGTGTTCGAGTGGATGTCGGATAGGAAGGCGATCATGCGCGAACGAAAGGTTGCGCGTGCGCTACCGTCTCCGGCGCCGAACGCGGCAAGATGAACCTCTGACTTGCATGAACTCCATTCGAACGAGGCTCGTCCGAATGAGCCTCTTCCGAGAGACCACCGGACACGATGACCTGCAGAGGCCGCCGGACGGGTGGAGCTGATGCAACCGTGAAGTGAAGGGCCGAAAATCTACGCACGATGACGATGACCCGCAAGGATTGCAGCCAAGACGCTCCGAGGCGTGCCTACAGAAAGCGCAGCGCCGCGCTCCTCTGGCTCCTGCTACCACTCGCCGCAGCGGGGCAGGAGGGAGCCCAGGACAGAGCCCGCGAGGCCGGGGCACGCCTCGATCCGACGGGCTCCTTCTTCGAGCCGCCCTTCGCGCAGCGCGGCGGGCCGCTCTTCACGACCACAGTGACTGGCCTCGACCTGCAGGACTACCAGCGCTACCTCGTGGCGCGCGCAGATCGGGGCTTGCTCGCGGACTTCGCCTTCGTCCGCCTCGTGGCCTCCGAGTGCCAGCGAGAGGGCCTTGCGCGGACGGCGCCGCAGCTAGCGCGTGCGAGCGCGTTGCGACGCGCGAAGGACTTCGGGTCGAGCCCGGGGGGCCTCGCTCGCATGCGCGCCTTCCAGCAAGCAGAGCTCGAGCGCCTGCGCGTCGATGCGCTCGTCCGCAAGGACCGCCGTGTCGAAGAGCGCGACCTGCGCCTGCTCTTCGACACGCGCTATGGCCTCGGTGGCGTGCGCGTCGAAGTGCAGCACATCCTCGTGTCCTTCGTGTCGACCGAGCGACGCCTGCAAGAGGCCGGCGAAACTCCGACGCGCGAAGTGGTCGAAGCGCGCAGCCTCGAGGATGCGACGGCGATCCGTCGCGCGATTCTCGAAGCGCGCTCGCTCGCAGCCCTCGCGCACCGATCCGACGACCCGACGACGGTGACGCGTCTCCAAGACCCGCGGACAAAGGCGCGGGCCGCCATCATCGAGGGCTACGACTACCAACGCTTCGGTCCCGACTTCGCGGCCTGTGTGCGCGCGCTCGAACCTGGGCGCATCAGCGACGTGCTGCGAACATCGCATGGTTACCACGTCCTCGAAGTCACGAAGCGCACGGTCACCGACTACCGTGACGTCGAAGCGAGCTTGCGAGCCGACCTGGCCACGGCACCAGCCTCGCCGCGCGAAGTCCAAGAACTCGAACAGCGCCTCTTCGCTCGCTATGGCATCGACCTGCGCTGAACCCCTCCTCGAGCCCCTCCTCGTCCTCACGGGACCGACGGCCTCGGGCAAGACCCAGCTCCCGATCGAAGTCGCCACGCGGCACGGGCTCGAGATCCTGTCGGTCGACTCGATGAGCGTCTATCGCTCGATGGACGTCGGCACGGCGAAGCCTTCAACCGACGAGCGCGCGCTCGTGCCCCACCACGGCATCGACCTCGTCGATCCATGGGAGGACTTCGATGCGGCGCGCTTCGCCGCCTACGCCGATGCCTGCATCGCCGACGCCACACGAAGGGGCAAGCGACTGCTCCTCGTCGGTGGCACACCGCTCTACCTGATGGCCATCCTGCGCGGCTTCTTCGATGGTCCGCCCAAGGACGCCGAACTGCGGGACGCGCTGCGACTCGAAGAAGAAGCGAGCCCAGGCGCCTTGCACACGCGCTTGCTCGAAGTCGACGCGGAGGCCGCTGCACGCATCCACAAAAACGACGTCAAGCGCCTCGTGCGCGCGTTGGAGGTCTTCGAGACGACGGGTCTCAAGATCAGCGAACAGCAGCGCCAGTTCGAAGAGGGCCCGCCGCGCTACCCCCACCGCCTCCTAGGCCTCAGCATCGGGCGCGACCACATGCGCGAACGGGTGCGGGAGCGCACCCGCAGCATGTTCGAGCATGGCCTCGTCGACGAAGTGCGCGCCATCCTGGCTGCGGGCGGCTTCTCGGACACGGCGGGCCAGGCCATCGGCTACAGCGAAGTCCTGGACTTCCTCGAAGGCCGGCTCGGGTCGGACGTGCTCGTCTCGCGCGTGCGCAGTTCGACCCACCGCCTCGTGCGCCGCCAGGAGACCTGGTTCCGTCGCATGAAGGACATCACCCTGCTTCCGGTCGACGAAGCGCGT
Organism: uncultured bacterium; assembly: GCA_937858895.1. Lineage (GTDB taxonomy): Bacteria > Planctomycetota > UBA1135 > UBA1135 > JACKHW01. The sequence continues at coordinate 8,739 of CALLZN010000312.1, read as the reverse complement.
CGAGACGCGGCGCTCGTCGACCTCGCAGATCGCTACTTCTTCGGCGAGCCGTCGTGCCCGCCAACGAGCCCGAAGCCATGAACGAAGAGAAGGCATGAACGACGACAAGGACCGAGCGGCCCTTCCTCGGCGGCGGGGCGTGCGCCGGCCGCAGTTGCCGACGACCCAGCGCTTGCGCGACACGGCGCCGCCTGCGACCGAGAGGACAGCGCCTTTAGCAGAAGACGCCGAGCTGGCCGCTGCGACCACGGCCAGCGAGGCCGACGGCGCTGCCAGCGTCGGGGCGGACGCCGACGCCGAGGCCAAGGCCCTGCGCTACTTGGACGCCATGCTCGAAGCCAATCAGAACCTCAACCTGAGCGGCATCCGCGACCGCGACGCGGCCCGCGTGCTGCACGTTGCCGACTCCTTCGCCATCGCCGACGCCGTGCTGACGACGCCGCGCATCGTCATCGACCTCGGCAGCGGCAACGGCTTTCCCGGTGTCGCTGTGGCGGCGCTCTGGCCTCAATGCCAAGTGATCTGTGTCGAACGGACGACGAAGAAGGCGCGCGCGATCGAGGCCTGCGCGAAGGCGAGTGGTCTGTTCAACGTCGAGGTCGTGGCGATCGACGCGGCCCAGATTCCGGCGCGCATTCCTGGCCTGCGCGAGCGCGCCGACCTCGTGTTGTCACGTGCCATGGCCGAGCTCGGGACGGTGCTGCGGCTTGCGCTTCCCCTGCTCGCGACGCCGGCCAACGCTTGCCCGGCGCACCGCATCGTGCAGTGGAAGGCTGCCTCCGTCGACGCCGCCGAACGCATGGCGAGCGACCTCGTCGCCCGCCACGCACGCCTCGCGCGCGTCGCCGACCACGTCTACGAGCTCGCTGCGACCGGAAGCGACGCGGCTACCCGCGTCCGACGCCTCGTCATCTACGACCGCCTCGCGCGCAGCTCATCCCAACGCCGGAGCTCGAGCTGAAAGCTCGGGAAGCTCTTGTCGACGCAGGCTTCGTCGTCGACCGCGACATCAACGCCGTGGATCGATGCGAGGATGCGGAAGGCCATGGCCATGCGATGGTCGCCCGCGCTCGCGACGCGCAGCGGTGCAGCTGATCCACGTGCAGCGTCGAGCTGCCTCGCCCGTGGTCCCCGCGGGCGACCCTCGAAGCGGAAGCCGTCCGCAAAGGCCTCGGCTGCGAAGCCTAGGCGCCGTAGTCCGTCCACGAGCACCTGGATGCGATCACTCTCCTTGTGACGTAGCTTCGACGAGCGCAGGACATGGCATCCGCGACGCGAAGAGAGCAGGGCAGTCAGAGGCGCCACGGCATCGGGTCGCTCGTCGAGAACGAGTTCGACGTCGAGACCGCGGCCATCACCGTCGAGGCTCGCCGCGCGCGCGTCGACGCGTAGCCCGCTCGCTTGCTCTTCGACGCGCACGCCGAGGGCAGCGAGGTCCGCGAAGAAGGCGAGGTCGGGATGGGCCGCACCGAGCCCGTTAGGCTCGAGCCCGCGCACTTCGGCTTCGAGGCGATGGCCGGCGACGTAGGCGAGGAAGAAGCAGGCAGCCGAAGGATCAGCAGGAATGCGCAGCGCGACATCGCCTGCGGGCAAGGTCCGGTCGACGACATAGAGATCGCCCTCGCTGCGCAAGTCGACGCCGAAGGCACGCATCCAAGCAGCCGTCAGACGGAGATAGGCCGGCGGTCCATCGACCTGCAGACGAGCGCCATGCACTCCGAGTGCAAGCAAGAGGCCGCTCGCACCTTGGCTCGAATGTGCAGTGTCGACCTTCGAGTCGAGCGGCGTCCGAGCCGTCCTGCCGACGACGCGCAGCGGCAGGCAACCCGCTTCGCCGTTCCACTCGATGCTGGCGCCGAGGCCCTGGAGAACATCGACGAGCGAAGCGCCGAGCTGACGACGCCGCAGCTGCGCGCCGCCGTCGACCCGGACTTCGCCGCCGAGCGCGGCGGTGAGGGCGGAGAGCATGCGGGCCATCGTCGCGCTCTCACCGCAGTCGATGCTGCGCACAGGGGCGGCGCGCGGCCAGCCGCGGCTCTCGACTTCGACGAAGGCCCCGTTCGCGTCGCGGCCATGGCGCAGCTCGGCGCCGAGGCGGCGCACGCAATCGACGGCGACCTGCACGTCGGCGGCGAGCGTCGCGCCCTCCTCCAACGTGTAGTCGAGGCGCGTGCGACCGCGGCGCAGCAGCGCGAGCAAGAGAGCGCGCGCGAAGGCGCTCTTGCAAGGCGGCGGATGAAAGACCAAGGCGGGCACGCGCCGATTCTGCGGAGGCCAGAGCGCGCTTCCAAGGACTGCCTTGGCGAGGCCACGGTGCGGCCCGCCAAACGGTTGTGGAAAAGCACGGGCGTCCCTCCTTCGATACCGGCATGAACCCAGGCACTTCTTCCAGCGCGTCGTCCTCCAAGGTCCCGAACGAGGTCTTGACCGTCGACCTGCCCTTCGCGAAGAAGCTCGCATCGGGCAAGGTCCGCGAGCTCTTCGAGCTTGGCGACGAGCTCCTCCTCGTCACGACCGACCGCGTCTCGGCCTTCGACGTCGTCATGAACGAAGGCATCCCGGGCAAGGGCATCGTGCTCACGGGGCTCTCGTGTTTTTGGTTTCGCCTCACGCGCGACCTCTGTGACAACCACCTACTCTCGTCCGACGTCGACAGCTGGGACGACGTGCCCGACGGCGCGAAGGACGTCCTGCGCGGACGCACGATGCGCTGCCGCAAGGCGAGCGTCCTACCGCTCGAATGGGTCGTGCGCGGCTACTTGACTGGTAGTGGCTACAAGGACTACCTCGCGAGCGGCGCGATCTCGGGCATCACCTTGCCGCAAGGCCTCGAACACGCGAGCCGCCTCGAGGCGGCAATCCTCACGCCGTCGACCAAGGCCGCGCGCGGCGAACACGACGAAGCGATCTCCTTCGAAGGCGCGTGCGAGCTGGTCGGCAAAGAGCTGGCCATCAAGGGTCGCGACCTCGCCCTCGCCCTCTACGAACGTGGCCGCACCTACGCCGCGACACGGGGCTTCGTGATCGCGGACACCAAGTTCGAGTTCGGTCGCATCGGCGAGCGCATCCTGCTCGTCGACGAATGCCTGACACCCGACAGTTCGCGCTTCTGGCGCAGCGAAGACGTGGCACCCGGTAAGCGCCCCGAGAGCTTCGACAAGCAGGTCATTCGCGACTACCTCGACGGCCTCGATTGGAACAAAAAGGCGCCGCCGCCGCCGCTGCCGCGCGAGCTCCGCGAGCAGGCGTCTCGCCAGTACGTTGCGCTCTACGAAGCCCTGACCGGTCTCGCGCCTTGGTGAGGCAGAAGCGGGCCGAGAACTTCGACCTCAAGGGCGGATGCCTCTGCGGTCGATGACCTCGCGAGAGCCCCCGGAGCGAGTCCATGCCGACCACCAAAATGACGACGAAGCGCAGCGCCGCCAAGAAGGCAACGAGCAACAAGAAGGCGAGCAGCGCCAAGAGCACGAAGAAGGCCGCCCAGGCCAAGAAGGCGACCAAGCCCCAAGGCTCGGCGAAGGGAACGAGCGGAGCGAAGCCCACGGCGCAGAAGCCCAAGGCCGCGTCGAACGCCAAGCCCGCAACGAAGGCCCCGACCGAGAAGCGCCGCGCGCACAACGACGACGACACCAAAGAGCTGCGCAAGAGCCCAACGACCGAAGTCACGGCCGAGGTACTCGAGTTCATCAACGCGCTCAACGCCTACAAGAAAGAGAACAACTGCCTCTTCCCGGCGCACAGCGAGATCCTCCAGGTCCTCCTCGGGCTCGGCTATCGCAAGGCCTGAGGCCTCACCAACGAAAGCGCAGGACGTCGTGCAAGAGGCCGAGGCCCGCGCCAATCGCCAGCCCACGATCGCGACGTCCATACTGGTGTCCGATCACGGCGCCCAGCCCGCCATAGAACAGCGTGTTGATCGGGAAGGGTGAAGACTGCGGGCGCCGTGCCGGCAGGCCAGCTTCCCACTGGGCGCGCCACGCTTCGCTCCGCATGCGCTCGATCTCGACTTCGGCCTCGAGGCGACGCGCCTCGCGATCCCGCTCCTCGATCTGCAGCGCAAGGGCGTTCGCGACCTCGAGGTCGAGGTGGCGAGCCGCGGCTTCGTCGTCGTAGGTCCCGAAGGCATCCCGCCGCGCTGCGCGCTGTCCCGAGAGACGTTCCTCGAGCTTGCTTGCGTCACGTGGTGCCGTGGCGCTGCCACGCTGGATCGCCCCGCCCGCTGTGTCGTAGCGCGCGACTTCGTGCGAGCGGCAGGCAGCCAAGAGCGCGATGGCCGCGAGGGCAGCACCGACCAAGACACGTGTGAATCGGCAACGCGACGTCATTGCTCGTACCGACGCACTTGGACTTCGTAGCGGACCGCCGCACTCTTGAGCGAGGTCACGACTTTGCGCGTCAAACCGACCGGCGCCGACACGTAAAGGTCGGTCGTCACGTCACCGGGGAGCGCGTTGCCGGCCGCATCCAAGAAGGCAACGCGGTAGAGCAGCTGCAGGCGATCTCCACTGACATTGTGAAACGGGATCGTGATGCGTAGGCGGCCGCCATCGCTGCGCGCGGCTTCGATCTGGCCGATCTCGAGGTCGCCGGCGAGGGAGGGGTCGGCCAAGATCGGGCCACCCGCGTAAGCCTCGACGTCGTCAGCGACGACGCCGGGCGCCGGGATCGGTCGATGCGAGCAGGCAGCGAGGAGAAGACTGGCGAGCAAAGAACCATAGAGGGAACGCTTCATGACTGGCCTCCGGGTCGAGGTGCGGAAACCTCGGTGCGAGCGCGCAGCGACGCTTCGAGGGGTAGGGATCGGACGTGGACCACCGAAGTCGCATCGCGCGCGCTGGCGGCGTCGCGAGGCGGCAGACGGATCGTGTAAGAACGCGAGTAGGCGCGGTCGACTTGGCCGTCGTCGCCGACGAAGTCGATGAAGAGCTCGTGCTCGCCGGGCGCGACATCGAGGGCCAAGACCTGCAATGTATCCGGCAGGGTGCGCCAGCAACGAAGGTCGGCGTCGCTGTTGACGAGGAGGGACGCGAGCAAGGCGATGCCGCCGGCGAGAAGCAGTCCCCCATCCTCGCGGTCCAAGCCCTCGAGGAGCAGGACCGTGCCCGCCGTCGAAGCGACCTCCGAGAACACGGCCTTGCCGGCGCGCACGCCGTCGAGCCAGCGCCCGCCGCGCGTACGAGCCTGGTAGGCAACGTCGCCGAGGACCTCGGTCGTGCCGCGGTAGCGCCCATCGACGTAGACGCGGGCTGCGCGCACGTGCTGGCGCGGAACGTCGATGCGCACGAGGTCGGGGCGATGACGGTCGGCGACCTTGGAAGGCCCACGACCGACCGAAGCCATGACCAGGAGGTTCGAACCCTCGAAGGCATCGAAGACCGACGGAGAAGCCGCACCACGCGCGCCAAAGCGGACGGCGTCGGCGCGCGCCTTGCGAGCCTCGTCGATGTAGGCGCGGGCCTCGTTCCGGTCGCCGGCCGCGCGACTCGCCCAGGCGGCGAGGAAGAAGCTCGGCGCGAAGTCGCTCGCGAACTGCTCGTCGCTCTGCTCGGCATCGCGCAGCATGGCCTCGCGAAAACTCGCGCGCGCGTTGTCGGGTTCTCCCCGCGCGAAGGAGAGCAGCCCCGTGTAGATCGAGTTGAGGGCGCGCTCGTAGGGTTCGCCGCGGTACTCGCGCGAGTCCTCGCGGCCGGCGACCGCGGCCACGCGATCGCCGAAGCTCGCATCCCAGTTCTCCATGAGGCGGCCGGCATCGAAGAAGAGGCGCCAGGCCTCATCGACTTCGCCGCGAGCTTCGAGCGTCGTCGCGAGTTCGTTCGCGAACAGGGCCCAATCCCCATCGCTCGTCTCGAGGCGCTCGCGGAAGATCGTCTCCGCGACGTCGAGGCGGCCCTGCCAGTACGGCTCGACCGGCGCTGGGACCCAGGCCGTGCACGAAGCAGCGAGCATGAGCACGAAGCTCGTGGCCAGCATGCGCGCGGACTGGGATGAGGTCAGCACGCTGGTCCTTCAGCGATAGATGGCGGGCTTGTTGCCCGCCCACTTGAAGTCGTACTCGTTGGCCCAGACCTGCTCGGACGACTCGAGGTCGACGACGACGAAGGAGTAGACCCAGTAGTCCGAGCTCATGCTGTCGCGGCCTCGCTTGCTGATCGTGCGCACCGTACCGGTCAGCACGTAGTCCGAGCCTAGCAGCGCCTTCTTTTGGGCGCCTTCGACCGCGCCCTCGCGCTTCGCTCGTCGCTCGGCTTGAATCTCTTGCAGGGTCGCGGCGTCGCGGTTCAGGACGCGCAGGCGACCTCCACCGTGCCGCACGAGGCGGGTGCGGATCATCTCGACGACCATCTTCTTGTCGATCGGATGCGACGCGCTGTTGTCGAGAGCCAGGATGTGCAGGGTCGGGGTGCCGGCACTCGCATCGAGGGGCGCTTCTGCCAGCAGGTCGCGGGCCATCATTTCGGCCATCGCGCGCACGTCCTGCGATTCGGTCCCCCCGCCACCGACCCCGTCGTCGACGTCCGGATCGACGCGTTGGTGGCTGCGCGCACAGCCAATCACAAGCAAGAGGGAAAGCGTGATAGAAACGGTGAGCGCCAAGCGAGCGGCACGCGGCAAGCTGATCTGCATCTTCGAATCGTCCTTCAATGTCCTGGTTGGATGTCCTCGACTTCGCTGCACCCGAGTATGTGCCGACGGGCGGCCCGCTCCGAGAGCTTGTTCCGCAAGACACATGCCGCAGCCCGTGGTCGCCACTGTGGCATCGTGCCTGCTGTCCTGTCCCCGTGACACGGTCGTGGGCCGGTCGAGCCGTCTTGCAACGGGGACAGGAGACCCCGCTGCAAACGAAAACGGCTCGTCTCGATGCGTCGAGACGAGCCGTCGCCTGTTGTGGCCTTTGCGTGTGGTGGCGGGAGCAGGATTCGAACCTGCGACCTTCGGGTTATGAGCCCGACGAGCTACCGGACTGCTCCATCCCGCGTCACGAGGCGAAGAGGTTACGACCTCGCCTGCAGAAGACAAGTAGCTTTCTCGCGACCACTCAGAGCTTCTGTCCACTCGCCTCGGATGGCGGTGCGTCGGCGTCCTTGCCGGGACCCGCAGATCGCTGCGGGATCGGGTCGCGGTTCGGTACGGCGCCGCCGCTCTTGTCGACATCGGTGCGCTTCGCACCATCACCTTCGCTCCCCACCTTCGCCGCCCGCATGGCGGTCAAGCGCTGTTCGAGCAATGCGCGCCGGTCCTTCTCGACGCCGCTCGGAGCCGCGGGCCAGCGCGCGAGGTTCTGCGCAGCTTCGTCGAGGCGGCCGACACCCAGCAGGGCCTCGACGCACACGTTGCGAGCGCGCTCGATCGTGAGTGGCGCGAGGGCGGGATCGTCGAGGAGGGCGCTGACCTCGGTTACCGCTGCCGAAGCGTCGCCGGCCGCGAGCCTCGCCTCGGCGACCAGGAGGCGGGCTTCGCTGCGAGCGTCCCCAGCCAGCTGATCGATGGCGTCGCGCGGCTTGCCGGCAGCGATCAAGGCACGTGCTGTCAGCAGGCGCGCGCGCTGCTGCAAGGGCTCGGCTGCGGTCGCGCCGACGCTCTTCCACCAGCGATCCATGAGATCCACGGCAGCGCTGCTCTCGGCGCGCTCGAGGTTGGTCTCGGCGAGCGCGAGGGTCGCGAGCGGGCGCTCCTTGGTCAGTCCTACGAGACCGCGCTGAGCGCTGAGGATGAGGCTGCCAACGTCACTCGGGCTGGCGCCGCCGCTCTGCGAGCCTTGGGATTCGAAGAGGTCGAGGACGAGGGCTGCGCGTTGTTCGGCGAGGACGGCCATGGCCACGGCCTCGGCGTCGTCGCGGCGCGCGGCGACGTCGACTGCCGCGAGCGACGGGGCAGCCAAGACGACGCCCTGCTCGAAGTGGAGACGCGCAGCGCCCAGGGCACGTGCATGGTCGAGCATGACCTGAGGCGAGGCGACGTCGGTCTTCGCGAGACTCGCGAGGTCGGGTCGATAAACGGCTTGCAGGGGCTGAAGCAAGTCGCGCCGCCGCGCCTCTTCACGACTCCAAGCGACGAGCGCCGCGACGAGGCGCGCGAGCGACGCGTCCGCGAGGCCGGAGCGTTCGGCGTGGCGCACGAGCAGCTCGAGCCCCTGCCGCGCGCAGGCGAGGTTGGTCTCGCGCGAGAGCGCCAAGCCAGCACGACCGATCACGCTACGACTGAAGTCTTGGATCTGCTCTTTGGTGAAGCGCGAGACATCGCCGGGGTAGGCACTCAAGGCCTTGGCGCTCTCTTGTCGAATCCGTGGCGCCGGATCGTCGAGGCAGGCGAACAAGAAGGCCAGCTCTTCGCTCGTGCGGACTTTCAGGTCGTCCTTCTCGAGTCGCTGCAGCCACACGCGCCCCTGGAGCACCGCCCATTGGAGCGCGGTCATGCGCAAGTTCTCGGCGAGCGGAGCCGTGTCCGTGCCACCGCTCTTGCCCTCGTCCGAAGTCGCGAGAGCTTCGAGTCGCTGCAGCGCCGCCCGGTGCGCACCGGCGCTCTCACCGAGCGCATCGAGGGCTGCCTCCCGCACCTTGACCGGCTGTTGCGGGTCACGGACGAGCATGTCGAAGAAGGTCGTGCCACGCTCGACGAGGGCGCCGCGCTCGGTGAAACCAAGCTTGCGCAAGCACGCGATGCCGGCGGCGAGCGACGACGAGTTCTCGGGCTTGGCGAGGGCCGCGAAGACCTGTTCGCGGACGCGCTCTTCTGGGAAGT
>CALLZN010000311.1 GCA_937858895.1 uncultured bacterium | reverse complement strand
CTTGAGGCGGTCGAGCACGACCTCGATGTCGTGCTTCTTGTAGCGGTCGAGCTGGATGTCCTCTTCGAGGCGCAGGACTTGCCCGTCGATGCGCGCGCGGACGTAGCCCTTCTGGCGCAGCTCGATCAGCTCTTTGCGGTAGCTCCCCTTGCGCCCGCGGACGAGGGGCGCGAGGACGAGGAGGGCGTCGCCCTCGCGACCGGCGGCGAGGATCTCGTCGACGATCTGCTCGGGCGCGAAGGCGACGACCTCGGCGTCGCAGACGTGGCAGCGCGGCGTGCCGAGGCGCGCCATCATGAGGCGCAGGTAGTCCCAGACCTCGGTGATCGTGCCGACCGTCGACCGCGGGTTGCGGGACACGCTCTTCTGGTCGATCGCAACGGTCGGCGACAGGCCTTCGACGTGTTCGACGCGAGGCTTCTCGATGCGCCCCATGAACTGGCGCGCGTAGCTGGACAGCGATTCGAGGAAGCGCCGCTGCCCCTCCTTGTAGATCGTGTCGTAGGCGAGCGAGCTCTTGCCGGAGCCGCTGACGCCCGTGAAGCAGACGAGGCGGTCGCGTGGGAAGCGCAGATCGACGTTCTTCAGGTTGTGCTCGCTCGCTCCGCGCAGGACGACATCGGCCATGAGGGGGACGGTAGGCGCGCTCTTCCCTTCGCTCAAGGCGGAGCTGCTCCTCCCCGATTCTCGTCGCCGTTGCGCGGCGCTGCATCGACGGGACCATCAGGTCCAAGCGGCGCGCGACCAACGACGCCATGCAGCAACGACAGTGTTGCCAGGCTCGTCGTCGAGATCGCCAGCAGTCCCTCGGGGAGCCAGCCCGCCATGCCCATGGCGGGGACCGCCCAGTGCCCCGCCGCGGTCGTCATGCCGCGCACGCCCTCCCGGCCTTGAAGGATGGCTCCAGCGCCGAGGAAGCCGACGCCGCCGATGATGCCCTGCAGCATGCGCGTCGGGTCGACTTCTTTGTCTCTCTCACCGATCTCGATCGACAGGAGCGTGAAAGCGCAGGCGCCGATGGCCACCAGCATATGAGTCCGCAGCCCAGCGGGGCGACTCTTGCGCTCACGTTCCCACCCGATGGCCCCACCGCAGATGGCCGCGATCCCGAGGCGCAACCAAAAGTCCAGGAGGCTCGCAGTCGGAGCTCCCCCATCCTCCAGTCCGACCACGGCAAGGCTCACGTAGCGGACTCCAGGCTGTCGTCCCGCAGGTCGCGCATGCGATCGTGGGTGCGGCGCACCTCGGCGAACTGCTCCGCGACCAAGTGCCGGATGTCCTCGTGTTGGCGGCGCAAGAGTCGGCCGGCGGCAGCCTCTTCAAGGGAGGGTAGCACTTTCTCGTAGACAGCCTTGATCTCATCTTCGCCGCGCTCGACCTCGGCCAAGACCGCGTAAGTGTCTCCGGCCGTTAGCCAGGAACGCGCATCGATCCACATGCGGTGCAGGGAAGCGAGGAAGCTGCTGCGCGGCTCCGTTGTCTCTGCTTCGGTCATCGCCGACCGATCATCGGCTAGCCGTTGCAGCTCCTCCATGTGGGCGCGCCGCATCTCGGCAATGCGAACGAACGACGCCGACAGCTGCGGGTCGGCGACATCGGCAGCAGCAGTCTCAAACCCGAGCGCGCTGTCCAAGTTGATCTGAACGAAGCGACGGAGAGCTCGCTGCACCTGCTCGGCTTCGACCGCCGCTGCAGAGTCTGAGCTCGAACCCGCGTTGCGCTCTTGCGACGCTTCGGATAACGGCTGATCCTGCGGCTTGTCCGCGTCGTCGTTTCCCTTCATCCTTCACCCGCCTCGACGTGTCCCGACACCATATTCTTCGCTGCTACTTCCGCGATGCTCGACATTCTGATTCTCGACGACGATCCCGAGCAACGTTGCGCCCTCGAGGCGTACTTGCGGACCAAGTCCTCGCGCGTACGCCAGGCAGAGACCATCACGAAGGCGAAGGAACTTGCTGACGAACGATTGCCGGACTTGGTCTTCGCGGACTTGAACCTAGCTGACGGTAGCGGTCTCGAGCTACTCGAGTACGTCTTGGGCCTCGATCCCGAAATTGACGTCGTCATGATCTCTGGCCAGACGACGATCGAATCTGCGATCGACGCCCTACGCCTGGGGGCAACCGATTGGCTGCGCAAGCCTGCCGATCCGCAGCGCCTGTCATCGCTCCTCAGCAACGTCAAGCGCCGCGTGGACCTCAAGCAAGAGGTTCGCAACCTGCGAGGCCGCCTCAAGAGCCTCGGTCGCTTCGGATCCATGGTCGGTGGATCCGAGGCCATGTTGAGCGTCTACGAAAGCATCGAGCGAGTTGCCCCAACCGAAGAGACGGTCTTCCTCATCGGCGAAACAGGCACCGGCAAAGAAGTCACGAGCCGAACGATCCACGAGCTGAGCCGCAGGCGCAACGCTCCCTTCATCGCCGTGAACTGCGGAGCGATCGCAGCCAACCTGCTCGAGTCGGAGTTCTTCGGCCACGAGAAGGGTGCCTTCACGGGCGCCGACAAACGGCGCGCTGGCTACTTCGAGCAAGCTCACAAGGGAACGCTCTTCCTCGACGAAGTCACCGAGATGCCGCTCGACCTTCAGGTCAAGCTCTTGCGTGCGCTCGAAGAGCGGCAAGTCACGCGCGTTGGCGGCTCCGAGACCATCGACGTCGATATCCGCATCATCGCCGCAACCAACCGCAATCCACATGATGCGGTCGACCAGGGCAAGCTGCGACAAGACCTCCTGTACCGACTGCTCGTCTTCCCGATCGAGCTGCCGCCCCTGCGTGCTCGCCGCGGCGACGTCGCCCTGCTGGCCTCGACCATCCTCGCGGCGATCAACGAAGAGTATGAGACGGAGAAGAGCTTCGATGCTCAAAGCCTCGCCCTCCTCGATGTTCACGATTGGCCCGGCAACATCCGCGAATTGGTCAACACAGTTCGACGGGCCCACATCATGTGCCGAGGCGAGATCATCCGACCAGAACACCTCCCGTCGCTCGGCGACGAGAGCGGGCTGCTCGCCCGCAGTGCAGTCGACATCGTGCGGCCCGAAGCCATCGAACCGCGCTCGACCTTCGAGATCCGGGCAGGGATGTCGATAGCCGAAGCCGAGCGCCTCTTGATCGAGGCGACCCTCGAGAGCAACGGCGGCGACAAGAAACTCGCCGCCGAAACCCTCGGGATCAGCCTCAAGACCCTCTATTCGCGACTGCAGGTCTACGCAGCCAGGGCAGAATCGAGTCCGGCCGGTGACGCTTGAGCCCCGCCTCTCAGATGTCGATGACACGACGCCCACGTCCGAGCATGACTGCGCCGACGATCAGGCACACAATGCCGCCAAGAAGCAGCCACATCGCTCGGTCGGTCGGGTTGCCGGTGAAAAATTCGCTGAAGCTCGAAGCGACGGAGTCCGTGGCTCGAACGCCGAAGACCATGAGAACCACGCCGACAATCAAGAACAGAATGGGCAACGGTTTCATGATCAAACCACCTTGCCGCGGCGCCCGAGGACGAGCGACACGAGAAAGATAACGAGGAAGATCACGAACAGGATCTTCGCGATGCCCGCAGCTGTTCCGGCGATTCCCGTGAAACCGAGGAGACCGGCGATGAGCGCGATGGCTAGAAAAGTAATGGTCCAGGAAAGCATGTAGTGTCACACCTCGTTTCTGTTCGTCAGCCTTAGCGAAGGCAGCGTGTCGGCCCAAGCGGTCGACCAGGAGTGACTAGGCAAGCTCCGTGCCACTACAGTGCGAAGTCTATGACACCCACAGTTCCTCCCGAACCGGCACGATCGCACGCACTGGCGACGACAACAGGCCACCTTTTGTAGAAAGCCGCCTGCTGCGAAGCTCCAAATTCAGTCGCGCCTATCTACGTACCACGACGGTTGCATCACCGGCGTCAGCGTCGAAGTCGCGCGCGCAACCTGCATCATCGTCTCCGGCACGCGCAAACAGGGCAGCGATGAGCTCGCGCAGGGTCGACGGACTGACGGGCTTGGCGAGGAAGGCATCAAATCCCGCCTCGATGGCGCGACGACGATCTGTTGGAGCGCCCTGCCCCGACACGGCGATCGCGACGGGCTCGACGCCGAAACTCTCGGCCAGTCGAAGCCTTTCGATCAACTCATGACCAGATCCGTGAGGAAGCCAGATGTCACTCACCAGCAAGGAGATCTCGTGTGCGAGGGCGAGCTCGTAGGCCTCCGCAGCGGTCGACGCACTGAATACCTCGAAGCCAATCGCCTCGAGAATACGCTTCATGGCCGAACGCGCACTCGATTCGTCATCAACAACCAAAGCAACACGCGTGCGCTGCGTGTCACCTCGTCGAGCGGGCGTCGAAACGTCACGGGACTCAGCCTCTGAGAGCGGAAGAGAGATCGAGAACGTCGACCCGCGCTGTGCGCCGTCTGACGCGACTTCGATCTCACCACCATGACGAGCAACGAGATGTTCTACGATCGAGAGGCCGAGACCGAGACCGCTGGCTGTTCCGCTGTCACTGCGCCGCCAGAAACGACTGAACACATGCGGAAGGTCCTCGGCTTCGATGCCAATGCCACTGTCGACCACTTGAATGCGTGCGAACTGAACGTCCGCGTGAAGATCAACCCTAACCCATCCCCCAGCCTTGGTGAACTTGATGGCATTCTCGATCAAGTTGTGCATGACCTGTTGGATGCGATCCACATCGACATCCGCAAACACTGCCGCCGTCGGTGTCGTAGCACGCAAGTCCAATCCAGCCTCGTCGGCAGACGGCCTGAGATCAGCGATCACGTTCTGGACGACTTGGACGAGATTCGTCGTCGACAGTTCGAGTTCGATCCCGTTCTCTGTGCTGAAGCGAGAGACGTCGAGGAGGTCGGCAACCAAGCGCGATTGGGCATCGATGCTTCGGATCAGGTGGGTAGCGATCTGTCGCGGCTCGATACTGGAATCACCTTCGCGCAAGATCTCTGCCCAGAGCCTTGCGCTGTGAAGCGGTGATCTCAGCTCATGTGAGACGACACCCAAGAATACGTCGCGCGCTTGCAGCGCCTTCTCAGCTGACATCTGCAAGGCCGTTGTGGACTCGAGCAGCTCTTCTCGTTCGCGTTGTCGCGCTATGTCACCGGAGACATCACGACACACACCCACGAAGTGCGTCACGTTGCCGAATGCCGAACACACCGGTGAGATGACCACTCGGTTCCAGAACGGGCTCCCATCTTTGCGGTGATTGAGCAGCACGACGTCACACGATACTTTGTCCCTCAGAGCTGTACGCATCTCATCGAGACCGGGCTGATCGCGAGCGAGTCGATTGAGAACGCGGCAGTTCTTGCCAACGATGTCCGAGGCACGAAAGCCGGTGATCGACTCGAAGGCAGCGTTCACTTCTTCGACGGGCTGATCCTCCCGGACTGCATTGACAATGATGATCCCGACCTCGGTGCTCTCGAGCGCGCGATCGCGCAGCATGAGCACTGCCTCGGTCTCTCGCGCTCGGGAGACAGCGTTGTAGAGCACGAGGAGAAGCAACACGGAGCTCGCGACCGTCGTCGCACTCAGTGCGAAGGCCTGCGTCCACCAAAACTCCCGCGCACCAAGAATCGCAATCCAGCCGACTAGCAGCGGAACGAAGATGGCGGCAGGCAAAGCGGAGCGAAAGACAGTGCCTGACGAAGTCCGCAGGCCCATCATCAAGCCGATACCTATGTCGCTACGCGCGAGCAGGATGGCAATCGACGCAAGAAAAAAGACGATGCTCGAAGGCAAGGCCATGGCCGAGAAGCCTTCGATCCAATAAAGTTCATCGACTCCGTACGCGTAGCCGACGCCCGCGAGCGTGGCAATGACCGCAGCACTCGAGGTCAACCACTGTCCAACGTAAGTGCGGAGCCCATGGCCGCGAAGAGACAGGAGTCCCCCCGAGCCACAAAAGACGAAAGCAGCCGCAGTCGTAGGTGCCATACGGCCCGGCCCATCTTGCGCACGACGTGTTGCAAACTCGACGAAGAGTTGGTCGATGCCGAGATCTATGTCGACGATTTCCTGTAGCAGGTGAACTGCTCCCCACAGTGCAACCGCGCTATAGGCCCAAATCGTGAAGCCTGGTCTGCGCACCGCATTCCAAATGGCCAAACCGAGCACGCCGAAGCCGATACCAGTACTGAGTTTGACGGACGCCGTATTGGGAAAGGGCACACGCAAGCGTTCGATGCCGCCGATCCAACCGATCACGACGATGACGCCAACAGCGCATACGCAGAGCGCGAGGAGTCGCGACGTCAGGCTCATACGCGGCAACGAAACTTCGCGACGATCGATCATGCGATATTGTCAGTGGATGGCGAGTATCGAAGGGACCCTGCGCAAACAAATCAAGAGGCTTCCGAGTCTCGGTCGGCCGGCGGCGAGGCCCGAGAGCGACCGACGCGCCGCAAACGCAACACTGGGGTCAAGTCTCAAGGAATCGAGCCAGCCATTGCAGACGCGGCAAGTGCTCGCATGTGACCTTACAGACGACGAGTAGAGGCACGGCGATCAATGCGCCAGGGATGCCCCAGAGCCAACCGAGTAGCAACAACCAGACGAAGAGGACCACCGGCGAAAGCTTAAGACGATGTCCGACGATGATCGGCGTTATGACGGCGCCTTCGACGACGGTCAAGATGGCATACAGTCCGGCTGGCATCAGACCGCTTGCAACGGTAGGATACGTCGATAGACCGACAACGGCCAGCAGGCAGATGCCTACAAGGGCGCCGACATAGGGCACGAAGTTCGCGATCGCAGCGACGACTCCCCATAAGATTGCATTTGGCAATCCCGTGGCGGCGCAGATGAGCGCGACGCACGCGCCGAGAGCAACGTTGATCACGACGATCGAGAACATGTAGCGCGTCAAACTCGCCTCGATCGACCGAGCCAACGACACCACAGCCAAGCCGCGCTCTCGTGACGACGTGCTATCTATGATTTTGCTCAAGAAAGCACCACGCGTCGTCAGCATGAAGAAGGTCAGAACGAGCACGATGCCGATGGATGCCGCGACTTCCCAGACCCCCCCGAGGAGAGCGAAGGCAGGGCGCTGATTGACCACCGCCACTTCGAGCGGCTCAGAGCCGGGCCCAACTTTGCCCATGTCGGCGACGACATCGCTCACTTCTTTGACATTCTTCAGCTGCACCGATACGCCACCGCCTGCGTCGAACAATCGATCGCGCGCACGACGCAGGTCATCCGGCAGTCGTTCGATCCAAGCAGCAGCCGGGTCGCTCAAGCGATACATGCCATATACCCCGCATGCCACTACACCCATCATCACGAGCAGAGCCGCGAAGACCGTCGTCATACCACGACGCTCGAGCCAGCTAAGCCCAGGACGGAGCGCGAGTTTGCAGAGGAAGGCAAGGACGAGCGGCAGCAAGATGGGCCGTGCGAGTGCAACGGAGTAGGTCACTGCGAGGGTCGCGAGGATGATCATCGCGATACTCGACCTGCGCTGTGTTACGTCATCCGGCGACGTCATCGCTAGCCTTCCGGCTCATCACTCCAAGAGAGCGTTAGGACCCGAGGCGCGGCGTCGTCAACGAGACGCTGCTCTGGAGATTGCGAGCAAGGCCGGAGAACTGGTCGAGGAGCGAAGTCCGTGCGGTCGCCGATGCAGGCGCGAAGGTCGAAGTATCAAATCCCTCGATCGCTCGCAAAGCCTGTTGGAGGCCGGTCAAGTCCACGCCTGCACGAGCTTCCTCGGAGAGCGACTCGAAGGTGTCGGCGTTCTTGCCAGCCCTGATCTGGAATGCCTCGAGATTCTGGACAGCGTTCTGACCGACATCCACTGGCAAGGATGCACGCCAGGTCGTGATCTCGCGAGCTAGCTGCCCCGAGTCACTGAGCGTTGAACGGAGAGCGCTGCGCTCACTGTCGATCGATTCGCAGGCGCCAAGAAGCGGCAAGAGGAGGCCGAGGAGCGGGAACGATGCAGACTTGAAAGACATTTGGGTCACCTGTCGTGTAGTGAAAATGTGAGCGTCGACGAGTCGGAGTCATCGACGACGTGAAGCGAGCCTTCGATTCAAATCGCGTGCCGCACTTGAACGCAGTGCTCCACGCGCTCTTCGCGCACTGCAGAGCAAGATCAGCTGGAAGATTGAACGAAGTGCCGCGCCAGGAATGGCGGATCTACTGCTGGAGCACCTCTCTTACCCGCTGAGTATCGCGAAAGAGCCACGCCATCGCGCGGCACGCTTCTTGTCATGGAGTCCCTTCAGCCTCAGTCGATCGGCGAAGCCAAATCGGCCCGCGACTTCCGAACGAGGTGACAAACATGACTCTGCGCACACGCGCAAGGAGACGACGATGGGAAACAGCGATACGAATCAGTTGAAGCCAACTTCTATGAAGACGAACGAGCCGAGCGACTTGCAGCAGCAGGTACGTATCCTTGGCGACGACCTCAAGGAACTCTCGAGGGCGACCAAGGACGCACTCCAAGAACGCGCGGTCGCTGCCAAGGATGCAGGCGTAGCTGCGCTCGAGAAGGGCAAGGACACGATCGAGCAGTACCGCGAAAAAGTCGAATCCGCGACACGCGAGCAGCCAATCAAGTCCGTCCTGGTTGCTGCGGGCGTCGGTGCGGTCCTCGGCATTCTGCTCGCGCGGCGCTGAGCGAGGCGAGCCCTGAAGCGGCAGCCACGGCGTCCACGAAGGCTACGACCATGACCGATAGAACAGATCATAATTCTGGCACTCGAGAAGCCGGGGCCGCACGCGGACCCCGGCCCTCCTGGGCAGACCTGCTCGGGGCGAGCGTCGATCACGGCTACGACGTCGTCCGCTTGAGGACGATGCGATGGTCGGCCGCCGTGCGCGCTCGTTTGCTGCGCTTTGTCGCCGCTGTCTTGATCTTTGCGGTCGTGACAGCGGTGGCCATGGCGACTGCGGCTTGGGGAGTCGTGCACCTGTTGACAAAGCTCAGCATCGCCCTTGGATCGACGTGGATCGCTGTCCTCGCAGCGATTGGACTCGTTGGCCTCGTCATGGCCGTGAGCGCGCTGATCCTGCGCTCGAAAATGAGACGTAGTTATTTACGCCGCTGTCGGCAGAAGCTACGCGGGGAAAGCAAGATTCGAGCTGACGCACCTCCTCCTGAAGTCGCCTCGCTCTCGGCCATGGAGCGCGGAGCCCGCGGTGCCTTGCAGGAAGACGTCCAACACCTCCATGAACGCAGCACGCGCATATTGAAGCAACATCCTTGGATGAGCCTGGCCGCTGCCGGGGTCAGCGGCTTCGCAGCCACGGGTGCTCGCGGCAAAGCTCCGTCTTCGGTCCGAGCTCGCAGGAGTACGATTCTGTGGTCGATCCGTGCGGCCCTGCGGCTGCTGCGCGTGCAAGGTGTTGCCGCGCTTGTCCAACTTCTGAACAAAGAGCGTGACTGAGTGCGCGCGCGTCCACTCGCCCACGTCTTGCGCCGAAAGAGCTTTGGACTTTGCCTTCTGAAGCTGCTTCTAGGCCTCACCGCAAGCCTCGCGGCGGGGGCTGATGTCCTTGCCTGCCAGAGCCAAGAGTCGACAAAGACCGAAGTCGAGAACGTAACACCCGAGCCTGCCGCAGTCGCCGTACATCCGGAGGCTGACGACGCGGCGATCGCGCGCCGCCTAGCCAGCATCCTCGAGGCGACAGAGTGGTTCGACAAGATCCATGTCGAAGTCAACGAAGGCGTCGTCACGCTGCGCGGCGGAGCCGATAGCGTCCCCCACCGAGACTGGGCGGCATCTCTCGCACGCAAGACCGAAGACGTCGTCGCCGTGGTGAACAACCTCGTGGTGCGTGAAGCTCCGCTCCTGGATCTGAGTCCGGCATGGTCAGAAGCACGCAAGCTCCTGCGGGATGCCATCCGCGCACTCCCCCTCTTGCTGTTCGGCGCCTTTGTATTCGCAGTCGCCTTCATCGTCGCGGTCGCCGCCAAACGCAGCGCGGCGTCGATCGCCCGGCGACGGGTCGACAGTCAACTCCTGACGAACGTCATCGCCAACTCGATCGCCTTCCCGATCCTGGTCCTCGGCACATTCGCGGCGCTTCGGGTCTCAGGCTTGACGCAACTCGCCGCCACTGTGATCGGAGGCACGGGACTCATCGGCCTCATCGTCGGCATCGCGTTCCGCGATATCGCCGAGAACTTCTTGGCGAGCATCCTGATCTCGGCGCAACGACCGTTTCGCGTCGGTGATCTGATCGAAGTCGCTGGTCGGCGCGGCTACGTTCAGGGCGTCACGCTTCGGGGCACCATCCTCATGACGGCAGAGGGAAACCACATTCAGTTGTCCAACGCGACCATCTACAAGAGCGAGATACAGAATTTCACTGCGAACACGAAAGAGCGACACTCCTTCACAGTTGGCATCGGTTACGACGACGACATTGCCTTCGCCCAAGGCATCGCCCTCGACGTTCTACAGCACCACAGTGCCGTCCTTGACGATCCCGAGCCACTCGTCCTGGTCACCGCGCTCGGACAGAGCACCGTCGACCTCCAGGCTTACTACTGGATCGACATCGAGAAGAACAGCGCCATGAAGGTCAAGTCGGCGTTGCTGCGACTCGTCAAGAACACCTTCATGGCGAGCAGAATCAGCATGCCGGATGCAGCGCGCGAGATCGTCTTCCCGACCGGCGTGCCGGTGAGGATGCTGAGCGACCGGGAACAGCCTGGCGATCTCGTCGCAGTCGAACGCGAGCGCCGTCGCGAAGCGACCGACCAAGCAACGGATACGGTTGTCGAAGCTGAGGGCGACCTTTCGAGCGAGTCCGCGACCGTCGAGAAGCAAGCCTTGGACTCACGTCCCATGGACGACGGCGGCAACTTGATCGCCGACGAAGCCAAGACCAGGCCGGTGAAGTAGGCCAATGGCAAAAGCTGCAACTATCGCGACGGGGCCACTGCGGAACTTGCTCGTGATCGGACGTGTCGGCCATGACCAGGCCGTCGTGCTGCTTCGTGTGGAACGTCCTGCCAAGTACGAGCTGACGGTATGGTGCAGCGCCGACTGCCCGCCGCAGAGCAAGTCCGTGTTCGTCGCGATCGACGACCTACGTTCTGACTTGACGCGACCGGTGACTTTGAGGGGGCTACAACCCGGTCGCGACTACCGCATCGAGCTGCGCGACAGCTTCGGCGTGCAGCTCGCGCACGGACGTTTCCACACAACACCGTTGAAGGGTGAAGCGTCGACGCACGATGCATTCTTCTCGATCGCTGTCTTCAGTTGCTACCAGCCATTCAACGACGCCGGTGAGGTCGATGCGAAGTCAGCGCGCATGCTCGAGTGCGCTCACGAGCTCATGCATGAAAAGCAGTGCCGCATCGCGCTCATGGTCGGCGACCAGATGTATGCCGATGCCCCACGATCCTCGTCGCTCTTCGCCGATGAGAAGCTCTTCGGGCTCGACACGCAGGCCGTCCGAGAGGCGTACCAAGCCCGATACCGCCGCTTCTGGAACGTCTACCCGTGGAAGATCCTCCAAGCCGAGCGACCTTGCTATCCGGTCCCTGATGATCATGATGTCGTCGACAACTTCGGTTCATCGCCTGATCATGCAAGCGACGAATGGGAGGCCATTCGCAACGGCGCCTTCGAAGCCTTCGGCGATTACCAGGCAGCACGCATGGCTCACGACGCCTCGAGTGACCGCGCGAGGCTGCGAACAGGTTTCTCCTTCGACTTCCACTACGGACCAGTTGGGGGCTTCGCGCTCGATCTTCGTTCGCAGCGTCGGGTCGGCTCGCGGCCGCAATTGATCGAAGACGCGCAGTTCGACAGCTTGAAGGCGGTGTTACGTAAGCACGCCGACAAACCGGTCTTCATCCTCGCGATGAGCCTACCGCTCCTTCACGTGCCGCGGACCCTCGCCTGGCTTGGCGGCGTGCTCACGTCTCGCGGCAGCGACTTCGAAGATCGACTCTCACATCCCAACTTTGACAAAGACCGCAACCGCCTCATCGGCATCATCGCCGAACACAGACTCGAGTATCCGGATCAGCGCTTTGTCATCGCCAGCGGTGACATTCACATTGGCGCTGTCACCAAGGTCGCGTTCGCAGGCCTCGGCGTCGAGGTGCATCAGTTGATCTCGAGCCCCTTGGCCAACCGTGAGAGCATTCTCGTCAGCCTCGCATCGAGGCTATCCCTCTTGCACCATACTTCGGCCTTCGGACGCGGAGCTCATCGCGTCACGAGTAGCGTGCTGAAAGCCGTCAAGCCCATGCGCAACCCCTACTGCGGACTCAACGTCGGCTTCATCGAAGTCTCCGGTCCGTGGGAAGCGCCGATCCTTCGTCTCTCGCTCTATGGCTTCGAGAAGGGCAAACTCAACTGTGTCTACAGAACGGAGGCCCTGTGATGCCCTTGCTCGGATCGAGAGATCGATCGAGCCCATCGATCGTGCGTCGCAGCGAGAATTTTCTGCAAAGTGCTGGTGGTGATCGGCACGACTTGGCGCGGCCGTTGTCGCTGCGCGCTTCGCCGCGCCGTTCTGCGGGTGATCCGTGAGTGCCCGAAGACACCGGCATGTGCTTTGCTCACCATCCCGCATGACTACGAAGCGCCAAGAACCTCTCCCCATCTTCCTGGGCTCGCTCTTGCTGGCGGGCCTCTCCCTCGTTGCATGCAACGATACGGACGCACGCACGAAGGGCGATCCGAACCCGAATCGCGTCGAGACGCGGATCGATGAACTACGCACCTACGTTGCCGACCAGAAGGACGAGTTCGTCGCCGCTGCACGTGCTCGCATGAGCAAGCTCGAGCAACGCTTCGACGCTGTGTCGGACGACATGCGCGAGAGCTTGCGCCTCCGCATGGACGAAGCCAAGGCGAGCTTGGCAACCTTGAAAGAGGGCAGCACAGAGGCCTTCGCGAGCGCAAGAGACAAGGTCGCCGATGCGCTCGAATGGATGGAAGGGAAGCTGAGACAATGACAATCTGAAGGGCGCGCCGGGGGTTGGAGCGGGTGCTATTGTGATGGGCGGCCTCGAGCCCCTTTGTCATCCCAGACATCTCCCTCAGCTGCCATGTCCAAATTGACGGTCCTTCCTACTCTGCTCTCGAGCAGCATCTCCCTCCTTGTCCTCGCGGGCGTCCGAGCCCAAGTCGCCGGTGAACGCGTACCTTCGTCCGCGATCTCCCCCCTCGTCCTCGAGTCGATGGACGTCGTGCAAGCTCGCGCTCACCTCTACCCGACCCCCGAATCCAAGAGCATCTTCGTCGGGCAGTCGGGCCGCTGGTTCGTGCCACCCGAGTCGGCCAAGACGCCGACGCACTCGGGTCAGACTGCCATCGTCAACGAGTGGGGTGACCCGCGTATGGCGCTGCGCTTCGCTAGCCCCACTGACGTCGTCGATGTGTGGGCCGCGGGCCACGGCGTCGCGCCGGCCGGCGCGCTGCGCTTCATCGGCGAGGCCGCCGGCAAGACCGTCGCAACGAGCAAGTGGGTCACGCTCCGCAGCA